>CAMODB010000013.1 GCA_946611195.1 uncultured Bacillota bacterium
CAGTGATTGGCATCTCAGATTTTTTATTGAAATTTATTAAATAATTATTTTTTAGAATATTTTCAAATATTAATAAATGCACCATATGGTGCTTTTTTATTATCATTCTTATCTAACCTCTTCATTTGAGTACGCTATAAAAATAAACAACTATATAAATGATTTTGTAATGTGATTGTCTTGACATTGTAATGATAAAGGTGTATAATATAATTGTTAAATGAAAGGAGTATTATCATGGCTTTAATACAAGTAAGAGTTGATGAAGAATTAAAAAATCAAGCCAATGCAATCTATAATGAACTTGGAATCGACTTATCTACTGCTGTGAGAATGTTTTTGAAGAAAAGTGTATTAGAAGGAGGCATTCCTTTTGATACTAAGATTGATCAATTGACATTAAACGCCATTTTGTCTATTGATAAAATGAGAACCTTATCAGAAAACAACGGAAATTCCGAAATTAGTTTAGATGAAATAAATGAAGAAATAAAATTAGCTAGGGCGGAAAGAAAAAATAGAAAATGAAATATTATGCAGTTATTGACACAAATGTAGTTGTGTCTTCACTGTTAAAACATGATTCAATTCCAGGTGAAATATTAGATCTTGTTATATCAAAAAAGATTGTACCATTATTAAATAAAGAAATAATTGATGAATATGAAGATGTTTTAAAAAGAAATAAGTTTGGATTTTCCAATGCTGAAGTTGATAATTTGATAGCTAATATCAAAGCAAATTCTATATTTCTAGAAAGAGAACAAACTTTAGAAGATTTTGTTGACGAAGATGATATAGTTTTCTATGAAATTGTTATGAGTGCTAGACATACAATGGATGCATTTCTAATCACAGGAAACATTAAACATTATCCAATAAGAAATTATGTTGTTACTCCTAAACAAATGATAGACATTATAAGTTCAAAAGAACTTTAAAATAAATCATTAATATATCGGCGCCTGCGATAACATCAAAGGCGCATTTTTATAATCATCCTTATCTAGCCTCTTCATTAGATGGTGCGTGACAGGGATGATTAGTGAATGTATATAAAATGATGCTATTTTAATGAATTATCGTTTGATTTTTTGCAAAAATGTTGAAATGCAAACGATAAATTGATATAATTGCATTACAAATAGGAGATAGCATAAAAAATGATTATAATCAAAAGAGAACAATATTTGTCAAAGATTAGACCATTCTACGAATCTGAATACATAAAAGCAATCACAGGAATAAGAAGATGCGGAAAATCCATTCTCATGGAGCAAATAGTTGATGAAATAAAAAGTAATGGAGTAGCAAATGATCATATTATTGTTTTTAATCTTGAAGGTAAAAGCGGGGAAAATATTACTACAAGAAAAAAACTAGAAAAAGAACTTGATAAAAAAATTAAAGATGAAGAAAAATACTATATTTTTATTGATGAAGTTCAACATATTAAAAAATTTGAAGAAGCGATTGCATCAGTTAGGATAAGTTATAATTGTTCCTTGTTCATTACAGGAAGCAATTCGAAATTGTTAAAAGGAAAGTTGCAAGATAAGTTAACTGGTAGAGCAAAAGAATTTACGATCGCACCTTTTACTTATAAAGAATCAATTGAATTTAAAAAAGCAAATAATATTAAAATAGATTATAATGATTTTTTTGATTACCTTAAGTGGGGAGGAATGCCACAAAGATATGAAGAATTAGATGAACAAGGTCTTGTCGATTATTTTCAAGCTCTTTATCATTCTATAATAGAAAAAGATGTTTATAAAAATCATAAGAGGATTAATAGGAGTGCTTTTGAGAATGTTGCTAATTATATTTTGATGACATCAGGTAGAATGTTTTCAGCAACAAACATTGCTAGATTCCTGCTGAATAAAACAAATGAAGAAGAACTTAAATCTACTGCTGTTACAATAACTAACTATCAAAAATATATTGCAGAATGCTTTTTAATATCTGAATGTAAACCTTATTATGTACAAGGAAAACAAGCATTAAATGGGACAAAAAAGTTATATGCAATAGATTTAGGCTTAAGAAATTCTTTTTCAAATATATTAAACACAGATGACTCTTTTGGACTAGAAAATTTAATATATAATGAACTCAAAGCAAGAGGCTATGATGTTAGGAGCGGAATATTAAGAAATGGTGAAATAGATTTTGTTGCTATAAAAGGAAAGAAAAAATGCTTCATTCAAGTTGCTTATTATCTTGAAAAACAAACTACTATTGATAGAGAATATGGAGCATTTAAAAATATACATGATGCTTCACCTAAATATGTATTTTCATTAGATCCAATCGATACTAGTAGAAATGGTATAACACATATAAATATCATTGATTTTTTAAGTGGAAAAATAGATATTACTATTTCATAGATATCATTTGATTTTTTACGTAATTGCTTAATTTCAAATGTTATCAAGAAATAAAGTTGCATTTTATCAATAGAAAATTTCTAGTATGCTCATTAGAAGATGCATGCTATGGATTATATTATTCTGTTAAAGATATAATAAAGTAAATCCTTGTGATTAAAAAATGCTTTGGTGCTTTTATTTTATCACAAGGAATTTTTATTTACATTAAACAAAAAAAGGTATACTAAATCACTTTAATTTTTTACAGTACTAATTTAAATAAGAGCCATTAGGCTCTTATTTTTATAATTTGCTCATTCTGGTGTAAATTGTAATCCGAAATGTAACAATTTACCATTTTATTATTATAAAAAAAATCTTTTTTAATGAAATAATAAAAAATCTAGTATATAATATCGGCATAAAATAAATTTAGGGAGATTATTATGTTAAAATTAAATGTTGTTCCATCACTTGATAGTAATTATGTTGATACATCAATGTTTGATGAAGTAGAAATTGGCGATTTAAAAGACTTAGGAACATTAAAACTAAATGTTCAACCAATATTTTTAGGAGCTTGGTATCATAAAGTTGTTGCGCCTATCGATAATTGGTTAGGATTAGAAGCTGAAATTGAACTTGGAGAATTTACTCCAGATGAGAAAAGATTTAATCTTGATGGTAAAAAACGCTATATGGATAATCCTGGTGTTTATGTAGGTGGAAAAGCTGATTTAGAAAGTGATTGTGGTGTAGGATATAATATTATGTATGATTCTACTGATACAAGTTATCAATTAGATCAATCACATCCTAAACTTGGATATCGTCCTTTTTGGCGCTATATTTACAAAGATAGAGTTGAAAAAGATGGTTGTATTAATGTAATTAATGTCAATTCTTGGAATGTAACAAATCCTAAAGAATTTGGTTATTATTATTTTCCAGGTGATGTAATACGTTTAAAAGTATATTCACCAATTCCTAATTATTTACAAATGCGTATTGAAGTAGTTAAACCAACTACTATTGAAAAATATGTAAATATCAGAAAGAGATATCATTTAAAGAACGATATGCCTTCTACATTCTATAGTCCTATTTTTTCATCAGAAGGACAAGGTGTAAAAAAAGCTGAATTTAAGAGAGTAAATTCGATTGATCAATTCGGTAATGAAGGTAAACCAACTATTAGAACTAATGCGAAAATGAGCAGTGCTGTATGGCATAATTGTTATTTATATAAAATGCATAATGGTAAATTATATAAATATCCTTTTGTGAAAGAATTACAATATGTCATCAATGCGCCACTAGATGATGCATTTACTATTGAAAATTATAACGAAAATAGTGGTGGAGAAAAGGTAAGTATTCATCCAGAAACATCTAAATATGATAAGTAACGATAGATTTTTCTATCGTTATTTTGTTTTGTTTAACTTGTCTAGACATTTCTTATCATTTATGTTGATATTTGTCTAGACAAGTGTTAAAATATTAATGTAAATAAAAATAATCAGAGGAGGAACATATGATTAAAAAATTAAGTTTATTTGCAATGTTTTTAGTCGTAATCATTGGTCTAGTTGCATGTGACAGTGTAGATAATGTCACTAAACTTGCATTCGAAGATTTAAAAGATGGATATCTTGAAAAATTAGAAGTCAATGTTAAAACTAAAACGACTCAAGATGATTTCTTGGGTATGAAAGATGTTGTTGTTAACATAGCTGATGCAACAGTAGTCGTTAATTTAAATGGTTTTGATTACAATGTTGTTGGTAGTTATGAAATCAGTTATACAGCAACAGATAAAGATGGCAATGTCGCAACTGCCAAGAGAAAGGTAGATGTTGTTGATAAGATTGCTCCATATTTTGAATATGCATCTTTAGAAGGCGTTTTACCTGCAAGTCAAGTACTACAATATTCAGATGTTGATTTATTAAATTTTGAATATTTAAATGCACTTGATAATTATGATACTGAATTAGAAGTAAAAGTAAAAGATAATGGCGGTTTCAATAAAGACGTTGCTGGTGAATATACAATTACATATAGCGCTACTGATAGTAGTGGTAATGAAGGAATTGGAACAAAGAAATTAACTGTCGTTCCAGCAGTTGTTTATATCGAAGATGTTATTAAAATTGGTGAAAATACTCATGCTGCAAGCATTGGTGAAGTTGAAAAATTAAATGATGAAGGAAGCGGTATGCTACTTCGTTTTGAAGATAAAGTATTCGTTTATACTAAAGCTGAATATGATCAAGCTTTCACTGATTACCAAGCTGCTTATGCTAAAAATGGTGGTGCTCCATATTTACCTTGGGGTATTGCCGTAATTCTTGATAAAGATTTTAAAGTTGTAAGAGTAAGAAATGCAGCTTACGCAATTGAAGCAGTATTACTTGAAACTGGTGAATATGACTTACTTAAAGGTCAAGATTTAACATTCATCGATTCTACAACTCCATCAAATGCTAAAGTTGGTATCTTAGGCGGTGGCTTTGAAACATTCATTCCTGAAGGTGGTTATGTACTTCTATGTGGTTCACCATTTGGTGGTAATTTAGATACTGCAAAGATTTTCTTAGCATCTAATTTATTAGCTACAGGCTTTACTGGTGGTGCATTAACTTGGGATTTAGTAGAAGGTGAAGCTAATGATTTATTAAAAGCTGCTAAAGTTTCAATCGTTGAAGATTCTCAATCATATTATCCTAAACCAGATGATATGCCTGCTCCAGTTATTAGTGTTGTTAAACATGTATTAACTTGGGAAGAAGTTGCTGGTGCTGGAAGCTATGATGTATATAAAGATGGTGAATTCTATCTAAATGTTACTAAAAATTCTCTAGCATTAGCTGAACAAGATTTAGTAGCAGGAACTAAATATGTATTTGAAGTAGTTGCAAAATCTAAAGATATTCGTTATTATGGTGATTCTCCAAAATCAAATGCTGTTGAATATACTTTACCTAACGCTACTAAATTAACTGCACCTACTATTACATTAACTGATTCAGTTTTAACATTCACATTACCTGAAGGTGCTACTGGTATTCAATTATATGCTAAACAAGTTGATGTAACTGATTTAGGTACATTTACTGCTGAATCAATTGATTTAGCTACTATTGATAAATTAAATTCATTAGTTTATAATGCATTTATTTATGGTGTAGCTTTAGGTGATCAAATTGAAACATTAGATTCTGACCCAACTAATCAAGTAGTTTATAATTGTAGTGCAGAAAAATTATTAGTTATTGGTGATGCATCATATCCTGTAATTGAAACTACTGTTGAAGATTATTTCCCATCAAGAAGAAATCTAACAACTGAAATCGGTTATTCTGGAAAGAGTTTCTTATATTACATCACTGATGCATATAAATTAGTTGGTACAACTTATAATGAAGCATTTGGCTTTATCGTTGTTATTGATAAAGAAGGTGTAGTTAAATCATTAATTAATATTTTAGCTACTTTAGATATTTATATCAATTATCAATGGGTTACTCCTGCAAGTGTTGGTTATACTAATAATAATGCGCAAATTGCGCCATTACTCGCAACATTAGCTGAAGGCGATAAGATGATTATTGGTCGTCAATCAGGTACAATGTCCCTTACTCTTGATGGTACAGGCTATAATGTATTTGGTCGTGATATCTTAGCTCATCATTTCTGGGGTGCATTTACAGCATCAACTACTTCTGCTAATCAACCATGGCGTTCTGCTCATACTATTACTACATATCCAACAGTTTCAGTTAAGAATGCTCATTCTTTATCTGATATTGTTCTTAGTGTAGAAGGAACAAAAGTATCATGGGAAGCAATTGATAAGGCATCTAGTTATGAAATTTATCTTGATGATGTATTAGTAGATACAATCACTAAAACAGAATTTGATCTATTAGATTATGTTACATCATTTGGTAAAACTGGTGCTAGCGGTACTAATGTTACAAGCGTAAATGTAGCTGTTAAAGCTTTATCAAGTGATCCTAAATTAAGTGATAGTGCTAAAGCTAAAAAGACATTAAGCGTGGAAACAGTATTATCAGATGGTACTAATGAACTTAAAGTTAATGTAAATGTTAAGAGCATTTTATATAATAGTGGTTCTGGTGCTGCTTGTCGTTTAACTGATGCTGTAAGTTCACTAGTTACTGGTTCAGTTTATAAAGATGCATTAAAAGAATATGTAACTAATACTGATAAATACAATAATAATGCTAAAATACCTTTCATGCAAAATGGTGTTATTATCGTATTAAGTAAAGATATGAAAGTTAAACAAATTCGTTATGGCTTCGTTAAAGTGGCTCAAATCGATGGTGATTATAATGTTACTGCTCCAACTACTTGGAATAATAATACAGTAAACGCAACAACAGGTGGAGGTAATTTCTTAAATCTTGATCAAGAAATTAGTGATGATGATTTTATCTTAATCATTACAAATGCAGGTAGTAAAGTTCAATTAACTCAAGCAGTATTAATGTTTGTTAATACTAATACTAATGCGTTAATCAATACTAGACTTGCGGTTGATGATGAAAGTATTAAAGATACTAAAGTAGACTTAGCTAACACAAACTATTCCGTAGTTTATAAAGTAAGCGCAGAATAATTAAATAAATTAAGAGGGTGATTATTTTGAATAATGAGAAATCGTTATTAATCAAAGTTGTTAATAAAATTTATCAGCTAATCATATTAAATATAATCACTCTCTTTTCTATTACTTTAGGATTAGGAATCTTTAGCTTAATTCCCAGTTTAGTATCAATGGTATCGATTATTAAAATGGAAGAAGATTTAAGCTTTAAAGATATCATTAAATATTATTATAAAGTATTTTTTAAAACATATAAAAAAACAATAATATTAAATATCTTTTTTATTATTCTAATTGGATTAGAAGTAATAAATGTATTTTATTATTTTAGTTGGTTACAAGAAAACACTACAATCTTTTTTATTATTTTATATTATTTAAGTTTATTAATAATGGCTATTTGTGTAATTGCGTTAATCAATAGCTGTTATGTTTTTGTATTTTATCCATATTTAAGTAATATTAAAATGATAAAATATGCCTTTAAATTAATATTAGTTGTTCTATTAAGAATGATAATACTGTTCTTAATTTTAGTAGCTTTTAGTTTTATAATTGCTGTAGCATTTTATGCCGGATTAATTATTTTATTATCATTATTTTTCTATCTTGGTTATCTTTTTTTAAAACCAACATATTTATTATTATTAC
Source organism: uncultured Bacillota bacterium (assembly GCA_946611195.1). Classification (GTDB taxonomy): domain Bacteria; phylum Bacillota_I; class Bacilli_A; order ML615J-28; family CAG-313; genus UBA1737. The sequence goes on from CAMODB010000013.1 coordinate 7,669, forward strand.
CTGTTGATAAAAATAGTTTAAATCCAAAATTATACTTTGAAGAGGAGGGAATTAGTCATGAAAAAGATGATTAGAATTGTTTCAATATGTATTATTATTGTTTTAATTGCTGGCTTTATCTTTTTCTTAGAAGGCTTAAATAAACCGAATTTTAAAGCAAAGAATTATGAAGGATCGATTTATAGTCATTCAGGTGATATTGGTTTAGATTATCAAGATATTTTAGATAATGAAGTTATTAGACCAAATGATGTTATTGAAATTAACGCTTTAGATTATGAAGAATTTATTGATGTTGATTTTGGTGAAGATGTTACAACAGAAACATTTGAAGGTATAACCGGATTGTTAATTCCTGAAACTGGTAATCTTAGTTATTTAGTTGATGTAGATAATGAAGGCTATTACAATATTAAGATTGATTATTATACAATATCAGGAAGAAGTTCTAGTATTCAAAGAGGACTTTTGATTAATGATGAATACCAGTTTCAAGAATTATCCGCAATTACTTTATCAAGAATTTGGGTTGATGAATTTAAAGTTGAAGATAAAAGAGTTGAAGGTCGTCATGATAAAAAACCAGCTTCAGTAGAAAAAGAAATTTGGAATACTGAAATATTAAGTGATGTCTATGGTTATTATGATGAACCATATTTGATTTATTTTAAAAAAGGTATTAATAAATTAACTTTAGTAGGGGTTAGTGAACCAGTAGTAATTAGTAAAATTACCCTTTTCCAAGCTGAAGAAATAGTTGATTATAAGACTTATAACAAATTAAATAATGAATCAGGCTTAAAAGAAAAAAAATTAAATGATGTAGCTTGTAAGATTCAAGCTGAAAATAGTTTTGAACATAATCAAGCAACTCTTAATCCAATCGCAACTTATAATTCTTATAAGGTTGAACCATACGCTAAATTTTTAACGCGTTATAACGCAATTGGTGGTGATAACTGGAGTATTGCGGGTGACTGGATAAGTTGGGAAATAGATGTTGAAGAAGAGGGCTTATATGTATTAACATTTAAATCTTTACAAAATTATCATCGTGGTTTACAAGCCAATCGTCGTTTATATATCAATGGTAAAGTACCATTTAAAGAATGTTTAGATATTAGTTTTAATTATAAATCCGATTGGCAAAATGTTACTATTGGTGGTGATGAGCCTTATTTATTCCATTTAAATAAAGGTAAAAATATCATCAAATTACAAAATGTAATTGGTTCATACGCTAGCCCAGCTCGCGTTATCAATCAAGTTATTGCGGATTTGAACTGGATTTATCGAAAAGTAATAATGAGAACAGGAGTAAATCCATATCAATATCAAGATTATCAATTATATGCATCGATTGATGGATTAAAAGATACGATTGATAAATGCATTAATAATCTTGAATATTCTTTAGAAGAAGTAATAAGAATTGCAGGTGAAAGAAGTTCTTTAATATCAAGTATTGAAACAACTCTTGATCAATTAAAAGAATTTAAAAAAAGTGAAAGAAAAATTCAAATCGGTCTTGCGAGTCTGGAAAATAATATTACCGCATTAGGTACTTGGGTGATGACTGTTTCTAGTCAACCTCTTGCGATTGATTATATATTAGTACATGGGAAAGATTATAAATTACCTAAACCATCAATTAATTTCTTTCAACGCCTTGCTCATGAATTTGTTTTATTAATTGGTTCTTATACAGCTGATACATCTTTAAAAAGTAGTGTTGAGGTTGATGGTGAAACAATTACTGTTTGGATTATGACAGGTCGTGATCAATCACAATTATTGAGAAGTTTAATTGATGAAAGTTTTACAATTCAAAAAAATATTAATGTCGATTTAAAATTAGTATCATCATCAGTATTATTAAAAGCTATTTTATCGGGTAATGGACCAGATGTTGCTATTGGTGTTGGTAGTAATATTCCAGTTAACTGGGGTATTAGAAATGCTGTTGTTGATTTAGCAAAATTTAGTGATTTTGATGAATATAAAAATAAATTTTATCCAAGTGCACTTGTTCCATTTAGTTATAAAGATTCATGTTACGCTTTACCTGATACACAAGATTTTCAATTACAATTTGTTAGAAATGATATCTTTAAAGAAATTGGTTTAGTAGATGATGAAGGTAAAATAAAAGTTCCAACTAATTGGAACGAAGTATTAGATTTATTACCTGAATTACAAAGACAATATTTAGATTATTATCTACCTAATTCGCGTGGGGCCTTAAGTCCATTATTATATGGAATGATTGTTCAATATGGCGGTTCTTTATATTTAAATGATGGTAAGAAAATTGGCTTAATGGAAGCAAAGTGTCAACAAGCATTTTTTGATTTTGTTAATTTCTATAAGAATTATGGTTTTGATGTTGACGCATCGTTTGTCAATAGATTTAGAACTGGGGAAATGCCAATTGGTGTATCTAGTTTAACTACTTATAATACATTATCAGTTTCGGCTCCAGAAATTAAAGGTAACTGGTCGTTTAGTCTTCTTCCAGGATATAATATTGATGGTGTAAATAATTATGCAACAGCGGCAAGTTCTAATGGAACAATCATTACATCTTCAACTAAACATTTAAATGCTAGTTGGGAATTTGTTAAATGGTGGTTAGATTCACCAGCTCAAAGTGCTTACGCAAGAGGTATGGAATCAATTCTTGGTTCTGCTGCTAGATATCCAACTGCCAATATTGAAGCATTTAAAATATTACCTTGGTCGGCACGTGAATATAAAATAATTGAAGAACAACGCAAATATGCGGTAGGTATACCAACAGTTCCCGGAGATTATATTGTTGGCCGTTATATTGATAATGCATTTAGAAATATTTTAAATGAAGGTACGAAACCAGGTGATGCGTTATTCAATTATTGTTTAAAAATAGATGCTGAGCTTAGTCGTAAGCAGAAAGAGTTAGGGCTAGTCGATGAAAAATAATAAAAATTTTACTAAAAGACTAAAAAAAAGTGCTGTATCTTATTGCTTAATGGCTCCATATTTAATCATCTTTATTACTTTTACGGTTCTACCAGTAATTCTTTCTTTCTATTTCAGTTTTACTAATTATGATATGCTGCAAGCACCAAAATTTATTGGTCTTGATAATTATGTTAATTTATTCTTATCTGATGAAGTCTTCTTAATAGCTTTAAAAAATACTTTAATTCTAGCTGTTATTACCGGACCATTATCTTATATTATGGCTTTCTTATTCGCTTGGTTAATCAATGAATTACCAAGAAAAATTAGAAGTTTTATGACATTAATCTTCTACGCACCATCGATATCAGGTAATGCATTCCTTATTTGGCAATTGTTATTTTCATCCGATCGATATGGATATATTAATTCCTTCTTATTATCGATGAAGATTATTAATGAACCAATTTATTGGTTATCGAATCCTAAATATTCATTAATCATTTTAATAATTGTTCAATTATGGTTAAGCTTAGGCGTTAGCTTCTTATCATTTAGAGCTGGTTTACAAACAGTTGATCGTACTTTATATGAAGCAGCTGCCATCGATGGTATTAAGAATCGTTGGCAAGAATTATGGTATGTTACTCTACCGCAAATGAAATCACAACTCTTATTTGGGGCGGTAATGCAGATAACAAATAGTTTTGGTATCGGAATGGTTTCCATATCCTTATTTGGAATGCCATCGACTGAATATGCAGCTCATACCTTAGTTACACATATTGTCGATTTCGGTTCAACCAATTCTACAAGACTGGAAATGGGATATGCTTCGGCGATTGCGGTAATCTTATTCCTTATGATGTTAATATCCAATCTAATCATTCAAAAAATTATTAGAAAGGTGGGATCATAATGAAAGAAAAAAATAATGATATTAATTTTGATGAATTAAATGAAGTTAGAAGAAAGCATTTAGAATTAAAGAAAACAAAAAATAAAAAATACCGCCGTGTAAGACTATCACGAAGCTGGTATGGTGATTTAATTTTATTTATTGTTTTATTTGCGTTTGCGTTATTCAGTGCTTTCCCACTGGTATTTGCATTATTCAGCGCATTTAAGCCATTATCGGAATTATTTATTTTCCCACCTAAATTATTTCCACGGAATTTTACTTTGGATAATTTTGTTGATTTATTTAATTTAATGAGTAATTCACAAATACCGATTAGTAGATATTTTGTTAATACTTTATTGATTACTTTAGTTGGTACAATTGGTCATGTAGTATTTGCGTCATTATGTGCTTATCCTCTTGCAAAACACAATTTTGTAGGTAAGAAAGTAATTAATCAATTAATCGTTTATTCATTAATGTTTTCACCAATTGTTACAAGTATTCCTACTTATATTATCATCAGTAAATTAGGTTTACTTGATACGCAATTATCAATTATTATTCCAGCTTGGGGCTTTACATTAGGATTATTTTTAATGAGACAATTTATGACTAATATTCCTGATGATTTAATTGAAGCTGCTAAGATGGATGGTGCTAGTGAATGGAAAATCTTTTGGACAATAATCATGCCAATGGTAAAACCGGCTTGGCTTACATTAATAATTTTATTATTCCAACAATTATGGGGAACTGATGGTGGTAATTATATCTTTACGGAAAATTTAAAACCATTTAGTTATGCCTTAAGTCAAATTGTTTCTGGTGGTATCGCCAGAACTGGAACAGCGGCAGCAGTTACCGTTATAATGTTAATCATACCAATTACTGTCTTTATTGTTAACCAGTCAAAGATGCTGGAAACTATGGCTACATCGGGGATAAAATAATGAAAAAGATATATATAATTTTATGTATTTTATTCCTTTATTTAATTAGTTTTAAAATTGATTTTCAAGCTGCTTATAATTATGATCCTAAAGGTAATGTCATTTCTTCAGCTGAAGCATTAGTTGCGGTTAACAGCATTGATGCATCTAATTTAGTTGATAAAGACAATAATTTAGTTTCAAGTTTATATAGCTTTGGAAAATTAACTGATGTTGCAACCGATAATGAATTAATTTATTTATGTGATAGTACCAATAATAAAATATGGGTATTAGATCACAATTATACTTTTGTAAAATTATTTCCAGAAGATGCTTTATTAAACAATCCTCAAGGCTTATATATCACTGATAAATATATATATATTTGTGATTATGGAAATAATGAAATTAAGATTTTTGATAAAGAATTTAATTTAGTAAATTCGATTACAGCTCCTACTGATAAAGTATTTGAAAAATATGAATTTAGACCTAAAAAGATTTGTGTAAGTAGAACAGGTAGAATGTATGTTATTGCGGAAGGAATCAATGAAGGAATCATCGATTTTAATGCCGATGGTACATTCTCTCGCTTCTATGGAATGAATAGAACGACATTATCTGCTTGGAAAGCTTTTTGGCAACTCTTTACAACAGAAGAACAAAGAGCTCAACAAGGTTATAATTTTGGTTCATCACTCCTTAATTTATGTGTAGATAAAGATGAATATGTATATGCCGTATCCTCTCCTAATGTTGGAAAAGATTTTATTAAAAAATTAAATTATAAAGGAACTGATGTTCTAAATCGTAATGGTTATATTCCACCTGATGGTGATGTAGTTAAAACTAGTGATAAAGATAATAATAAGAGTACATTTGTTGATATTGATGTTGATGATGATGGTAATTATATCGTTCTAGATCGTACAAGAGGTAGAATATTTGCGTATGATAAAGATGGTGATTTACTTTATACTGGTGGAAGCCTAGCTACAACTGTTGATAGTTCAGTGAGTAATTTAACATATACATTCCAATTTCCCGAGGCTTTATGTTATTATAAGAATCAAATATTAGTTGTTGATTCAAAAAATATGAATTTAACAGTTTTTAGTTATACAACTTTTGGTTCATTAGTAAATGATGCTGTAAAAGATTATAATAACAATGATTATGAATCAGCTGCCTTAAAATGGGAAGAAATATTAGAACTCAACAGCAATTATTATTTAGCTTATGCCGGAATTGGTAGGGCCGAACTTCGAAAAGGTAATTATAAAGAAGCTTTAGAATATTTAAAGATAAGTAATGATTCTTATAATTATTCACAAGCTTATAAACAATATCGGGCTGAAAGATTAACTAATACAATGCCTTATATTATCGGAGCCTTTTTAATTATTATAGTAGTCGGCTTAAGCTATAGCTTTGTTAAAAATATTAAAGGAAAGGAGAAGAAAAATGAATAAAAATATTTCCTTAGATAAAAAGAATAATCAAGTTGGTAAAATCTTATATAATATTTTTCTTTATCCTTTCTATTTAATAACCCACCCCGCAAAGGGTTGGAGTGATTATAAATATGAAAAGAATTATCGCTTATATGCGACAATAACATATATTACTTTATTAATTATTTCTTTAATATTAAATAGTACAGTAAGAGGCTTTATTGCCGGTGGAGTAAATATTAAAGAATTTAATTTATTTACAACGATTTTAAAAGCATTAATTCCCATTTTTGTTGGAACTCTAGCTTCTTGGTGTATTGGTTCTTTAATCGATGGAAAAGGGAAGATGTATGAAATATTTTCAACTATTGCTTATTCATTATATCCTTTTGCGGTTACGAAATTAATAGCAGTTCTCCTTAGTAATTATTTGACAAGTGATGAAATGTTGATTTATCATTTTATTAATGGTTTAGGTATTGCGTTAACAGTATGGATGTTATTTTTTGGAATAATGGGAATTCATCAACATTCTTTTGGTTTAACTATTATCCATTTAATTCTAACAATTATTGTTATTGCGGTAATCTGTTTTATTACTTTATTATTCTTTTCATTTATTGAAAGAATAATTAGTTGGTTATCTTCCATCATTAATGAATTAAAAATGCGGTATTTTTAGGTGATAATATGGAAGAGAATTATTATACTTTACCTTTTTATAAAAGATGGATTATTGATATAAAGAAATTATTTAAAGAAAAAAAGAAGAAATTTAAATTTCCATTGATTCCATTATTATCCATTATTATCTTAATATTAATCTTAACAATTATTGTTCTTTTAGTAATTACTAATAAAAAAGTATTCCCTGAAAGAAGTCGAATGAATACAGATGAATTCACTAAATATGAAGATTTAGATCACAATGAATATCTATTAGAAAATGATAATTATCAATTTAAAATTGATTATAATACAACACAATTCAGTTTATTAGATAAATCAACTTCTTTAAGTTATGAATCAAATCCTAGTGATAATAAAAATGTTGATACATTTACCCTTTATTATGAAGGAAGTTTAGGAACTCCTGTCAAATATGGTAATTATAATTATTCAATATTTTATAATGAAACACATTGTTATGAAATAAAAGAAGAAGATAAGGCAGTCACAATCTTTTATAAATTAGGTGGTAAAATCAAAACTGATTATACTGATTTTCCTCAATTGATTAAAAAAGAGCGATTTGAAAATGATATTCTTAATAAAGCTCAAGAATATATAAATGAATTAAAAACAGTTGATAGCTCTAAATATTCCAAATATCGTACTTATTTATCATATACTAAAGCAAGTTATAAATTAAATAATGAACATGGATATTACGCATTAGAAAATGGTAGTGCCTTATCTAGTACATTTATCGATGCGTTATACGAAATATTTTATAACGCATGTGGTTATACAAGTGAAGATTTAATTCAAGATAATTTAGATAATAATATTGATATAGTTAAAAAATATCCATATTTTGAAGTTCCAATTAAATATAGCTTAACTGATGATGGCCTAGATTATGAAATATTAACTGAATATATATATGATACTGTTGACTATCCACTGATCTATATTGAAATGTTACCTTATCTATCTTGTACCAATAATACCTTAGAGGGTTATTCAATCATCCCTGATGGAAGTGGTATTTTAATTGATCACAATAATAACCGCGAATATGCATCTTCATATGAAAAAAGAATTTATTCGGACTTATTTGAAGTTAAGAATAAAATAATTGATAAATCAATTATTAGTTTTCCATTATTTGGTATATCTAATTATAATAAAGGATTGATCAATATTATTACAGATGGTGCTAGTATGGCATCAATTGTTTGTAAAGTATGCTCAACTTCATCATCTAATAAATATAATCAAACATATTATAAAATATTCTTTAGAGAGAGTGATACTTACAAATTTGAATCAGCCGGTGGCAAAAATGATATTCAAACTTGGACCAATAATTTTAATAATCATGCCTTTAAAGGAAAAATTACACCTTTAAAAACAAGCTTTGATTATTTAGAAATGGCTAAATTATATCAAGATTATTTAATTAAAGAAGATATATTACCAAATAATAAACAAAATGGTTTATATCTTGATGTCGAATTTTTAGCTGGATATTTAAAAGAAAAGAATTTCTTAGGAATTACATATCATAAAGAAGATAGTTTAACAAGTAGTGATGAAGTAAAAGAAATTATAAGAAAATTAAATGAACAAAATATCAATAATTTAAATATTTTCTATACAGGTTTTATGAATGGCGGTATTAAAGAACAATATTTAAACAGAATGAAATTTTCTAATAAAATAATTTCTAAAAAAGAATTAAATGCTTTAAATGATTATTTAGTAAATAAAGGAATTAATTTTTATCCAACAATTCATGTTAATGAATTATATACTGATAAATACATTTCAAATAACAAATTAATTAAAGATCAATATGGTCAAACTGTTGTTAATTATTCATATGATGAAGCAAACTATTCATTTGATGAAAAATCAACGCCTAAATATTATTTAAAAACGAGCAATCTAGAAACAATAATTAAAAAATTTAGTTCTAAATTTAATAAAATTGTTAAATCTAATTTAGCTTTATTAGATTTAGGATCATATATTTATGGTACATATCAATCTAGTGATTTTAATTTTAGAACAAAGTCTGTTGATGATAATATTAAGGCCTTCAATGAATTAATCAATAATTATGAAAATTTATGTTTAACAAAACCTAACGATTATTCTTTAAAATATGCATCTTATTTAATAAATGTTCCAGTATCTTCAACTAAATATGCAATCATTAAAAATGATATTCCATTCTATCAATTAGTAGTTGGCTCAAATCTATCATATTCATGCAATTCCATTAATTTAGATGATAAATATAATTTAAATTATTATAAATTAAAATTGATGGAAACTTTATCCAATATTAAAGTTACATGGACAGGAAAGAAAACAACTAAATTAATCGATACAGAATTTAATTATTTATATTCAACATATTATTTAAATAGCTTTAAGGAAATAATTGCGTTATACCAAGAATTAGATAATCTTAATATTTATAATTATCATATTAAAAATCATCAAATCATTGATAAAGATGTGGTATGTGTTGAATATACAAATAATCAAAAATATATTTTAAATTATCGGGAAACTCCATATGATTATTATGATGGAATAAATAATTATCATATTGATTCTATCGCTTATTTGGAGGTGAGTTAAATGAAACAAAATCGTCACTCTACTGATGAATTAAGATTAATGATTAATGAAAGAATAGAAAAAGAAGAAACTAAATTACAACTAGTTAGCGCTAATTATATTGCATTAACAAAGAGTCAAAAGAAAAATACTTTAAGAAAATTAAATAAATTAGAAAAAGAAGAATTAAATATTAAAAAAAGAATTCAAGAATATAATTTAGATTTAATTAAATTAGATGAAGGTAGTTATAAAGAATTAAATTTCTTTCAAAAATTGATTAAAAAATATAAAGCATTAGACTTTGAAAAGAAACAAGCTATTGCGGGGTATGTATTTATCTTACCTTGGCTTTTAGGTTTTATCTTCTTTTTCGCAAAACCGCTTCTTACAACTATTAATTGGAGTTTTAATAATGTCGTTAGTGTTGCGGGGGGATTAGAAAGAAGCTTTATAGGCTTTGATAATTATAAGAATTTATTTACAACGCAGATGTTAGGTACGAGGACCTTTATGGAAGTAATGACTTCCACAGTTAGTAGTATGCTAATAAATTTACCAATTATATTTATCTTTAGTATGCTAGTAGCAGTTGTCTTAAATACTAAATTTAAAGGTCATCAATTCTTTAAATTAATCTTCTTTATACCAGTTGTATATAATTCCACAGTTATTAGCCTTGCGTTAAGCGGAAGTTTTGGTGCTAGTACTAATGGTGCTTTAAGCAGTATTCAAGGTATTCAAGAAAGTATTGAGACCTTTTTACTTAGTTTTGGTTTTGGGGAAGGCTTAGTTAAATTTTTGATTTCTTCAGTAGATCATATATTTACTATTGTTACTAAATCAGGTATTCAAATCTTAATTTTCATATCCGCTTTACAAACAATACCTAAGCATTTATATGAAGCAGCAAAAATTGAAGGAGCTAATGGTTATGATGCATTCTGTAAAATAACTTTCCCGATGTTATCAAAGATATTCATTCCTGTTATAATTTATACGATTGTTGATTCATTTGCAACTAGTGATTTATTAACAGTTATGACAGTTAATTCCGATGGCGCAAAAATTAGTTATGGTGTTTCATCTGCTATTGCGGTAATATATTTCTTAGTTAATTTATTAATTATTTTTATTATCGTTATGGCCTTAAGAAAGGCGGTGCAAAATGAAAAATAAAAATCCTTTTAAAAGATGTTATCTTTATTTTAAAGAATCGTTTTCTACACCGCTAAAAAAGAAAATCTTTTTTGAAAAATTATTTACAGTATTTATTAATATTGTTAAATATGCCTTTATGATAGGTATTACATTTATTATTCTTTATCCGCTCTTCTTACAACTTGCGGTTGCGTTTAGAGAACCATTAGATGTTAATAATCCAGAAATCATGTGGATTCCGGAAAGATTTTCATTACAAAATTTTAAAATAGCTTTTACAGCTTTAAATTATTGGAAAGCATTAGGAAATACTTTCTTTAATTCTTTAATTGTTTCACTACTCCAAGTTATTTCAACTGCCTTAGCTGGATATGCATTTGGAAGAATTAAATTTAGAGGATCAAAGATTTTATTTTTCTTAAGTGTTTTTACAATTATTGTTCCGCAAACAATGGTATCATTACCAATGTATATCAGTTTTGCGAAAGAAGGACTAGTAGGTAATAAATTTGTTTTATTCTTAATGGCTGGACTTGGCATGGGTATTAAATCAGGAATATTTATTTATTTATATCGTCAAGCATTTAAGGGTTTACCTCCTGAATTAGAAGAAGCTGCTTATATGGATGGATGTAATGTATTCCAAGTATTTAGAAGAATTATGTTTCCATGTGTTAGAAGCACAACAGTTGTTGTCTTTATTTTAGCTTTTGTATGGCAATGGAATGATTTCTATTATACAAATCTATTCTATGTTAATGGTTCAGTTGATTCTGTTACCTTAGCAACACAACTACAATCAATTGCTAATGGTGGTTCATTACAACAAATTTTATTGCAAGCTAATATTTGGCAATTAATGGGTCAAGATGTTACCAGCAATCCATTATTTGTTTCTATGATTTTAAATACTGCTGGTATGTTAGTAATGTTACCGGTACTAATTCTTTATTTCTTCGTTCAAAAATTATTTGTCGAAGGTATTGAAAAAAGCGGTATCGTAGGTTAAAAAGAAAGGAAAAAATTGAATGGAAAAAATTATTAAAACTGCATTTTTATTATTAACAATGTTTGTTTGTATCTTCATTACAGGTTGTAAAAAAGATACACCTACTCCAACACCAAACCCTAAACCAAGTGATGGTGATAACCCGATTATTGATGATGAACCAAATTATAATTTCATGGGTGCATCGTTTATAATTATGGTAGATAGCGCAGCTAGTAGTGATCCAAGAAATCAAAGTTATCAAAAACTTTTCCAAGCTGAAAAAGTTGCAGCTATCCAAAGAGTTGAAGCTAAATATAATTTGAAAATCAAATTCCAAACTTATCCATCTGATGCGTCATGGGGTGGAGCTAGGGAAAGATTTATTATTCAAAATAGTGCAGCTGGTACACCTAAAGCTCATATTTACGAAATGCCATCTTACTCTATTGGTACTCTAGCTGTTGCAAAAGCCATCTCACCTTTAACTGAATATATTGATAAATTTGGTGAAAAAGGATACTGGCCTTCCGCAAAACTTTATGGAACAGTATTAAATGATATTTATTCTTATTCCGATATTTATTCAACAGTTGATGAAGGAATTTTCTATAATATTGATTTATTAAAAGAATATTTAGGTGCTGATAAAGGTGATTTACCTAGCCAATTATGGCTTAAAGGTGAATGGACTTGGGATAAATATTTAGAAATTTGTCAATTACTAGACCAATCACTTCCTGAAGGTTATTATGTAATGGGTGGTACAGCTTATAACTGGGCTTATCAATTCTTAGGTTCTAATGGTGTTCACATCGTCGATTCTAAATTTAATTGCCATTTAGCTGATCAAGCTTCTATTGATGCTATTAATTATTTAAATAATATTCAAAAAACAATTCGTTGGGATATCGATTCATGTTCATTAGATAACGCAACATCAACAGAAATGGTAAAAGGTAAAGTAGCATTCCATAATGGACAATCATATTGGATTTATCAATCAAATAAATGGCTTGATAAGAATTTTGAAATTGGCTTTGTTCCTTATCCGGTTGGCCCTAATGTAAAAGATAAAGAAAATTTAACTGATTATTATATCAATGATGTTTATGGAAAAACTCAATTCTGTATTTCTTCATCTTACGCAAAAAGTAAAGTAAGACCTGGTTATGAAACATCAACTTTACATGATGAAATTATTTTTAAGATTTGGAATGAATTACAAGTTTTCCCTGAAATTGATCCTGCTACTGGATATTGTAATGCTGAAGATTATATCGATGAATATATTGTTCAAAGAGTAGCTAAATATTACGGTAATGAAGCAAGTGTTGAATGTCATCGTGATATTATTGATAAAGGATATCCAGATTATTTCTATTCATTAGATGAAGCAAAAGCACAAACTGCTGGTTCATATATGTTAATGGTTCAATCAGCTGTTAAGAATGAAGCAGATGATATTCGTAATTCAATGATGAATGTTAAATCATTAGTTGAATCGGCATTTATGAATAAATATAATCTACCAAGTGATTATTATGAAAAAGATAATTAGATTATTTATTTATGTTTTAGTTCTATTTAATATTTTATCTTTTAGTTGTAGTAATAATAATAATTTAGAAGAAGTTATAAAGCTTATTAATCTACCAAATGAAACAAGTGAAAATTTAGATTTAAAGAAAGAATATGCCTTTAGTGGTAATATCTATCAAGCTATTTGGGAATCTACTAATGAATCAGCAATAGAAAATGATGGAACAATCCATCGTACTAATTATGATCAAGATGTAATTATCGTATTAACTTTGAGCAAAAATGAAGCAAGTATTAAAAAATCTTATGTCATAAAAGTATTAGCTGATAAATCAAATGAGATTCTAAATAGTTGTATAAATGGTATAATATTACCAGAAAAAATTAATTCTTCATTAAATTTATCAACCTCGATTGTATTTAATGGACAGACAATTAATCTAGTTTGGAAATCTAGTAATGAAGCAATTCTTAGCTCTAGTGGTGAAGTTCATTTACCAATTAAAGAAACTAATGTTACTTTAACACTTACCGGTAGTTTAAATGGCTTAAGTCAAGAAAAGGAGTTTATAATTACCGTGGAAAGAGATGAAAATTATTTACCAGTTAATCAATATTATTTAGCTAAAGTTTATACTGGTGAAATCGAAAATGAAAGAGCTCCCGGAACTTTAAAACAATTCGATGGTGCAGTCTATCGAAAAGTATTATCTAGTAGAGATTATTGGTTAGGTATTGAAACTGTTGTTACATTACCAGAAATCTTCCTTGATCCTAAACGAACTGGTGTATCTCCATATGATGCAACTGCAACTCGCTATTTAGATAATCCATCGGTATATTTAGGTGGTAATTCAAGTAGTGAAAGTGATGTTGGATTATTCTGGAGTATTGGTTCAAGCTTTGATAGAAAAAGAGTAGATTATTCAAAAAGTATTGCGTTCCGTCCTTTTTGGAGATGGATTGATGGCAGTAATAATTTTATGAATGGTGCTTGGACAGATGTCGAACATTATTATTATCCAGGGGATAAAGTAAGAATCAGTTTAGTAGTTGTAAAAGATAATTTCTTACAAATGAGAATTGATTTATTAGAAGAGACAACAATTGAAAAATATGCTGAAACAAGAAGAAACTACAATCTACCATTAGATTATTCAAAAACATTTATTTCTAGTGCTTTTAAATCAAATGGTGTAGGGTATGCTCGAACAGAATTTAAGCGTGTTTGTGCTCTTGACCAAGTTAATAATGAAGGTAAACCAGCCCAAAAGACTAATTCGATAAGTCAAAATACGATATGGCATGAGGTATATCTTTACCGTATGATTAATGGTGAAGTTTATAAAGTACCAATGACTGAAAGTCGTTTTACTTATTGTAATGCTCCTAAAGAATTTACAAATGCAATCTCTGTTTCTCATAATGGTGTAGATAAAAATCTTGGCGGTGAAATTGTAACTCTAAATCCAAATAATAATAACTAGAAAGGAATTATAATTATGTCTGAAAAGAAAATCCCTATTTATCAAATTATTGAAAGTGATCTGTTAAAAGATATCTTAAACGAGAAATACAAACAGCATGATGCTTTACCATCTGAATATGAACTTTGTGCAAAATATAATTGCACTAGAATGACTGTTAGGCAAGCTATTAATAATTTAGTAGTCGATGGTTATGTTTATAGTAAAAAAGGTAAGGGCAATATTGTAACTTTTAATAAAAGAGAAATGGAGCGATTGAATGATCATCCTTTCTATAGTTTTGCGAGTGAAACAATTGGTATTGATGAACCATTAGATGTTCGAGTAATTCATTTTGAAGTAAAAGATGCTGATGAATTAATTATGCGTAAGCTTACATTAGCAGAAAATGATAAAGTTTATTATATTGAACTAGTCCGTTCTAGTGGCAATGCACCAATGATATTTGAAAGATTATATTTACCAATTAAATTATATCCTAATTTTGATATTAAGAAACTAAATATTCCATTTTATGATTTTATTGAAAAAGAAATGAAATTTAATATTCGTAATTGTATATCTAGTATTGAAGCCAGAGCGCTTGCGCCAAAAGTAGCAGAAATACTAAATACTCAAGTTAATGAACCAGCTCTATATATGAGTAGTATTAGTTATCTTAATACTGGTGAACCTTTTGTTTATTATCGCCAATACTTTTTAGGAACTCATTTCCGTTTCAAACATAATTTTTCTCGAAAATGAGAAATATAGATAAAAATAATTCAAAAATTATTGATGATATAAAATGGCTAAATCCCTTAGATGAAGATGTTACTTTTTATGGATTTAATTATTTAAAAGAAGAAAGAAAATATTATCGGTTTAGACAAATTGATTTAGATTATTTTAAAGATAATTTACCTAATATTTATAAGCTTGCAAAGAATACTAGTGGTGGCCAACTTCATTTTGAAACAAATACTAAAAACTTATATGTTAAAGTAAAAGTAAGTGGTGTTGGCTACATATCTAGTATGAGTCTAGTTGGTCAAGCAGGATTTGATGTTTATGTAGGTAAATCATATAATAATCTCTTATTTTATGATTCTGTAAAAATAAGTCCTTTTAAAGAGAAATATGAAAGTTATTTATTTAAAAATCAAAATAATGATCATAAATTAGTTGTTATTAATTTCCCTCTTTATGCAAATGTCGATGAATTTGAAATTGGCATTGATAAAGCTTCTTATATCAAAAAACCTCAAGTAGATTTAAGAAAAGATGGTCGTATTGTATATTATGGAACATCAATTACGCAAGGTGGATGCGCAAGTAGACCCGGAATGGCATATGCTAATATTTTAAGTAGAGAACTAAAATGTGAAATTCTTAATTTTGGTTTTAGCGGTAATGCCTTTGGTGAGGCAAAAATTGCGGAAATCTTAAGTGAAATTGATAATACAAAAATGTATATAATCGATTATGAAGCAAACGGTGGTACAAATGGTAAATTAGAATTAACCTTGAAGAATTTTATCGATATTATTCGCAAGGTTAAACCCTTTGTTACGATCGTTATCATCTCGCGTGTCAAATATTTATTTGATGAATTAAATCCACAATTAGGTAAAAGAAGAGAAGAAATTAGATTATTCCAAGAGAATTTAGTCAAAGAATATCAAAAAGAAGATCATCACATTTATTACATCAATGGTAGTAAACTATTAGGTAAAAAATATGATGAATATACAGTTGATTCTATTCATCCTAATGATTTAGGATTTAGTGTTTTAGCAAAAAATTTAAAAAAAGAATTAAAAAATATTGCGGGGAAAAAATAATGAATAGATTATTAAATAAAGTAAAAAAGAGTAAAATGGTTTTAATCGCCAGTTTACCAGAAAATAGTTATGAACTTGCTAAATGCGCCTGGGAAGCCGGAGCAGATGCGATAAAAGTTCATGTTAATGTTTGGCATCGTGCTAGTAATAATACTTTTGCCACAATCGAAGAACAAAAAGAATTATTAAAGAAAATCGTTAATGATTCACCAGTACCTGTAGGTATTGTATTAGGTGATTCAGCGAAAAAAGCTGAGGAAAGCTTAGAACAAGCTGTTGAATTAGGTTTTGATTTTGTAAGCTTATATAGCCATCATACTTCACCAAATCTACTAACTTGTGATAAAATTGATAAATTCTTTGCGGTTGACTATACTTATAGTTTTGATCAAATCAAATTAGTAAATGATTCTAATTTCGCAACTTTCTTAGAATTATCTATTTGTAGGCCTGAAACATATGGTGAAAGATTAAATGGTTTAGATTTAATGAAATATAAATATATATCTGAACATGTTGATTTACCAACTATTGTTCCTACACAACATGTAGTAAAACCATCAGATATTCCGCTATTACATGATTGTCATATCGCTGGAATTATGATTGGTGCAGTAACTTATGGAAAAGATAAAGATAATATTTCTAAAACATTAAAAGCTTTCCGTGAAGCAATTGATAAACTATGATAAATATTGCTATTGTACCGTTAGATTCTCGTCCTTGTAATCATTCTTGGTTAATTAAATTAAGTAAAATCGCTGGCATTAATAGCTTTATTTATCCACTTGAAAAATGTGGTACCTTATATAAAAAAGCATCTTTTCTAGATATCATAACATGGCTAAATGCTCTTGATAAAATCGATTATTTAATTCTTTCAACAGATGGTTTATGTTATGGTGGATTAGTTCAAACAAGAACTGGTGAAGTTGATTTAGATTTAGTAAAAAAGAATATTAATTTTCTAAAAGACTTAAAACAAAAACATCCTCAATTAAAAATCTATAGTTTTGATTCAATTATGCGTAATTCAATCACATCATTAGATGATGAATCAAAAAAATATTATAGTTTGATTTGGGAATATGCTGTTTGTTATGGAAGAAGTCATTATTTAAAATTAGAAAAAGATTTAAAAAGGAAAGAAGAATTAGAAACATTAATTCCAATTAATGTTAGAAATAAATATTTAGATGCAAGGCAAAAAAAATTAACGCTTAATAAATTATTCTTAAAACTTTATAAGGATGGTATTCTTGATTATCATATTTTACTTCAAGAAGATGCAACACCATATGGTATTCAAAAAATGGATCAAGACCAAATCATAAATTATTTAGAAGAAATTGGTCTAAATGATTTCAAATTTTATAATGGAACTGATGAAGGTGGAGCAGTACTTCTGGCAAAAATCATTGGTGAAATATATAATTTAAAACCTAAAATTAGTTTAATATATCCAAATAAAGATATATTAAAAAAGATTCATCCATTTGAAGATATTGAATTTGAAGTCAACCTTCTCAGTATGTTAAAAGCAATTGGCATTGAAGTAGTAGATAATTCTAATATCTATTTAGCTATTTATAGTGAAAATCAGCCATATAATTTAAGATTAGATAAATATGAAATAATTAAACCTAATAATGATAAAGATTATCAATTATTTGTTAAAAAAGTAAATGATAAATTAAATAATAATGATATGGTCTTTTTATTAGATTTATTATTTCCTAATGGTGGTAGTCCTGATTTACTTAAAAATTTTGATTATCATAAATTAAGTGGCTATTCTGCTTGGAATACCGCAAGTAATTCTACGGGAACGCTTCTTTGTCAATTAATGGCATCGTTTGTAACTAAAGATAGCAAATTAAATCAAGATTTTACAATTGAAAGAGTAATTGATGATTGCATCTATCAATATTATTCAAGGAGAAAAACATCAGAAGAATTGGTTAAAGAAGGTCATAGTATTAATGAACTTCATGAATATGGAAAATATGCGGTAAAAAAAATAAATCAATATTTTAAAGAATTTGATATCTTTAATTTAGAAGAAAAATTTAATTTTTTCCTTCCTTGGAATCGAATGTTTGAAATAGAACTTAACTTAATAAAATAAATAAGAGGTTAAAAAAGATGTATGATTGTATAATCTGTGGAGCTGGTCCATCAGGAATCATGTGTGCTCTAGGAGCTAAAAAATTAGGCCTAAATGTCCTTTTAATTGAAAGTGAAGCTGTAGTTGGCGGTACTAATATTTTAAGTTTAGTCACTCCATTGATGAGTTTTTATTCACGTGGTAAAAACTTAATCGGCGGTATTGCGGAAGAAATGATGGAGGAATTAGTATCAATAAATGAATCAAAAGGACACTTAGATGATCCATTAGGTTTCTGTGAAAAAATTACTCCAGTAGATACGGACGGACTAAAAAGAATCTATTTTTCATATCTAGAAAAATATGGTGTTGATGTTCTTTTATCTACTAAAGTAATAGCTTCTAATGTTAAAAACGGTCATCTTACATCAATTACTGTTAGTGGAATCAGTCGTATTTATAATTTAGAAGCTAAATATTTTATCGATGCAACGGGTGATGGAACATTATCTTATTTATCTAACGCAACTTATCAAATCGGTCGTAAAGTTGATAATTTAACTCAACCATCAACGATGAGTTTTATAGTTGGTGGTGTCGATTTAGAAAAAATAAAAGCTGAAATTAAAAAAGATAAAACTAATTTTGTCTTAAGAGATGATTACGATTATAAATATGTAGGAGTTAGTGGCTTCTTTAAAGAAGTAAAAAAAGCCAAAGAAAATGGTGATTTAACATTTAATAGGGATCGTGTATTATTCTTTGAAAATAATAGAAATAATGAAGTAACAATTAATATGACAAGAATTGCAGGATATGATTTCTTAGATGAAAAATCATTCACTTATGCGACATTTGAAGGAATGAAACAAATTGATGAATGCTTTAAATTCTTGAAAAAATATATTCCTGGTTTTGAAAATAGTTATATTATTCAAACACCTAATAAATTAGGTGTAAGAGAGACTAGACATATTGAATGCTTGTATATGATAACTAAAGAAGATGTTTTAGAACATAAAACATTTTCTGATAGTATTGCCTGTTCAACTTTCCCAATGGATATTCATTCGCCTAATAAAGATGGTTTAGAAATTGAAACAAATATTAATGATTGGGCATTTGAAATACCTCTAAGATCAGTAGTCGTTAAAGGATTTGATAATTTATTTGTTGCTGGAAGATCCATTGGCGCTACCCATGAGGCGCAAGCAAGTTTAAGAGTAACTCCAGTATGTTATAGTATAGGTGAAGCTATTTCAGCAATAATTAGTGTTTTTATAAGAAATGAGATGGACATATACAATTATGATTATAAATTAATTGAAAAAGAATTTAAAAAATTAAAACACAATTATAAAATATAAAATGAGTATTTAGTATAAAGTACTCTAAATTATGCACTAGAGATCACATCAAAGGTGCATTTTTATCATTCTAACATAGCCTCTTCATTAGAGAAAGTGTGGTAAGGATGATTAGTAAATGTAAATAAGGTATTTGAAAAGTTAGAGTGATAAAAACATTCATCCTTTAAACTTTTCTAATTACTTTAATTTCAACATATTGGAGTTTTCTTGTTCTATGCTTTATTAAGCAATGCCTAAATTATTTTTGCATTTTCGTGATAAATTAAATAAAAAAGTCGCATTTTCGTGATAAAGTATAGCATATACATTGCATTTTCGTGGTAAAAATGATATAATGTTGCTGTGAGGTGATATTATGCCTAATAGTTTTAAAGATGAATATGAACTAGCTATAGAAAAAGGATGCTAT
>CAMODB010000014.1 GCA_946611195.1 uncultured Bacillota bacterium
TTTCACCTTTACCCCCTTCAAAAGCTACACCATCAATGAAGCCTTCAAAGTCGATAACTACTGTATCTCCCATTTCACTAGGTGTTTCTTTAACAACATTTTCCGTTTTATTCTTAAGAACTTTTTGAATTTCTTCTTCAACATCCTTCTTTAAAACTCTAACAGATTCTTTTTTAACATCTAGGCCTTTATAAGCACCTAAATGTACTTCTGGCCAAACATCAACTTCGGCAGTATAAGTAAAGCCACTACCTTTTTTAACTTCTTTAACATCAGCCAAATCAATTTTAGGATCAGATGTTGGGAAAATATTAGCTTCTTGTAAAGCTGGATAGTAAGTAGCTTGAAGAGCATAATTAATTGCATCTTCATATAATACTTCATAACCAAAACGGCTAATAAATACACTCTTTGGCATATGACCAGGACGGAAGCCATCAACTTTAACTTTCTTAATTTGTTCTTCTAAAGCTCTATCTAAAGCTTTATCAAAATCTTCGCTAGATACTGTAATAGTTAATTTAACGCGATTTTCACTTAATTTTTCTAAATTTACCATAATATAATCTCTCTTTCAATTTTATTTTTATTATTCAATTCCATAATAATCATAGACATATTGTTCAATATATTTCATTGGGGCACAACCACAATCAAGAACTGTCTTATGATAATCTTTAACATTAAAGTCTTCACCTAAAGAATTTGAGACTGTATCATATAAATCACATAACTTTAAATAAGTGAAGAAATATTGTTGATAATTAGTAGGTATTTCTACTAATTGTCGATAGCCTTTAACAAAGGCATCTTTACCTTTTAAACTGAAATATCTAGACATAAAATCATATGCTTCATCAAGACTCCATCCATCATAGTGAATACCTAAATCAAGACGAGAATAAACAGCTGCTTGGAATTTTTCCATAGTAATTAAATAATCAAGAATTTCATCAGGATAAGAACCACGTAAATAATTATATACATAATTTTCCGCATAAGTAGCCCATCCTTCCGTGGTTCCGATATTCTTTAATATTTTTCTTAAAGGATGAACATCTAAAGATTTAAAATAACAAGTTTGATATAAATGACCAGGTAAACCTTCATGTGCTAAAGTGGTAAATAAATAATTACCATCAAAAGTTGAACTAAGATTACCTTCCGAATCAACTAAATATACCGATTTAGGATTTAAATAGATACTTTCTTTACCAATTTCATCAATTGGTGAAGTCATATAAGCAGCAGGGCTAAAATTTTCCTGCATTGAAGAATCAACAAATTTTAATTCTATTTCTGGTTTATAACTTAATGATGGAAAATCTTGTTCCATCATTTCAATATACCAATCGATTTGTTCACTAGGAGTTTTATCCATTAACATTATTTCATCATTATTAATCTTCTCTAATTGTTCTTTTAAATTAGTAGAATTATCAATAAGAGCTTTTAAGCGTCCTAGTTCCGTATAATATAATTCAATCTTTTCTTCAATATAATCGATGGCTTCACTACAAGTCATATCATAACCAGTAATATATTTAAATTTAGTTTCATAATAATTACGGCCAATCATGGTGCCATCTTCTTTGACATAATGGGCCAAACCTTCTTCATTAGTAGCTTTACCTTTAAGATTTCCTAAGTTACCCGCAATATAATAATAACCATCACGAAGCGATGTTTTAACTTTCACATCATTAGAATTCTTATAATAATCTTTTTCTTCTAAAGTAAGGAATTCACAATCATCAATCTTTGAATCAATATATTTAATTAAGAAAGTTGATTCATCATCGATGCCACTAATAAATTTATTACATTGACTAATAACATTATCAATCACA
The DNA here is from genome assembly GCA_946611195.1 of uncultured Bacillota bacterium. Taxonomy (GTDB): domain Bacteria; phylum Bacillota_I; class Bacilli_A; order ML615J-28; family CAG-313; genus UBA1737. Next base: position 1,851 of record CAMODB010000014.1, read on the forward strand.
TAATCAGGCATTCCATAACCTTTATCTGCTTTTTTAACTTCAAAATCATAATAAGATTCAAAAGCATTGGGTACTAAATCTAAAAATTTTAAATAATTATCAAGATCTGTTTTATTCCGGAAATGATATTCAGCCAAAAGTATTGGTAATTGAGCTTGATATCCAAGATAAGTACCTAAATAATTATTCGATAAATATCCCATTTCAGTGGTTAAAGAATTCATATAATCAAGCGTATGTTTAATTATATTAGAAACCATCTGTTGATCAGCATTTAATTCATTATAATCATAACCATCAACCCTACCTAATACTAACGATGTTATAATTAGATTTAAAGGATTAGATAATGAGGGAGTAGGTAAACTTGGTTCAAAAGAATCAAGCCCATATTCATCACGATGAGCAAAATAGAAATTGCATGTTAATTCATCTTTACCAATAACTGAATAGAAAAAGGAATCCGCATATTCATCAAAAGTTGAAGGATCTAAATGCGTATCCTTCCATATATTACAACTGCCAAGAACAAATAAAGTAATAAAAGTTACAATCAGTAAAAAACTCAAACGTAATTGTCTTAACATAATTAACCTCCTAAGTTAAATCCAAAACTGGATTTTCAAGAGGTGGGATGATTTCAATACTAATTGGATTTAAAATTACTTCTTCTTCCTCATATTCTTCCGAATATTGATAACTAATTTTTGCTTTTAAATGAATCCAACTCTTATTTTTTAATTTCATTCCCATTGTGCTTGAACACAAATGACCATACATTTGCATATCTTTAGCACAGCATGTCATCGCATAACGACCAACAACAAAGGAATCTTTTGGTAGTTTTTTACTGCGAAGTATTATTCCATTGAATTCGACAATTTTGCCTTCATATCTTTCTTTATGATCAAAAGTATCGATATACCATCTTGCGAAAAATTCATCTTTTATATTAATGACTTCATCATCAATTGAATATGGTAATGGTTCTTCAAAAGCTTCTTGAACTTTTCTTTCCGAATTCATTGCTACCCATTGGGCATTATTATTAATCATCTTTAAAGAAGTTTGATATTTTGATAGAGCCTCCATATCATCACAGCGATTAAAGACAATTAAATCGGAAAATCTTAAATTGTCAACAAACTTTTGACGCATATTATTATAATAAATAGGGAAAGTTGAAAAATCAATAAATGATACTATTTGTCCAATTCTAAAAGTTGCCGGATATTTAATATCATTGATATCCCACATTGAATTATTTTCAATAACAATTCGATCAGGATGATATTCTTCTGTTAATTCAAACATTTTAGTAATAGAGAAATCTTCAGGATTTTCAAAATATTCAATATGAACACGATACTTTTCGAGTTCATTCGAATCATATTCGACTTCTCCTTCCTCGCATACTAAAAGTAACGTGTTACCTTGTTTGTAAAATCCATCATTTTTTAAAGTATCAATAATAAAAGTACTCTTACCAGAATCCAAAAAACCATTGATAATAAAAACTGGATAGTCCATAACAATTAACCTCTTTTCTTAAATAATTCTTCTATCTTTCCTTCATTCATTTCGTGACCGATAACAACCATACGTCCTGTATAATCAGGTTCACCTAAACGAATTTCATAATCGCCAGATACGAAATCAAAATAATACCATTTATCATTGTCACTAGCTTTTAAGATACCTTTACATCTAACAATAATACCTAAGCTTTCATCACTAGCAAGTGCACTTAAGAAATTTTCTAATTCATCTTTAGAGAAGCTTCTACTTGTTTCAATACCCCAAGATGTAAATACTTCTTCCGCATCATGTCCGTGATGATGGTGGTGATGTTTATGAACATGTTCATGCTCTTCATGTTCATGATCTTCATCATGTTCATCGTGATCATCTTCATCATGGTGATGGTGACAACATTCATGATCATCATGATCTTCATCGTCTTCATCGTGATGATGGTGACAACATTCATGTTCATCATCTTCATCTTCATCATCATGGTGATGGTGACAACAACATTCATCATGATCTTCGTCTTCATCATCATCGTCATCATGATGGTGATGATGTTCATGTTCCATTTCTTCTTTTGCTTTCTTGATTAATTCATCTTTTAAAGATACTTTTTCTTCAAGAATGTTTAATAATTTTTTACTATCTAATAAATCAATAGAAGTAGTGATGATATTTGCGGAAGGATTCTTTTCTCTAACTAAAGAAACAACTTCTTCTAATTTTTCTTCACTAATTTTATCAGTCTTACTAATAATAATAGTATCAGCACTATCTACTTGATTAATAAAGAATTCACCAAAATTCTTTAAATAAATTTTAGCTTTCGCGCCATCAACTACTGTCGCTAGAATATTTAATTGAAGTGGAATATCAACATTTTCAATTGCATTGATAATATCACTTAATTTACCAACTCCTGATGGTTCGACAATAATACGATCTGGATTAAATTTATCAACTACTTCTTTCATTGATTTAGCGAAATCACCAACTAGACTGCAACAAATACATCCAGCATTTATTTCTTTGATTTCAAAACCAGCATTTTTTAAGAAAGATCCATCAATACCAATTTCACCAAATTCATTTTCTATTAGGACAACTTTTTCATCTTTAAAGCCAGTTTCAAATAATTTTTTTATAACTGTTGTTTTTCCAGCTCCCAAAAAACCAGAAATAACATCTACTTTAATCATAAAATCACCTCTTTATTCTTAGAATTATTATATCACATAATTTTAGCACTGTCAAGCGTTAAGTGCTAATTTTTTAAATATTGTTCGTTTTTAAGATAAACCTTAATACTTTTTTCAATCCAATAATCGGTTTTAATTTTTTTATTTTTTAATATTTCTTTAAATTTTAAATAATGAATATGACCTAAACTTACATCTCGCCAAATGTCAATAAATAAATAATCATAATTATCCACATCTATTTTCTTTATATATTCATACGCATCATCATTAATAATTGTAATTTTGTCTTTATTATTAAAGAAAGGGAGGATTTCTTTTTTAAATAATTCAATTACTCTATCATCTTTTTCAATAATTGTTATATGTTCTACTTCATCTTTTAAGCTATCCATATACGCAAAATATCCAAGACCCAAACCAAAAGTTAATACTTTACCATAAGAATTTTTAATTGGTTCCTTCATTGTATTAATTTCATTAGGAGTTATTAACATCCAAGTTTCTTCTTCATCTTTGATACAAGGATAGTGATATTTTTTATTAAAATAACCAACCATTGGATATTGATAATCATCAATTTCTTCTATATCATCATAAATAAAAGCTTCATATGGTTCAATCGTTTCATAAACAATTTGCCAGCCTTTATAATTTTTTTCTTTTATTTTAACATTTTTTAAATATTCATTATTTAAATAGTCTCCAGGATCTAATTTATGAATTGATTTAGATAAATAATCATAAAAGAATTCTTTATCTTTTTCAATATCAATATTATTAAGATTAGCAAAAAGAATCTTATAATAAAATTCTTCATCTAAGGAAAAGCTATTAGTATTCATTAATTCTTGATCTATTAAGCGGGGATTATCATTTATATATCCCGCTATAATATTTAACAACCTTAAATTATTAAGTAAGATTTCTTTTTTCATAGCATTTTATTGATAATAAAAAGTCTGACAAATTTATTTAAAAACTTCTTATCTTCTTTGCTGAATTTAGAATAGGCCTTAAGAAGACGAAAAGGAACATTCTTTGCTTCGACTAGGGTATTTAAATCCACCGTTTTAACAAATTGGTAAAAACTATTTGTCATTCTTTCTCTTTCTATTTCATTCATTGATAAAACTAAATTATTCAAATCATCATGAAATTTTTGACTATTCTTTAATAAAGTTGATTTGACAAATTTATTAGAATCTATTAGCCAGGAAAAACCATTATGTTGTAATAATCCTCTTTCATTACTTTTAACAATCTTTGTTTTACCATAATGTTCAAAAATCATTCCTACTGTCGAATTTTGGGGATAAATATTGACAATTTTATCAACAATATTTTCTAAATTTTCTTCTTTAATTCTATTTAATTCAAAGCCAGGACCATCTAGATTATAAACCTTAATGATTCTTTTTTTGATTTCATCAGTTGTAAATATTCCACTATATAAAGCTAAATTACCACCTTTTGAGTGACCAGTCAAATATATTTTTTTATTAGGATATTTTTCACTAATCATTTGTAAATAATTAAGACTAGAATTTTGAGCGGGAACTGGGAATTTTTTAATCATATCAAAATTTTCTTCCCAACCAATTAGTGTATCATCAGTTCCTTGATAAGCTAAAACCATAACTTCTTCATTTAAATGGAGTGTTAAAGCACAAAATTGTTCTACTCTTTGTGCATTATAACTTTTTACAAAATCAGAAATTATTAAATTTTGATATCGAGGACATTTAATTAAAGTTTTACCTAAAGTTAAACAATCTTTTGGAATCATTACTCCTAAATTGATTTCTTTTTCAATTTTTTGTTTACTATATGGTTTTAAAGCTTCTTTTAAAACAACTGGTTCTTTTGTTAGGTCAATCATCAATTCTAGAAATGTTAATTGACTAACAATGAAAGAATCAATATCATTAAAAGAATCTTGTTCCATCTTTAGATCACCACGCCATTTTAGATAGCGAAATACATTATCATCTTTCTTACTAGAAACCATTTTTGTCCTCACTTTTCTTGTTTTTTATTATACAACATTTTTAAAAAAAAGTTAACTAAATAGATTAAAAATCTCATAAGAAAAATCAATTGGTTAATTAACCAATTGATTCATCTTCTTTTATATCTTCTTTTGTTTTTATTTTCTTAATTAAACAATAGAAAGCGGGAATTAAATATAGAGTTATAACCGTTCCTACTAAGAGTCCACCAAGGACAACAATACCCATTGGTTGCATCAAAGTACCACCACGACCTAAACCAAGTGATAATGGAATAAGGGCTAAAATAGTTGTTAAACTAGTCATCCATACTGCTCTTAAACGATCAGTAGCACCCTTAATTACAGCCTCATAAGGTTTCATTCCTTCTTTAATATTTAAATTGATTTTGTCAATCATGACTATCGCATCATTAACAATTACACCAAGTAGCATGATAATACCAATTAAAGAAACGATATTTAAGCTTCGTACTGTTAATGTTAAGGATAAGATTGCTCCTGTCAAACCAAATGGTATTGCCATAACAATAATAAATGGTTTAATTAATGATTCAAATTGACATGCCATTACCGCATATAATAAGATAAACGCAAATATTAAAGCTATTGCTAAACCTTCAAAAGCTTCTTTTAAATATAAAGAAATACCACCAACATTTGATGTGACATTAGGATGATTGCTTAAAACTTTTTTCGAAGCATTTTCCATGATTTTTGTAACATCACCGGTTGCGATACCAATTGTTTCTACACTGATACTAGAAACATAATCACCATTACTTGTCATTAAGAAATTAGGAGCATCAACTATTTCAATAGTCGCAATATCTTTTAATTTAATAACGCCAGTTAAAGAAAAACCAACCGCCAAATTATTGATTTTATCAAGAGAACTTAAATCATCATCGGAAAATTGAACATTGACTTTCATCAATTCCCCATTAATGTCTAAGCTACACGCATCATAAGACGCTATACCAACTCTTAATAATTTAATTAATTCTTGATAATTAATATTATTCTTATTACATTTTTCTAAATCAAGATGATATCTTACTTCTTTAATTAAACTAGTTCCCGTAACAACAGCATTTGTTATTCTTTCATCTTTTAAAAGTTCTACTTTTATTTCTTCACTAACTTGTCTTAATTCATCATAATTTTTAGTTTTAATATCTAGTGCACTCGATGAAAATGAACTAGTAAGTTGAGCAACGATACCATCAATTTCTTGTACTGATACAGATTTTATACCGCTAACATTAGAAACTGTCTTTCTTATTTTATTAGCATAATCAGTAGTATTAACTTTATTATTATCAACTTCAAGTCTAATAAAGGCTTTATCATTAAAATTAGTAATACTCTTTTTACCATAACAATAGCTAATATTTTTAATATTATCTAATTTCTTAATTTCATTTTCAATAACAATTTCCGTATTATTGATTTCTTCTTTGGTTGTACCATATTCATATTCTACTTGTACTTCAATAATACCTTTATCAATCTTTGGTAAGAATTCCATTTTAAATGTTAAGATTAATAATAAACTACTAATGAAGACAAAGAATGAAGCGATTAAGAAAATACCTTTTATTCTTAATGTTTTCTTTAAAGTCTTTTCATAGAAAGAAGTAAGTTTTCCTACTCCTTTGACATATTTTAAATCATTTGTTTTCTTATAATATAAAAGATGATAAAGGGTTGGAATTACAAATACAGCCGTAATGAAACTCATTACCATAGAGAAGATTATCGCATATACTAAATCCGAGAATATTTCTCTTGTTAAACCTTTAATAAAGAGAATTGGAATAAATACACAAATATTTGTTAATGTTGACGCAAGTAAACTTGAAGCTACTTCTTCACTACCTAATACACAAGAGGTTGGTACATCTTCTCCTTTTTCACGATGTTTAGTAATACTTTCTAATACAACAATGGAATTATCCACTAGCATTCCGACACCAACCGCTAGACCACCGATGGAAACCATATTAAGGCTAATATTCATAAGCCATAAGAAGATTAAAGCTGTTAGAATTGAAAGCGGCATTGTAACCGCAATAATCAGACTTGAACGAATTTTTCTAATGAATAAATAGATGACAATGATTGCTAAAACACCACCAATTAGCATTGAGGATAAAATATTAGAAATACTATCATTGATGAATTCCGCATTATCTTCTATTAAAGTTACTTCCGCATTAAAATCATTCTTTTTAATGATTTCTTTAATTTGACTAACTACTTTACTAGTATTACCATCTTTAGCCATTATAACATCTAAGATTACCGCATCTTTACCATTATAACGAGCAAATGTCTTACTAGTGTTATTTAATTCTACATGACCAAGATCGTCTAATTTTAAATTAAGGCTTGCTTTTATATTATCATAATCAATATTAGTTTTACTAAAGTCTATATTTCTCAATAGATGAATAATATCTGTTGTTAAATTTAAATTATAATCATATTTTAAATCTAATTTATTATATAAATTAAGATAATCTTCATCACTTAAGATATTTTTATTATTACCATCATATAGTGATTCATCTTTATTAATTGGATTTCCTTCACTATTTACAATTGTTTCTTTAACTTCTTTTAATACCTTAATATTATCTATAAAGGAATTATTATTGATGAAATCAACAAAAAGAATATTGGCAAGAAGGGGATAATCTTTAATATTCTTACTATCTAAAAATAATAATACATAATCAAGGGATGTTAAGATTTCTACATTCTTTACTTTTTCATAAAATGTTCTTAAATAAATTGGATTTAGGAAATCACAGCTTCTTAATTTCCAAACGATTTTTTCATCATCTAAAGTGCTATAAATCTTTAAACCAGAAAAACTATAATCGATAGAATCAATATTAACACTGCCACCATCTTTAAAAAGCGGTACTAAATTTTCATAACTTAAATCATTATCATTTACATAAATTTTCCGATATTCAATTAAAATATCCCATAATTTTTTAACATCGCCGCCAGTATTATCCGCATTATCATGAAGGAATTTTAATAAATCATAATCTATTAAAGTTTTATTAGCTAATGTATTTAATTCATCGTCCGATAAAGATAAGAATTCTATATCCGTAACAAATGGTTCAATCTTTTCCCATTCTTTTTTCAGCATTAAGCTCGTATTATTTCTTAATAATTCTAATATGAGACGATTGAATCTTGTTTCTAATTGATATTCATTTAATTTTTCAACTGTTAAGGAATCAAGATAATTGATCTCTTTTTGAATATCTTCTAATTCTTTAACATAATTATTAAAATCATTTAGTGTAGATGTTTCATATAAATCAAGTAATCCACTCGCTTTTTTAATAGCTAAATAAATTGGTAATGATAATTCATATTTAATCGGTAAGTTTTTTATTTCTTCAATTGTTGTCGGATTTGTTGTGTTTCTTAACGCAATATTATTACCATCTTGATAAATAGTACCTAAAGGAATATCGAGATTTGATTTCATTAAAGTTTTAACAATTAAGCCACTTGTTAATTCTAACCCTTCAAGTCCTTTGATTTCGACGCGATTTATATTATCACCAAAAGTATTAATGGAACCTACACCTTCGATATTATATAGTTTTTCCATTAAATCATTACTAACTTCATTTAAATTATCTTCTGTCTTTTTGCTTACCGCAATAGACGCAATAGGGGAAGCATTAATATCAAATTGCGAAACGTATGGAGCATCACATCCATCTGGCAATTCTAAAGTTTTGAATTGCATCTCCATTTCTTTGATTTTCTTTTCTACATCTGTTCCGTAATCAAAATATACCGCAATCATACTAACATTATCTAAGGAGTAAGCAGAAACACTATTAATACTAGAAATTGTATTTAAAACTGTTTCCGTTTTCTTAGTAACGTCTTTTTCTACTGCTGTTGCGGAAGCCCCAGGATAAGTAGTAACAATCCCAACATAAGGTAAATTCATATCTGGTACTAAATTCACATTAGAATCTATAGTACTCATAACACCCAATATTAACAATAAGACAACCATTGTGCATATTGTAACTGGTCTAAAAATAATTGTTTTTAATAATCTTTTCATAATCTTTCCTCAGTGTATTATTATACTACTTTTTTAAACAATTTTGAAAAAAATTGTTATCAATTTTCTTGAACAAAATAGCACCATTATCCAAAAATGGTGCTATTCTTATTATTATTGATCTAATTCTTTAATACCTTTAAAAGTAGCTTTAAAATTGTCTTCATTATATTCTTCGATTAAGCCTTCATCTGTTAAAGATGCAATAGTAGGATCAATCGGCATTTTATCAACATAATTAATACCAAAGCTATATGCTACTTCATCAATATGGCTTTCTCCATAAATATAATGTTTTTTACCACAATCTGGGCATACAAAATAAGACATATTTTCGACAATTGAAATAATTGGTATTTCAATTTTATTAGCCATTTTAACAGCTTTTTCGACAATTAAAGTAACTAAATCTTGGGGACTAGTAACTACAACTATTCCTTCAACTGGTAAAGATTGAAATACTGTTAATGGTACATCACCGGTTCCTGGTGGCATATCTATTAATAAATAATCAAGTTCACCCCAAGCTACATCAGTCCAGAATTGTTCTACTGCCCCCGCAATAACTGGTCCTCGCCAAATTATTGGTTCACTTTCATCATCTAATAATAAATTAGCCGACATTATTTCCACACCTTTTTTACTTTTAACAGGGAATAGGGCGTCGGGGCTTGCTTTAGGCTTATCTATAATTCCAAAGGCTTTAGGAATTGATGGACCAGTAATATCCGCATCTAAGATACCTACTTTATAGCCTTCTTTATTTAATTTATTTGCAAGTAGAGAAGTAACCATACTTTTACCAACGCCACCTTTACCACTCATCACCGCAATAACATGTTTGATATTTGAATATTGATTTTGTGGTTTTAAGAAATCTTCTCTAGTTTGTTTTTCACAATTACCATTAGAACCACAAGTTGAACAATCGTGTGTACATTCAGTCATTATTTTCCTCCAATAAATCTTTAATCACAAAGCTTCCTATTGCAAGACCAAAAGCATTTGGCACAAAACAAGATGAAGCTGGTGAATTTTTATTATCTTCCTTAATTAATATTTTTTTTGCTGTTTCTGTTGAGAAACAAACCTTTAAATGGTTTATTCCTTTTTTTCTTAAATTGATTCTTACTATTTTTGCTAGTGGATCATTATATGTTTTACTGATATCTGTAATAACTACTTTTGTCGGATCAAGACGATTACCGGCTCCCATTGATGAAATAATTTTTACATCATTAAGAAGACATCTTTCAATTAAACATAATTTTGATGGAACGCTATCAATACAATCAATAACATAATCAAATTGTTTTAAATCAATTGTACTGTTTTCATCATAAAATTCATCACTAATTTCAATATTAAGATGAGGATTAATATCTAGTAACAATTCTTTTAAAACTTCTATTTTCTTTTTACCTATCGTACTTTGATAAGCTACTATTTGTCTATTTAAATTGGTAATATTAACTGTATCATGGTCGATTAAATAGATTTGGCCAATACCACTACGCACTAAGCTATAAGCAACCATGCCTCCAACACCACCAACACCAATAACACAAATTTTTTTATTTTGTAATTTATTAAAATTTGTTTCACCAATCAAAGCTTCTAATCTTTTAAATTCTTCCATCTAAAAACTTCTTTAACCTTTCACAAGCATCAAGAACATTCTTTTTAGTTGTTGCCATATTTATTCTAAAGAAATTATCACCATTTTGTCCATATTGAATACCAGGTGTAATAAATAGACCAGTTTCTTCTCTTAATTTAGTACAGAATGTTTCTGAATCCATCTTATAATAACTGATATTTACCCAAAGTAAATATGTAGCATTACTTTTAGTAACAATTAAGTGAGGAAGATTTTCTTTTAAATATTTAATGAATAATTGTTTATTATCATAAATATATTGATTTAATTCTTCCACATATTCTTTTCCTTTAGTATAGGCTGCTATATGAGCATTTTGACAAAAGAAATTAGGTTCTCCTACTTCATCTGTATTTATACCTCGCCATACTTTATGACGAAGATTATCATCTTTAACGACAGCGATTGATGCGTGAAGTCCCGCAATATTAAATGTCTTCGATGGCGCAAGAAGGACAACAACATCAGAAGTATTATTTATAGATAAGATTGGGACATATTTAAGTTTAGGGTCAGTCATATCACAATGGATTTCATCGACTACCATTTGTACATGATACTTATGACATAATTCTAGCATTTTTGATAATTCTTCTAAAGAAAATATTTTACCTACTGGATTATGCGGATTACAAACAATCATCATGGTGGTTTGTTCATCTTTTAATTTATTTTCTAAATCAACAAAATCAATTGAATATGTTCCATCTTGATAAATTAATTCATTTTCTACAACATTGCGTCCACTATTTTTAATGGAAGTAAAGAAGCAATTATAAACAGGAGTTTGAACTAAAACATTTTCTCCTATTGTTGTAAGTTTACGTACAATACTTGATAAGCTAGCTACTACACCAGTTGAAAATACCATCCATTTAGTATCTAAATCAACATTATAACGTTCTTTCCACCAATGTTTATAACTTAAATAGAATTCATCTGTTACATATGAATAGCCATAAACATTTTCATCGAGTTTCTTTTGTAAAGCTTCTTTAATAAAAGGAGCTACTTCAAAATCCATATCGGCTACCCACATTGGTAATTCATTTTCTTTAACATCCCATTTATAACTATTAGTGTTAAAGCGATTTACTTCTTTATCAAAATTATACATTATTTTTCCACCTTAATATTTACTTTATTCTTATCAATATATTTTTCATCTAAAATGATTTCACCAATTTCTTTTGCGGCAATAATTCCGGAATAGGGATTTTTAACGGAATCAATTTTTGAATCAATTGTTGCGTCAACATTATTACAGAATTCAAAACAAAGATCCGTATTTAATAATTTACAATTAACCATCTTAATATTATCCATATAGCACATACCTTGATTAGAATCAATTGTACAATTAACAAATGTAATGTTTTTAGAATTCCAACCTAAATATTCACCAATAATTACCGAATCATAAACAATGACATTTTCACAATTCCAAAAAGAATCTTTCGATAACATTCTTGCGTTATGAATTTCTATGTTTTTAGCTCCATCAAAAGCGTAATTACCATTTAAATCAAAATCTTTGATTTCAATATTTTTACTATTTAAACCAAAATAATGACCCCGAGCTACTACTTTATTAAGTTTGATATCTTCACAATTCCATAATGTTTCTTCCGCATTAAGAATGGTACAATTATTAAGACTAATCTTACTACTTCTTCTAAATGTTTTAGGTGCTTCAATATTACAATTATTCATTTCAATATTATTAGTATACCAAATACCACTACGAGCAGTTTCTAATAATGTTGTATCATTACACACGATATTGTCAGAATACCACATTGGATATTTCCATTTAAAGATACAATTATTGACTATTAAATCACTACATTCTTTAAGAGGAGATTCCCCATCTTCAAAAGTAGAATCAATAATTTTTATTTGATGGATATCATATAATGCTCTTTCTCCAGTGAATAATCCTTGTTTTAGTTTCTTCATAATACACCTCATTATTTATTTATTATATCATAATTAACCTATTTTTATTCTCTTATTGCATAATAAAGGCTAATTACTATTTAGTAATTAGCTTTTTCTTTTTATTTAGCTTGATATCCTGCATCAATAATTGCTTTAACAACTTCTTGTTTTTCTATTTCACCTTTATAAGTTATTGTAACATTCTTGTTTTTTAAATCAGCTTTCGCTTTTTTAACTCCATTAATTTTTAAACAAGCTTCTTCGACATGTTTAACACAATTATTACACATCATACCATCAACATCTATAACCATTGTTTTATTACCAAACATTTCTTCACCTTCTTTCATTTGATTATCCGTTTTCTTTATTTTAAAGAAATTTATTGTTAAGGCATTTAATACTACTGAGACACTCGATAAACTCATTGCAATAGAGCCATACATTGGTTCCATCTTAAAATTACCTTTAGTTAAATAATAAAGAATACCTAAAGATAAGAATACACAAATGATATTATAGAAGAATGCCCAGAAAAGACCTAATTTAATAGTTTTAAGAACTCTTTTCGATAAATTAATGACATTCAATACATCTAGTAAATCATTTCTTAATAATATTATATCACTTGATTCAATCGCAATATCACTACCAGCACCAATAGCAATACCTAAATCAGCTGTAGTTAAAGCTAATGCGTCATTTACACCATCACCAACCATAGCTACAACTTTATTATCACTCATTAAACCTTTAACCACATCTTGTTTATCTTGTGGTAAGACATTGGCATATATTTTATCAATACCTACTTCTTCCGCAATAGTTTGCGCTGTAACATAATTGTCACCAGTTAAGAGTACTACTTCTATTCCTTCATTTTTTAAGTCTTTAATAGCTAAAGCACTACTTTCTTTAACTTCATCTTTACAAGCAATAATACCGATTATTTCATGATTTTTATAAATTATTAATGGTGTTTTACTTTCAAGAGCTAATTCATTAATTATTTTTTCATAATTATTTTCTTTAATTAAGAATTTTAGATTACCAATTTCATAATAATCATCAGCAATATAACCACAAATACCTTTACCTTCTATTGCTTGATAATCTTTAATATTATATTCTTTTAAAGCTTTAGTTTTAGTATATTCTACTACGGCATTTGCTAAAGGATGTTCACTTAAAATTTCAAATGAATAAAGAATACTTTCTAAATCATCATCACTATATTTATAAAAATCTGTAACATGTGGTTTACCATAAGTAATTGTTCCCGTTTTATCCAATATAACTGTCGTTATACTATGTGCTTTTTCTAAGATTTCCGCATTTTTAATTAATAAACCATTTTCAGCCCCTTTACCAGTACCAACCATTATCGCAACCGGAGTAGCTAGACCTAAAGCACAAGGGCAGGCAATAACAACAACTGTTATTGCGTAATTCAAACTAGTTTCAAAAACATTAGCATTAAACCATTCTGGACTAGCTAATTTTAAATAAAGGAAATTTCCTATAAAAGTAAGAAGGGCTATTATTAAAATAGTCGGTACAAAAACAGAAGATATTTTATCTGCTAATTTTGATATTGGGGCTTTAGAATTACTAGCTTCTTCTACTAATTTTATGATTGTCGCAATACTAGTATCTTCACCTACTTTTACTGCCTCAATTTCTAAATAACCAGCGGTTAAGATTGTTGCGGAAAATACTTCATCACCACTCTTTTTTTCAACTGGAATACTTTCACCAGTTAAAGTTGCTTGATCGATACTTGCATTTCCTTTAACAATAATTCCATCAACCGGAATGGAATCACCTTTACGAACAATAATGATATCTTTTACTTTGATATCCGCAATATTTTTAACAACTTCTTGACCATTTTCTAAGACTGTAGCACTTTTAGGGGCTAAATCCATTAATTTTTCAATCGCCGTTGTCGTTTTTTTCTTGGAAATCTTTTCTAAATATTTACCAATACTAACAAAGACTAATATCATTGCGGCTGATTCAAAATATAGATACATATGATAATTAGTATCACCTAAGATAATCTTAATTAAACAATAGATACTATATAATAAGGAAACACTTGATCCTACCGCAATCAAAGTATCCATATTAGGATGACCTTTAAATAATTTAGTAAAACCCGAAATAAAATATTTACGATAGATAATTAGAATTGGTAAAGTGAGTACTAATTGTAAAATAGTATGACCGAGTGGTGAAGTATGATGATCAACGATTGCCGGAGCCGGAAAGGAAAACATCATATTTCCCATTGAAAAATACATAAGGATTAATAAATTAACAATACTAATTATTAATAATATTAAATCAGAATCAATTTTTTTCTTTTCTTTGGTATAATTTGTTTCTTTTTTTACACTTGCACCATAGCCTGAATTCTTGACAGCTTTAATGATTTTTTCATCATTAAGAATATTTTCATCATATTCTACATCCATCGAATTAGTTAAAAGATTAACATTTACTTCTTTTATACCATCAAGTTTTTCGACAGCTTTAGTTACATGTGCTTGACAAGCAGCACAACTCATACCTGTAACATCATATTTTTGTTTCATATTATTACCTCGACCAACTTATATAGTTAGTCATTGCTTACTAATATTATACCATTTTTTTATTTTACTTGTTATTTTTTTACCTTAACAATATCTAATAAATGACTAGAAGCACCTAATAGATCACTTCTTTCACAATTTTTTAAATGATAATCTAAAAATATTTTAAAATCTTCTTCACTCAATTTATTAAGAGGGGTTCTTAAATAATCACTCGCGCCGTCAGACGCAATAATCTTTAACCTTTTAAAATCTAATAATTCATTATAATGATTAATATCTTCAATATTTACCATACTAAATAAATCATCATCTTTATTGATAATATGATAATTATTATCTAGTCGTCCTTCTTGTAATGATTCACGGATTTTATTTTTAATTATGCCATAAGTAATAAAGGCATAATCTTGCATATAATAAGAAATAAATATTATTCCATCATTTTTACAAATTCTTTTAGCTTCTTTTAAAGCTTTAATTTTATCTTCTTCTTTTAGAAGATGATAAATAGGACCAAAGAGTATTATTTTATCAAAAGTATTATCTTTAAAAATAGATAAATCTCTGGCATCTAATAAATAATTCTTAATATTAGGATAATTCTTCCTCAAAACATTTAAATTATATTGAACTAATTCAACACAAGTTATATCATATCCTTGTTGATATAAATAACCACTATAAGCCCCAGTGCCAGCCCCAATATCGATAATTTTATCATCTTTTTGTAAATATGATTCAATATATTTTAGATTAGTAAGGAATTCTACTTGACCATGACGCGTCTTTAGTCGATTATCTTCTTTAAAATGGGAGTAATAATCTTCTAATAAACTAATCTTAGTATTAGTCCTTTCAAAATTCACAAAGGTCACCTTCTTTTTTTCTAGATACATTATATCAAAAAATCTAATTATAAAGAAAGAAAATACCCTATTCGAAAATAGGGTATATATTATTTAAGATAAACAAGGGTCTGATATGGTAAAAGAAAATTATTTTTAATTTCCTGATAATTATTTAAAAGGATTTGACAATCTTCTGGTAATTTCATTTTAATCGTTTTTGAAGTGAAATTACTAATAACTATCATTCTTTGTTCATTTAATATTCTTTCATACATAAAGATTTTATTCGATTTTGGTTTTAAATCATTATATTTTCCATCTCTTATAATTAAATTATTTTCTTTATAAACACGAATTAATTTTTTATAATAATTTAAAATCGAATTTTCATCTTTTTCTTCTTTTTCTTTATTAATAAAATCTTTATTATCATTTACCATAATCCAAGGCTTTGCATTAGAGAAGCCAGCATATTCACTGTCATCCCATTGAAATGGCGTTCTTGCATTATCACGGGAACCATTACGAATTGATTTATCAATGTATTTCTTGCTAAGAGGTAATTTCTTCATTAATTTTAAAACATCTTTTGTTTCTACATCAATAAATTCATCTAAGTCTTTGACATTAAGATTAGTCATTCCTAATTCTTGACCTTGATAAATATATGGTGTTCCCCTTAAAAGATACATAGTCGTTGCAAGCATTGGGGCAGTATAATTAGCCATCTTTTCATCTAAATTAAAGCGACCAACACTTCTTCTTTGATCATGATTTTCATAGAAGATGGAATACCATCCTGCATTTTCTAAGCCATATTGATATTTATCGAGAATCTTCTTAAATCTTTTTAATTTAAATTTTCTCATTAACCATTTAACGCCAAGAAAATTATCGACTGAAGTATGATCAAAATTAAAGACCATTGATAATTCTTTTCTATTTTCATCCGTTAAGAGTTTTATATCATCTAAAGTTGTAAAGACCGTTTCCCCAACAGTCATACAATCATAATGTGACAATACTTTTTCATTTAATTCTTGTAAATAATCATGAAGTTTAGGACCATTAATAAAATATTTTTTACCAACTAAAATTAATTTATTATGTCCATTTTTAAATTCTTGATCTTTACTGATTAAATTGATTACATCACAACGGAAACCATCAACCCCTAAATCTAACCAATATTTACAAATATTTTGAACTTCTTGGCGAACTAAAGGATTTTCCCAATTTAAATCTGGTTGTTTTTTATCAAAGAGATGAAGATAATATTCATTAGTCTTTTCATTATAACTCCATGCTTTATCACCAAAAAAACCAGTCCAATTGTTTGGTTTATCTTTAAAAATATAATAATCATGATAAGGACTATTTTTATCACTGCTTGCTTCTTTAAACCACCGATGTTCATCTGAAGTATGATTAACTACTAAATCCATAATCAAGCGGATATTATTTTGATGAAGTTTAAAAATTAATTCTTTAAAATCTTCGATTGTTCCATAAATAGGATTAATATTATAATAATCGGCAATATCATAACCATTATCAGCCATTGGTGATACATAAATAGGACTTAACCAAATACAATTGATACCGAGACTTACTAAATAATCAATTTTAGAGATAATTCCTTGTAAATCACCAATACCATCATTATTACTATCCTTAAAACTTTGGGGATAGATTTGATAAATTATCGCTTCTTTAAACCAAGAATTATTCATAATCTTTATTCAGCAGCTGCTGGTTCTGGTTCTTTTTCTTCCTTTTCAGCTGCCGCTAATCTCTTTCTTTCATTGATTTCATTAACTATCTTTTCATACATATCTTCATCTATAATGTATTTCTTTTTAATAACAATTACCGAAATCAC
Organism: uncultured Bacillota bacterium; assembly: GCA_946611195.1. Taxonomy (GTDB): domain Bacteria; phylum Bacillota_I; class Bacilli_A; order ML615J-28; family CAG-313; genus UBA1737. The sequence goes on from CAMODB010000014.1 coordinate 19,642, forward strand.
AAATAAGAGAATTGGTACGATACACATAACGGCAGTTAAAATTACAATTTGATAAGGTTTAACAACAAAGATACCATCTGAATAAGTATTTAATACTTTTGTTGCGTCAACATCTTGACCTGCTCTTTGTAAAGCTGCTTGAGCATGGAATTCAGTTATAACTTCTGGTGTTACTTCTACTTCTTTTAAGTATTCATCAATTTCTTTCATTCTTTCATTATATTCACTATCTTCTAAAGAACGAGCTTCTGTATACATACCAACTGCAACTTCAATTTCCCCAACTTTATTAGTAGTTGTATAAAGTCCAGAAATAATTAATGTTAAGGCAACAATACCATATTGTAAAGCACCAGCTAATTTTACCATAAATGGACGTACAGTGAACGCAATAGCAGAGTGGTTTTTACCAGTTTGCCATTCATCATATTCAATTGTATTTGTAAGCATTACTAACATTGTAAGATAGAAAATACCTTGACCAACGAAGATGAAAACACCTAAAATACATAAAACGATGAAACATGCGATACCATTTAATAAATTAGCCATTGCAAAGAAAGCAATATAACCTATCGCAAGTAAAATAATTGAATATTTAACTAATTGATTACGTTTAAATTTAGAAGCGAATTTAGGATATAAAGCTTGGGAAACTAAAGTACCAACCGCATAAATAACCGTAAAGATGGTCATCATTGATCCGCCTAAGTTATCGCCATCACCAATATAACCAAATTTAGAATAGAAGAAATTTTGACCAAAGGCATTAAGAATAGCTGATCCTAAAGAATATAATAAAACAACAACAGCCATAACTAATAATTGTTTATTACCAAAAAGAATCTTTACCATTCCTTTTAAGCTTACTTTTTCTTCTTCATCTGCATTGTCTTGTTCTTCTATCGCAAGTTTAAATTTATCTTGTTTATTATCATGAACACCAAAGAAAATAAGAACTTGACAGCCTAGGAAAATAATCGCCCAAACAATAGAAATAAGACGATACATTACAATCATCTTTCCGGGAGTGATAATTGGAATTAAACCACCAGAAATAAAGGCACCTAAAGAAGCGAATACCGCTACTAAAGTAGTTAAAGTATCTCTTTCTCTTTTATCATTAGTAAGAGCAGGTAATAAATCCCAATAAGCGATATCGTTCATGGTAAATGACATACCCCATAATAGATACATTACACCAATAAAGATAACATTTAACCAACCACCCATTACGCTTTGATCAAAACGTACTGAGAAAAGTAATACTAGGATTATCGCATTAGATACCGCACCAATCATTACCCATGGACGATATTTACCAAAACGAGATTTAGTATTAGTGATAATTGTTCCCATCATTGGGTCATTAATACCATCCCAAATACGACATAAAACAATAATAATAGTAATTACACCGAATTGCGCAGTAGTAAATAAACCAGTATATTGTAAATATGTCAATAAAAATAGACTTACAAGTGTATAAGTCATATCTCTACCAATACAACCGATTGATAAAGACCATTTGTTTCTTGCATTTACTTTCATACATTTCTCCTTTTAATTTTCTATACTATTATAAAATATCAATGCTTGTATATTTTACTATATTCTAAATACTTTTTCAAGCAATATTCTTTATTTTTTTAAAACGCTTTCAAATAAACAAATGTCTTAAGAATTAAAAAACATTATTATTTCCAAAATAGTTTCTTTATGATATAATAATTTAAAAAGAGGATAATATGAACATAGAATATAAAAATATAACCAAAAAAGATTACAAAAAAATTAAAAATCTAATTCAAAATGCTTGGTTTACTGATGATTATTTAGAAACTAAAAATAACAAAAAACCCAATTTAAAAGTTTACGCAACAGGTTATCTCTATCACCATTTATCAACTTCTTCTTATACTATTGCTGCCTATGATAATGAAAAATTAGTTGGCTTTTTATTTGGTAGAGCAGAAGGAGCAAAAATCAAAAAATGTTTCATTAATAAATTTAAACAATTCTTAGTTGGCATAAGAATGCTCTTTACCAAAATCGGTAGACGAGGACTGAAAGTCTATTTTAAAGAAAAGAAAATTGATGATTCACTTTTAAATGAATATGATAAAGAGAAAAATGAAATTTGTTTATTTATTGTTGATGAAGCTTATCGAAAAAAAGGTATTGGTTCTACATTAGAAGAATATTTTATTGCTTATTTAAAAAATTTAAATAAACATAATTTGTTTCTTTATACCGACTCTTATTCGAATTTTAATTATTATGAAAAGAGAAATTATAAACGTCATAGTACTAGAATTGTACAATATGATAATGAGAACGCAGAATATTATATTTATATTAAGGAGATTTAAAAAATGAGAATTGAAGATTATATTAATATTGATTTTATAGATAAAGAAAAAATCTTTACTAAATTAAATAAAGATGAAGATTATTATTTATTAGAAAAAGGCACTAATTATGTCTTATCAATTGATATCGCAAAATTATTTCGTAAATATCACCAAAGAACGCTTTTAGACATTTTTAAGAATTTAAAAAATAATACAGATTTCATTAAATATCTATATAATAAAGTTGTTCATATAACCCCAACAACCTTCTTTTTATTCACAAATATTAAAATTAATGATTGGTTTAATGATGATTCAATTGTTCAAAATATGTTGGACACTTTTCCTGAATATAATTTTTTCTTTTATTTAGATGAAAATTTTGATATTGATAAAATCAATGAAAAGAATCGCTATTTCTTTAATTCAACAGCTTATGATTGTGAAGAATATCGTTTCTTTAATTATCTTAATCCTCATAAGAATTTCCCTAATTTTTATTCGATAATTCGTTATCCTAAATTATTAGAAATCTTTGATGATAATCGTAAACCACTAATTCCTTTTCTTTTACCCGTTAATAGTCCTTTACTTGAAGGTTATGAATATGAAAAAGTACGACTTAATGGCTTTAAACCAGCCACTGATTTAACTTATTTTATTCGTGATTTAGGAAAAAATTGTGAAGCCTGTTTAATTAAAGAAATTGATTTTGATTTCTTTTTTGAAATGGAAGTCACTTTTAATTTATTTAGTGTTTATGAAGGAAATCGTATTATTAGGCATAATGGTACTGATTATCAAGCCCTCTTCTTCTATTCAAATCAAGAAGATAAAAATAATAAATATCCGAAAACAAAGAAACATACCGAAAATGGTATTATTACTGAAGACTATATGGCTTCTGATATTTATACAGTTATTCCTATCAAATATGATAATTTAAAAATCTTAAACCAGAAAAAAGTTATCGAAAATAACTTTATGGTCAACAATATTTTAACAGGTCTTGGTTTCCAAGATGATTTTGAATTTGGTAATCAAAATCGTATGGTTCGACAATTTGATAAAAGAGTTAAATTCTTTGATTTAGGAACTGTCAATATTATTACCTCAGATGAAGATCATTACAATTATTATATTAAAAATTTAATTGAATTAGATGAACAAATGCCGATACCAGTTCGGCTAATTGCGTTGTGCGATGAAGATACACATACAGCTGTTCTCATTCTTGCCAATTTAGCTGTTAAAGATAAACCAGGTAATTATTTAGATGAAATTAGTCGAAATCGTTTAATCATTGATCCAACTGAAGAAATAAAGAGTACTTATTCTAGTATTGTTCAAGAAGAAAATGGTATTGAATTTATTAATTTCTATAAATATTTAAAGCTGGCATATCATTTTACAATGGTAGGAACACCAAGAAATTTAATAATTTCTTCCAATCTGTATAATGCAACTGATCCGGTAGTTAAAGAAAGATTTTTCCATATTAAAGCTGGTTTCTTATATGGCGTTTCAATTTACAATGATTCGGAAGAATTAGGAAAAATTATCGATCCGGAATTATTAGAATATTTAGAAAAACCTTATGGTGATTCTATTTATGATTACGCCTCAAGCTATTATAGTGAAATCAATGCCTTATTATATGATGAAACTTATAAAGATTATATTGTCGAAAGAGTCGATTTTGCGGTCGTTGATTTAATGTATTTAATCCTTATTCAATTTGAATATGCTGCTATTGAAAATGCTTCTTCTGCCATTTCTAGTTTTATCAATTATTATCAAGTGAGAGGTCATTCTGGTAAAAAGAAAAGAAAAATGTTTTTTGCGGAAAACACTCTTGATTCAATTGATAAAATACATGAAGAATATTCTTTAACTTTGGATTTTTGGAATGTTCAATCCAATTATCATTCCTCAAATAAAGTTCTCCAAACGATGCGGGAAAGGTTTAAAATTGATGCCGATATTGAACGTTTGGAAAGAACTACCGAAGCTATGCGAAATATTTATACCGCAAAACAAACTAGGTCTAGTCGATTCTCTGGTCTACTTTTAAGTTTGGTTGGTATTATCTTTACTTTACAACAATTATCCGATCTTTTTGAATCAATTATTAAAAATGATGGTAATGTTTTAACTAGTATCGAAGAATTTATTTTTAATTCTTTAGATGGCTTATTAATGATTAGAGTCTTTCTTGGTCTTTTCATTATTTGGCTTGGCGTTAAAATTGTGGTCAATAGTATTAATAATCGATATAAACAATGAGGAAATGCTCACGCATTCCCTCATTTTTTTATTTAACTATAAATTTTAAGAAAACTGGATTATGATCCGAATATTTAAAATCATAATTTAAAGTATTTAATTCTTTAATTTCAATATTATCGGATACTAGAAAACCATCAATCAAATAATATTGGAAATTATCTTTATCTACATAATCGACATAACTTTGGTCAAGAGATCGACATGTAGGATAAGTATCATCCATTAAAGGAACATAATTATGGAAATCTTCTACATTAATAACGCCAGGAGTCCATAAACCTTCTTTTACTTTAAAGCGATTTAAATCTTGATTAGAGAAGATTTGATTGAAGTCTCCCCCTGCAATAACATAATTTCCTTTATCATATTCTTCTTTTAAGACTCTTGCTAAAACCTTAGTTTGTTCAATTTTTCCTTGGCCATCATCATAAGCTTCCAAATGGAAATTAATCATAACAAGTTCTTTAGTGCTATCTTTTATTTGATAACGATTAACCATTAAGCATCTTTTAAGATTTGCTAAACGAATTGGCCAGCTAAAAGAAACCGGTAAACTAATTCTTTCACTCTTAATTAAATTATATTTTGACAAAGTCATTATACCGCTATCTACTTTACCAAGTGGTGGAAGTGGAAATGGTACAAATTGAACTTTATAATTACGAGCATAGGTAGCATTATAATTAGCAAATTCTTTACCAAAATAATCAACTTCACGCACATAATTAGATCTCGATGAACTCATATCTACTTCTTGGAAGAAAACAAAATCGGGATTTTTATTTTGAACAATGTTTTTAATATTTTCAATATTACTTTTTACTTTATCTTTAGTAGCTGTATATACTTTCTTACCACCATCCATAAAGAAATCAGCAGTTTCATCTAGAGCACCATAACCAATATTCCAACTAAATAATTGTAATTCTTGATTTAATTCAATTAAGGATAAATCTTCTTTTTTATTAATAGTTACCGAATCTTGGACATCTTTTGGATTAAATTCCGTTATTTGTAAGGCTCCAAGTATTTGGATAAATAATATTATTACCGCAACAATAATAAAGCCTACAATATTTAATATTTTTTTCAATTCTTCAATTCTCCTTGTAATACATCAATTACTTTTTCTGATTTTAGATTTGTATGATAAAAATCTTTCATACTGCAGCCTGCTCTTCCACCACCAGCACAGGCACAAGCACAAGCACAGGCACAAGAGCCACCACTATAGTGACCACCACCACTACTTCCAACTACTGTTTTCGGCATTGATATTTTCTCACCATTACTTTTTAAACCGCTATGATAATAATGGAAATGGAAAAAGAAGGGGAAACGATACATTCTAAATCCTCTTTCATATAGATAAGGGTTAGTATGTAAACGAGTATATAGAATGATGAAAACAATAAAGCCAATCATACTTAATACGCCCACAACCACCATAAATTTTTCAAAAGGTGTTGTATAACTATCCGTATATTGTTTTTTAGGACTTAATGTTGTCGTAAAGCTATCCTTATTGTATCTTAAATTGACTTTAATCGTCTCATTATATGATAATTTTGCTGACCAAACATAATAAGAATCGATAAGTTCTCCCTTTTTATTTTCATCACTTAATTCAACATCAGGACTATATTTCCATTTTAAGACACAATTACCAACTAAAATATCGGAAAAATAACCTGGATTATAATCATAATAAACATAATCGCCATCTAAATGGTACATTCTTTCTTGATTAAAACTAAAAGAAAAACTTAACTTTTCTCCTTTATAATAAGCCTGTTTAAAATCAAGACGAATATAGGAACCGGAATCACTATAATAACGAATATCATCGATATTATTAGTTAAAGCCTTAATGTTATGCACATGATAATTAGGTATTCCTATTTTTACCCATTCTAAAGGTCCTTCACTATTAGAATCAAGAACGGTCCAATTGATATCTATTCTAATATCTAAAGTACCATCATCCATTCTTGGCTCAACTGTTATATAATAATCATCGATATAATCAAGATCCGAACTAGCTTTAACATTTAGATTTAAAAAAAGAAAAGACAATAATAAAACAATAATAAAACTAACAATTCTTTTCATTTTCTAGTTCCTTTATATTTAAATAACATTGATTATTCAATTTTAGAATTTGTTTTCTAAATTTCTTCATTTCTCTTTTATTCCATAAGGATTTAAAATCATTATCTAGTAAAGAGCCAAAATGATAACCATCTAAATAACTTTGACATGGTATTAAATCTCCATGAGGTGAAACCGCCATATTTGATATACCAGCTCCACAGTCCGGAATATTTAAACCAAGATCGGCTAATTCTTGATTAGAAAGCCAGCCTGGAGAAGTAAATTTTAAATCTAAATCATGTTCTCTAGTATATTCTAAAGCTTCTTTTAAGATATTAATTAATTCTTCTTTTTCTAATCGACTTTCTTTTTCCTTTACTGCATTACCAGTTAAAATCAAAGCGGAACATGTAAAATAACGAATTCCAAAATTTTCATAAGCATATTTAATAGAATCTTTATAATTTTTATTTAAAGTACAAAGAGGCGTATTTAAACTTACTAATAAACCGGCTTCTAAACTATTTTTAATTCCTTCTACTGTTTTATTAAAACCATCAACTCCGACTAAGATATTATGTATACTTGGATTAGATGAATAATAAGTTATTTGAACATTATCTAATGATGCATCCATTAAGGATTTACATAAAGACTTCGTTAATAATTGACCATTGGTATTAAGACGTGTTACAAAAAATGATGAATAGGCGACTAAATCACATAAATCAGATCTTAGGGTTGGTTCACCGCCAGTAAATGTTAATTGACTAACACCTGATTCTTTTAATTTATCAATTATTTTAAACCAATCTTCGGTATCTAATTCCTTTTCTTTTCCTTTAATTTGATTAGCAGCATAACAATTTAGACATTTTTGATTACAATGCCAATTATTATTTTTTGCCATAGAAGAAACTAATAAATCCATTCGGTGAGGAGCTTTCATGAATTTAGCATATTCTTTGATCTGATAACTAGGAGTCATAACATCTACTCCATTAGCTAAATTACGAATAGTTAAAATGATTTCTTCTAAATCTTCTTTTAACATCTTTTCTTCAGTTAAAGGAAAGAGAGTTTTTACTTTTGTTATCGTTTCTTTAATAGCTAACTTAATTTCTTCTGTATCAATTTCTTTACCGCTATATTCATTTATATTATTAATAAATTCTCTTAAGAGAATTGCCCAACCACAAGATATAGTTAAAAATTTTTCGCCATTGATGATTACCACCCAAGCAATACCTAATTTTACTTTTTTCGGGGGAATCAAATGAATTCTAATAACATCTGGTCCATAAGGATCAAAGGTTACATGACTAATCTCTTTGATATTCGCTAAATATTCTTTTAATATTTCATTCATTTTAACACATCCTTCTAGATAAATTATAACATATTTTATTTCTTTAATCTTAAAAATAGACAATATAATAACTTCTTTATTTGAAAAAAAATATAAATTATGTTATAATGTGAA
>CAMODB010000015.1 GCA_946611195.1 uncultured Bacillota bacterium
ATATTCGGCGGATAATATTGATATAGCAATAAATGATTATATCAAATATTATAACGCGCAAAGATTAGCTTATAGTCTAAATTATAAAACCCCAATTCAGTATAAAACTGAACTGGGATTCGTATAAGACTTTTTTGTGTCTACTTTTACTTGACTATTTCACATTGATTGCAGAGTCTTTATTGTTATTATTTACTTGTTATTAGTGCTTAAGCTAAGCTCATCAGGAAAGACATTTTTGTATCTTTCTGGCAAATTGGAGCTGTGCTTAAACAAATTATTTTATTATTCCCTAACAAATGGTAATAAAGCCATATGACGAGCTCTTTTGATTGCAATTGCTAATTCTCTTTGATATTTAGCTTTTGTACCTGTTACACGACGAGGTAAGATTTTTCCACGGTCAGAGATGAATCTCTTTAATAATTCAGCATCTTTCCAGTCAATCTTTTCAATCTTATTTTCAGTAAAATAGCAAGTCTTTTTTCTTTTCTTGTAAATTGGCATATTTTCCTCCTAGAATGGTACATCATCATCGTCAATTTGATATTGAGATTCCAAATCATTAAATTCCTTTTGCCCTTCTTTTTTATTAAAATCAGGAGTAGAATTATCTTTTTCAAAACTTCTTTCTTCTTGATTATATGTTGGAGCAGGATTTTGATTATAAGATGGATTATTATAATTATTCGAATTATTTTGATTATAATTTTGATTATTATAATTATAACTGCCAGCATTATTATTCATATTATTGTAATTATTATAATTTGAATTATTAGCGTTATTGTTATAACCACCTTGTTGATTTGGTTGATAATTACGATTTTGATTATACTGATTATTTTGTGGTTGATTATAGTCTTGATTATAATCATCAACATAATTCATATCATCATAAGCATTAGAACGTTGGTTTGTATTATTATTTGATGATAAGAAAGTAATTCTTTCACAAACAACATCCATGCTGGAACGATTTGAACCATCTTGTGCTTGATAATTATTAACTTGTAATCGACCTTCAACTGAAATCATTCCACCTTTACGAACATATCGTACTAAGGTTTCTGCTTGCTTATTAAAAGCAACACAATTAATAAAATCAGCTGATCTTTCTCCTTGTTGATTAGTACCTACACGTCTAACTGCAAGTGAGAAACTTGTAAATTGAACACCACTTGGTGATGTTCTAAGTTCTGGATCTTTAGTAATTCTTCCTACTAAATTAACACTATTCATATCTTACCTCCTATAGAGCAACAACGATATGACGGATAATAGATTCATTAATGTTTGCAACACGTGTAAATTCATTTACAGCTTCAACTGTTGCTTCGACATTAAGAAGTACATAATAACCCTTTTTTTCTTTGTCGATTTCGTAAGCTAATTCTCTAAGTCCCCATTCCTTAACTTCAGTAACGGTTGAACCATTATCAGAGAAAACTTTGTTAATTTCTTCGATTAAAGCTTTTCTAGCTTCTTCTTCAACGCTTGGGCGAATGATGTACATAACTTCATACTTTTTCATTCTTTCCACCTCCTTCTGGTCTAGTGGCTTTTAGATAAACTAAAAGCAAGGTCAATAGATATTCTCTATTGAGCTATGATATTATATCATATTTATTTGACTTTTGCAAAAATATTGATTAAATCTTTTTCTTTATTTATTCGTAATAAACTTTCTTTAAAACTTCTTTAGCTACTTTTTCATCTAATAAAGTTTTAATAATTTCATAGGCAAATTCAAAAGTAGTACCCATGGCTTTAGAAGTAATTATATTACCTTCTTTAACTACTTTTTTACTTTTTGAATATTTCCCATCTAATCCTTCTTCACATCCTGGAAAACAAACGAAATTTTTATTATGTAATAAGCCTAATTTTGCAAGTACCATCGGTGCAGCACAAATAGCACAAACGAGTTTTTGTTTATCATTAAAGTCTTTAATGATATTTAAAGTAATTTCATTATTAAGATGATTTTTAAAGATAGCTCCGCCGCCTGGAAGAATCATAAAATTATATTCATCACAATTTATTTCTTTAACCATTTTATCGGCTTTAATTAAGACATTTGATTGACTTAAAACTTCTAATTCTTTCATCATCGACACAGTTTCAATATCTATATTTGCTCTTCGAAGTAAATCAATGGTAATTAATGCTTCACATAATTCAAAGCCATCAGCTAATAACATTATTCCTTTATTCATAATTTAAATTTAACAAAATAAATTGGTCCTTTCTGGCTAAATTTATCTTCATACTCCGTAGTTATAATTTCTTCTTCTCTTGAATGCAAATCAACTGATAAATCTAAAAAGACACCTTTAAAATTATTAATTGATATTAAGCTATATTCAAATAAACCTTTGTTATCGGTTTTAAATTCAATATCTTCTTTGACGATACTTTGATATTTTTTTAAAAACATTTCACTAGTTAATCTTCTTTTCGCATGTCTTGTTTTAGGCCATGGATCAGAGAAATTAAGATATAATTTATCTATTTCTTTTTCATCAAAAATATCTTCTAAATGATTAGCATCAAAACATATAAAATGTAAATTAGGTAGATTTTCATCTTTTAATTTATCACAGGCTTGGATGAGGACACTTTCATATTTTTCTAAGCCCAGATAATTAATATTAGGATTTCTTCTCGCAAGTTCAATAATAAATTTACCTTTACCCATTCCTATTTCTAAATGAATAGGATTAGTATTGCCAAATAAAGATTGATATTTACCTTTATATGAAAGAGGATCAAGGATTACTAAACCACTTGCGTCAAGAATTCTTTCATGAGCATGTTTTACATTTCTTCTACGCATCAAGTTCTCCAAGTTCGATTATTGCGTCAATATAAATTAAAATAGCTTTAAAGAAAGTATCTAAATTTAAATATTCATTCCTTTGATGGGCTAATTCTTCTTCATATGGCATTTTCATACCAAAAGCTACCGCCTTAGGTAGGGTTGACGCATAAGTACCACCACCAATTGTAAATGGTTTATGTTCAAAATCAGAAGTGTGTTTTAAATATACTTGATATAATTTTTTAACTAAATCATCTTCTGGACTAACATAATGAGGATTTTTATTAGTAGAATGATTAATTACAATCTTATTTTCTTTCGTCTTTTCATCTAATACTTTTAAGAATTTATCACGATCATATCTCGTTGGATATCTTAAATCAAGAGTAACTCTACTATTATCTTTTACAATATTAACAATTCCCAAATTACATGTGATAGGGCCCATTTCATAATCATTATAATCAAGACCAAGATTCTTTAAATAATAATCTAAATGGAAATATTGCGAAACAAAATGAATCAATTTATTATTAGAATAATCTTTTAAGAAATTACACATATGTGTTCCCGCATTAACACCTTTATTAGGTTCCATAGCATGTGCAGCAACACCTTTTAATTTTAATTCATATAAATCATTGATTTTTTGATAATGATATTCTAATTTATTATCTTTAGCATATTTAATAAATTCTTTTTCTAAATCCTTTTTTATTAAAGCTGTTGCATCTTCAAGGACAACATTATAGCGTTCACCACCCATAATTGAAACAACAAGATCGTCATCATCCCATTCATTAAGACCCAAATCAAAACTCATACGACCTTTTTCCCCATAAATTAAAGGGAAATCAGCATCGGGAACAAAACCTAAATCAGGATGAGGAAAATGTTGTAAATAATGGCTTATTCCTCGCCAACCTGTTTCTTCATCACAACCAAAGATAATTCTAATATTATTTTTTAATTTTAAGCCTAAATCTTTAATAATTTTTAGGGCATAATAAGCAGCCATAGTAGGACCTTTATCATCAGTTGAACCACGACCATATAATTTATTATCTTTAGTAATAGTAGCCGAAAATGGTGGATATAACCAACCATCACCAACTGGTACAACATCTAAATGACAAAGAATACCAATTAATTTACCATTTTCATTTCCATATGACAAATGACCGGCATAGCCACCATCTTGGACAACTTCAAAGCCATCTTGTTTTGCTAAAGAAAGCATAAAATCTAAACATTCTCTTACATGACGACCAAAAGGAGCATCTGCTGTTGCATCATTTTCATCTAAAACGGAAGGTATTTGAATAATTTTTTGTAAATTTAATAATATTTCATTCTTCTTTTCTTCGATAATTTTCTTAAAATCCATTTTTTCACCTATTTTAATTGTTTACTTACTTTATCCGCAAAGTCTTGATTAGAACATTTAACAACATTACCGCTAATAAGTAAGCCAATACCTTGGTTTTTTAATTCTTCTAATTCATCTTTTTCTAAATCTTTGACTGTTACATTGACTCTTGACATTACTACTTCAATGTTTTCAATATTATCTTTACCACCAAAATAAGCTTCATAATCAAAATCAATTACTTTTTTGTTCATTTTCTTACTAGCTTTTACAATTTGTTTAACAAAAATAATTATTGCAAGAACAATAACCGGAACTGTTATTACACATAACGCAATTAAAATTGGTAAATAAGAATTTGTGTTTCCTTCTAATAAAAACATAATAATCACCTCTTATATATTATATCATTTATTTTAATTTTTCTATCTTTTTTATTTCATCTTTTATTAGTTCTAGTTGTTTTTCTTTAAATTCTTTAATATTATTTTGTTTAAATAGATTAGCGGTTATACCCAGACCAGGTATTAACTTATTATTAAAATTTCCATCATAAATATAATTACTACCACAGGAAGGGCTATTTTCTTTTAAAATAGCTATTTTAATATTTTCATCTTGACATAATTTTAAAGCATTTTTTGCTCCTTGTTCATATTCTCTTTTACAAGATATGCCTTTATTATTAATTACATCATTATCTTTTATTTCGCAAGGATCTCTTGGAATATTTAAACCACCACTTACTTCTGGACAAAGAGAATAAATTTTAACATCAAATTGTTTTAATAATAACATTAAATTTGCATTTAGATTATTCTTTCCATTATATTTGACATTATATCCTCTTAAACAAGGACTAACAAAGATTTTAATCATTAAATTTTCCCTTCTAAAATAAGATCTATCAATTCTTTAACTGCATCTTCATCATTGCTGGAAACAATTAAATCCGCTTCTTTTTTGATTTCTTTTCTTGCGGAAGCAGGACAGACACCAACTTTACTCATCTTCAGCATCGCGATATCATTTTCTTCATCACCTATCGCATAGCTATTATTTAAATCAATCGCTAATAATTCACATATCTTTTTTAAACCAAAGCCTTTATCAATAATCTTCGGCATAATTTCAATCCATAAAGGTCCGCTTTGAACTATATTATATTTTTCATAAAATTCTTTAGGGATTTCTTTTTTAATTCTTTCGATATCAACTAATTCCCCAATATATAAAATTTTATAGATGTTCTTCTTATTTTTTAAATCACTCTTTCCTTTTTCATTTAAGATTGTGCAATCTAATTTTTCTAAAAAAAGCGTGCTTGGAGTCAAATAATCATATTCAATATGATTAATATCATAAATTAAGACGGCACAATTAATTTTATCTGCTAAATCAATGATATCTTTAACATCTTTATCTTCTAAAGTATAGGAAAAGATTACTTCTTCTTTACCATTTAAGATTAAACCACCATTGAAACAAATACAATAATCATTTTCTTTTAAATGATTAAAAGATTCTAATAAAAATTTTGTTCGATAATAAGGTCTACCGGTATTGATAACAAAATAATTACCTAATTTTTCAAATTTATAGATAGCTTTTTTATTATTTTCCGATATTTGGTGTTCACTATTTAATAAGGTTCCATCTAAATCAGCGACAATAATTTTTTTATTCATTATTTTCACCATAGAATTTTAAGATATCGCAAATAACAAATAAGAATTTAGCCGTTGTATGACCCCATATTTCTTTATAAACCGCATTACATCTTGTTGGCCAGAATGGTAAATCAAAATCTTTTTTGGTCATTATACCAACTGGTAAACTACCTACTATTTGTTTAGAAAAAGCAACATATAAAGGATGATAATTATCATAGATTCCATACATACATGATGATGCAAAAGGATTATTACCAAAAATCCAAGCAATTTGATCTTGACAAATCTTCATCAATTCATAATCTTTCAATAGTAAGGCAATACTACTTAAACCTTTTGTTTTTGATAACATTGTCGCAAAAAATCCTCTTCTTTGTAGTGATACTGGGAAGATTCTTAAATAAACATCTTCTTTGATTTTAATACCACCTTGAGCTTGTTTATATAATTTTTCGACTCCATCTTCGATATTTTCTGCATAAGGATTCGGAAGAGTAAAATGTTCACCATTTATTTTATTTTTTATATAAAGATGTCCACATATTAAATTATATGGTTTGGTATAATGCATGGTATCTTTAATATAATCACTATATAATTTTAAACAGCCCACCCATTTTGGATAATTAGGATGGTCTTTAGCAGTTTTGCATAATTCTACTAAACCAGTAATTACAGATTGTTCATGACCACGATGTTCATAACATAATAAATATTTATGATCAACATCTTCATAAAAGAATCCTTTTAGACCATATTGATCAGTTATTTCTTGACAATTCATTACAACATCAGCATATTGAGCCGCAATCTTTAAATATTTTTCATCCTTTGTTACTTCATATAATAAACTAGCAGCTAAAAGACCACAACCTAAAGTTTGACTAGGAATACTTGGTCCCCATCTTTTGGAATATTTACCTTCGATATAACCAACAGAAGCAAATTCAAAATCTTCTATGGCACTTCTTTTACACCACTTACTATAAATTTCATCACTATCTTTAAAAACTAAATAACCTTTTATTAACGCAATAGCACTTAAGAAATTCTCAAAAGGACTATTTTCCGCTAAACTAGATTTAACACTTTCATCATTTTCTTCTAAAACATTTAGACGCCAAATGGAATATAAAACACTTAAAGCTCTTTCACCATCCCCAAATCGGGTTTTAAGTAACCAATTAAGACCAATTAAAGCTTCTTCTTTAATTCTTTCATATAAATTATAATCTCTTTCTTTATAATAAAGAGCTAAATCAAGTAATGATTCCGTTATTTCCGCTGTTGGTATTTCAAATTGCGATACATCACCCGCATCATGCCAACCCCCAAAATTAGTTACGCTTTCTCCTTTATTATTATATGTACGACAATTTAGATGACATTCACTATGCACGCCTTCAACATAAGTTCCACAGCGTAAAGAATTTAAGAAATTTAGACTTTTAATTAAACCTTCATCATAAATATTAGAACCAATTTTAAAATAAGCAGTTTCAATATTTCCCACTTTTATTTTATAACTACCAGCTTCTTTTATTTCACTAAAATCCATTATACAAAAATCAGTACCCAAAAACGAATCAATATGTTTAATTTCTTTTTTTAGTACCTTTTTTTCATCTTTATATAAAAGAAAATATTGTTCTTTAGTTTTACTGATTAAAGCTATTTTTTCTTCATTTATTAAATAGCCATGCATATGATAACTTATTTGTTTTTCATTTTCAAAACCTAAGACATAATCTGGTTCAACTTTTTCAAAACTAATATTATCAATATATAAATCATAATCAGCTAAACCTTCTGGATTTTGACCAGTAAGCCAAGGATTAAGAACCAATTCATTGATTTTTTCTTTATTCATGTCTTCATATTCAAAAATTAGATGATTCCATTTATTAGGAATAATAATTGGATTATGTGATGGTGAATCATATAAATCACCCATCCCGATTTGTAGATAAAACCCAGTATATCCTTCAGCTTTCGCATAAATGTCAATACAAACCCGGTTATATTCTTTAATAATATTTTTATCAAGCGGAAAATATAAACGAATACTAGGACGATTTTTTAAATCTTTAATAGTCGTTTTTGCTTTAATTTTTAAACTAGTACCATTTAAATAATATTCATTTGATATAGAAAGTGGATAATCAGATTTATAACTAAAACTATCTAAATTATCTCCATTATAAAAAACATATTTTTTTAAGACTTTTTTATTTTGCCATCTTGTCTCAGCACTTGAAGAAGTATCTTCTTTTAATGGTCTTCTAACATATAATGATTTATTTAATAATTCTTCTAAATTCATAAGTTCCCTTTTTATATAGTATATCAAATTTATTACATTTTTAAAAAAATTAAACAATAAAAAAGAGCCTCATCAAAAGATGAGACTCAAATTAGATAATTATGCTTTTTTGAAAACAATACCTTGTTGATTCCAACGATAAGCACCATTACACCAATGATGATATGCAAATAGAGCACTATAAGTATTATAACCATCTTGATAATGGTCAGATGAATCTGAGCTATCCGCAAAAATAACTACATCATCATATAAGCTTTCCGTACCCATATCATCATAACCAATGATAGTTTCCCAGTGACCAGCTGAAACTTTCCAGCCTACTAGGAATGGATGACCTTCACTTAAATCATTCTTCATTGTTGTAAACATTGATTCAGGTGTTGGATATGGGAAGCTACTTACTTCACCATTTAAGTATTTTGCATGATTATAACCGGTACTACGAACAACTTCATAACCAAAATGTTTAACTAATTTCGCAATTTCGTAATTAGCTACACCACGATTATAAACTTGCCATTCATTATTATATAATTTTTCAATAAGCTTCATTAATTTATATTCATTGATACAGCTTAAATCATTTAAATCACGATTTAATGGATCATATGTAGCACCATAATATAACATTGTTACCATTGTAGAAGAAATTCCACAAGTTGAAGCTGTTGTTTGAATATAAGGACGGAAATGATTAAGAATAGTTCTTGTATCAGTTGATTCAAAATTATAATAATCATTAAATTTATAATAAACTGTTTCGATATTATCGGTTTCCATACCATTGATTGAAGTACCGCCACCCCAAATACCGCCATCCATTTGACCACCACTAGTGCCATCCGCATTTAGAATTAGATGTTTTTCATAAGCAGTATTCGTAGCTAATAAATTTTCTTCACCATGGTTAAGAATGACCTTATAACCTTTAGGAGCTTTAACACAAACATTTTCTCCTGTATGAGCTACAACATTGTCTCCCGCATCATTTAATGTTAATTTATTTAAATCTAACCACCAAGAAACTAAATTCTTAACAGCTAAAGTTTGATAACCGTCTTGATAATGGTCAGACGCATCAAATGGATCAGCTAAAATTAATACATCATCATTATCTGTGGTTTCTTTTCCAGTATCTAGACCAATAACAACATGCCAACGATAACCTGTATCATCATTAAACGCTATCATTGGGAAATAATCATTATATAAAGATTTCTTTACCCAAGTTGAAATTTGTTTGATACTTAAATTAGCAGTGAAAGTATTAGTTTTACTAATTAAGCCAAAAGATGTGAAAAGATTCTTTAAACCTTCTGCGGTTACCCCATTTTTATAAACAGTTTCACCATTTAATTTTTCATATTTTTTAACTAATCTTTCTTCACTATAAATACGATGATCATTAAAACCAAAATATGACATAACCATTAAGGCAGACGCAACGCCATCACTATTAGCCATTGTTTGTTGATATGGACTAAAATGATAAGCAATAGTTCTATATTTTGTCGTATTGGCATTATAATAATCATTTATTTTATAATAGCCACTATCAACGTGATCTAATTCACCATTTAAAGGAGCACCTTCACCATATAATTCTTTATTTAAAGTTCCACCATAGCTACCATCTTTATTAAGGATAAGATGTTTTTCTATTACTTCCATTTTTGGTTCTATTTCTACTTCATCTTCCGCTTTAACTAAAATTAAGCTAAAAATGAAAGATGCAATAAGAACTGTTAATAAACTTAAAGAGAATAATTTAATTTTCATAATATTTTCCTCCTATTCAACAACACAGTAGTCACCAAGAACTACAAAGTCACCATAATATGCACCAGATGAACCAAGATAAACAACATAGATGTATTTACCACATTGACTTGCACTATAAGATTTAGTTGAGCCAAAGATATCAACAGCCTTTAATGTAGTATTTAGTTCAAAACTAGGTACTTTTAAGGATGGTGATAATTGTTTATTGACATATTGTGGAGTTTCACCACTGGTATTAGCTGTTACACCTGGGAAGAATAAACGATAAATATTATCATATGATTTGTTACCAGCTACTGTCTTATCAAGTTTAAATAATTTACCTAATTGCTTATCACGATTAGTATCTGAGAATAAATCTAATACTGTTGCTTGATTATTAATTTCAATAGCTTCATTTAAATCAAGATTAATTACTTTATCATCACTTGTAGAACCACGAACTACTAACTCACTACTTGTAGTAGATAAGCCTAATCTTGTCTTATCAGTAGTTGTACCAAGAACAATTTTACCACTAACTTCAATTAATTGACCTTTAGTGTAATCACGACCAAGACCAGTTACTACTAATAAATTATTATTAGCGGGATCTTTTAAGATTACTTCGGTATTTGTTAAGGATGCACTACTATTACCAGGAGTATTATAACCTACAAAGACACCACCAGTCTTAACTTCCGTACCAGCTTCTATTTCTTTAAGTTCAGTAATTGATTTTCCCGCAAAACTACATTTAGCCACAAAAACAGTTGATTTACCGCCTAAAGATAAGGTAAAATTATTTTCGCCTAAAACATATTCACCTTCATGGCTAATCATACTATCTTTAACATCAAGATATTCAACATCATCACTATATGTTACTTTTAAGCTACCAGCACTAAAGCCTAAAGCTAGTGATGCAAAATCTTCAAAGCCATAAACACCATCTTCGATTGCATTTACTAATTCAAGAGATATTACTTCTTTACTTGAAACAGTTAAAGTATATTCTTTAATAACTTCACCAAGATAAGTAATCTTAATTGCATATTCACCAGCTACATTTGGATCAAGAGTTGGCGTTGAAGTAACCATTTCCTGAGTGATTTCAATTTGTTTACTTTCACCATATGCATATTCTTCTAGAATATGAGAGCCAATAATCATTGGATCTGCACCTGTTTGAATATTATCTGGTAAATTTTCCACAATTGATCTAGATTTAACGATTAATTCAACATCTTTAACACAATAATCACCAAGGATTACGAAATCGCCATAATATACACCTGATGAACCAAGATATACGACATAAACATCTTTATCAGTAGGATTTACTGCCCATTCAGTATTATTATGGAATAATTCATGTACATCAATATTACTATTTAATTGCGTAGCTTCATATTTAATGACTGGTGATAAGTTCTTATCAATATATTGAGTTGATAAACTATTAGCACCAGGGAAATAAATACGATATAGAGTTTCATAAGCTTGAATACCACTTAAATTACCATGTAAACGAATTAATTTATTAACATAATCATTACGATGATTCTTAAAGGCATCAATGAAATCATCTTGATTTGAAAAAGTTATAGCTTTTGATAAATCCATTTGAATATTTTCATTTTTTAAAGTTCTACCATGAACTACAACTGAATCTGAAATTGTCTTAACAGCCATTCTTGTTGTATCAGTTGAAGAACCGATTACTACACTACCATGGGCAGTAATTAAATCACCAACTGTATAATCACGAGCAAGACCAGTAAGAACTAATACATTATTATTAGTTGGATCTTTGATGATTACTTCCGTATTAGTTTTAGCAGCAGATGCATTTCCTGGAGTATTATAACCAACAAAAATACCACTAACTTCTACTTCTGTTCCATTAGCTAATTCATATACTTCACTTACACTCTTAGCTGGAAGAATTGTCTTACAATTAAATTCTAATTCTTTGACACCATAATATAATTTAATTGTACTTTGACCTAAATCCCATTTAACTACTTCTAACATTTCAGCAGTAATATTTGTAAATTCCACTGAATCATCTTCTTTAATAACTTTTAAGCTATTTTCACTAAAGCCAGCTGCAATACCTTCTAAGTCACCAATTAGATAATCTTTATCAAGAATATTATTAACTAATTCAATACTCTTAGCACTATTATCTTGGATAGATAGAGTATATTTTAATACTTCTTGATCATTATATACAACTTTAATTTCATAATTACCACTAACATTGATATCAAAATCAGCAGGTAGTACAATATTATCTTTTGTAATTTCTACTTCATCTGATCCATACCAATAATTGATTAAAATATGTTTACCAATTAGGCCTAAATCGGAACCAGCACTAATTCTTGTATCAACTTCTTCTTTAACACTTAAAGATTTAACAATCTTTTCTGGTTCTTTAATACAATAATCACCTAAAATAACGAAATCAGCATAATAAACACCAGATGAACCAAGATATACAACATAAATATCTTTACCACATACATCACCAGCCCAGTTTTCATTATTCTTGAATAATTCATGTAAATCATAAGAAGTATTAAGTTTCGTACTTTCTGTTTTTATTACTGGTGATAAATTTGTATCAACATATTGTTCAGCTAAAGATGATGGACCAGGGAAATAAATACGATATAATTCATTATAAGCTTTAAGACCAGTTAAATTAGCATGTAATTGATATACTTTATTGAAAGCATCATCACGTTTATCAGCTAAGAAATAACTTCTAAAGTCATCTTCATTAGTAACAAGAATAGCTTCATCTAAATTTAATTCGGTTAATTTTGGATCATCTAGATGAGTTCTAACTAATAAATTTTCCATATAAGCTACACTTACACGGCTATTATCAGTTGTTGTACCAAGAACCACTTTACCACGGAGTTCTAAGACATCACCAACTTTATAATCACGACCAAGACCAGTAACTACTAATAAATCATTACTATCAGGATCTTTTAAGATTAATTCTGTATTAGTTAAAGCAGCTGTAGCATTACCAGGAGTATTGTAACCAACAAAGATACCTGTTACATCAACAATAGTACCATTAGCTAAGGCATATACTTCTTTTACGCTAGTACCATATAATTCTACTTCAATTTCAAATGTAGTAGTTAAATCTTGGAATTTAACTGTTACTTCATTCTTTCCATAACTAAATTTATCAACTGATAGCATTGAATCATCAATATTCAAAAATTCTTCGCTATTTTCATAAACAACTTTTAGACATTTTTCTTCAAAACGAGAAGCAACTGTTGTCAGATTATCTGATAAATCAAAACAATTATCCGTTAATTCTTTAACAATTTCAATGCTCTTGGCTTTTTCTCTAACTTTAATTAAGATATCATAATGTCTTACACTATCTTCATTTACAGTTAAAGGATAATTACCAGGTTTACTAAAATCAACCATTGATAAATCAACCATTTCCATACTTACTGGAATTACTTTACCAACCCCATAAGCATATTCAATTTCGATTTGACAGCCAGTTAAATCAAGTGTTTCACCAACAACATAACTTGTTTTATTAGGATATGTTATTTCATGTTTAACTTCTGGATTTTCAAATTCCACAGTTGTTACAAATTCTTTATCAAAGGCATTAACTGTTAAAGTTAATTCCATTATTCCTTCTTTTTGAATAATGCTAGCCCATTCTTTTTCAATATTAAAATAATCAGAATAAGATTGATCAGCATATTGATAACGATATAAAACAACTTCACTTAAATCAAGACCATCGTAATAAATTAAATTATTTTCCACGATTGCTTCAATACCAACAACCGATTCAGCGCTAGTTTTAACAACAATAGGTAAACTTAATTCATGTTCTTGATAACTTACAGTTACATTATCAATCGATTCATCTAATTCTATTCCTTCAAGATCAAAAGAAAAATCTTCAGTTCTTTCATATTTACGATCATCTTTTAATACTGAAACAATTAAGTCTGTATATTCTAAATATTGACCAACTACAAAAGAATTACGAACTAATCTTACTTTAAGTGGTGGATATTTTTTATCTACTTCTTCTTTTGTAAGAACAGTTTTTAGAAATGATTTAAAAGAGGCTACTAAATCATCAATTTCTTTTTTAGTTTTTGCGTTATCAATTGAAGATTTAGAACTACTAATTTTTTCTTCAATCATTTCTAATTCTACATCATAATAATCTTCTTTATGATATAATTCTTCAAGTTCAGCTTTTGCGGAAGCTATATCTGATGTTAAATCAGCACTTGGAGTATCACTATCACCTGATGAAGAATTACACGATGCAACAACGAATACAAACATTAATATCATTAAGAAACATAAACTTAATGAAATTATTTTCTTCTTCATACATTCCTCCTTATATTGTAAT
This sequence comes from uncultured Bacillota bacterium, assembly GCA_946611195.1. Taxonomy (GTDB): domain Bacteria; phylum Bacillota_I; class Bacilli_A; order ML615J-28; family CAG-313; genus UBA1737. The sequence continues at coordinate 14,389 of CAMODB010000015.1, forward strand.
CGCTTACATAAACATTATACTCCTTTTTAATTCCTTTTGCAAGGTAAATAAACAAAAAAAGAGTCTATCTAGACTCTTTTTTATTAAAGACAAAAATTATATATAAATTTAAAGGAAAATATTAATAATTTTCTTTTCTTACTTCAAAATAACTTTGTGGATGATTGCACACTGGACATACTTGAGGAGCTTTAGGGCCCATTACTAGATGACCACAATTACGACATTCCCACATTGTCATTTCACCTTTTTCAAATACTTGTTGCATTTCAACATTCTTTAATAAGGCACGATATCTTTCTTCATGATGTTTTTCAATTTGACCTACTGCTCTAAATTGGAAAGCAAGTTTAGTAAAGCCTTCTTCTTCAGCTACTTTAGCAAATTCTTCATACATATCTGTCCATTCATAATTTTCACCATCAGCAGCAGCTTCAAGGTTTTCAGCAGTTGTTCCAATACCATTTAAAGCTTTAAACCATAATTTAGCATGTTCTTTTTCATTATTGGCAGTTTGTTCGAAAATAGCGGCAATTTGTTCATAACCTTCTTTTCTAGCAACGCTAGCAAAATATGTATATTTATTTCTAGCTTGACTTTCTCCCGCAAAAGCAGTCATTAAATTTTGTTCTGTTCTTGAACCTTTTAATTCCATTTTAAACCTCCTATTATTTCATATTTAATTTTATCATAAAACATCTTTATTTATGATTATTTTGCAATAAGCAATTAATTATTATTTAACATTTTGTATAGATCATAATGTTTATATTTTTATTGGTAATATATTTTGTAAATAATTTAATTACATTATAAGGTTGGTCAACAAAATGATCGATAGTTGATAAAATCGTAACTTCTTCAACTTCATATTGTTTTAATATTTCTGCTGAATAAAGAGCATTTTCTTTAGTAGTAGTTGATTTCTCTTCTAAAATAAATAAATCTTTACTTAGTTTTAATTCTTCAGTTAAGATTTTGAACATCACGCTGGCTTCACTAACTCCAGCTTTTTTATTGGCAATACCACCTGATAGAATAATTTTATCAGGATTTAATCTTTTAACTGCATCAAGGGTTAAATACATTCTTTGTCTTAATTCTTCATGAGCAGTTCCATCATTATTAAGCCAATACCCTAAGACAATAATAAATTTCATTTAATATTCCTTCACTTTCTTTATATATTCAAAAGTCTCTTTTTCTCCCTTTTCACTTAACATAATAAGCCAAGATTCAATTAATTGACCAGTTTCTTCATGCATCTTATCTCTTGCTTTATGCGAAGAAAAATATTCTAAAGCACTCGAATCATTATATTTATCTTTTAAATATGTTTTCGAAGCTGCTAGTCGATCACAAAACATTTCTTTAACATATTTAATAGGCATTTTAACTGGTCGATAAGCATTTACACTCGCAACATAGTCATACCAATATTCAAAATGATGTTTATTACGTCCTTTATGGTGTAACCACGCTTTTGAATAACCTTTATCATCTCTTTCCCGTTCATTTGGACTTCTAAAGCCTTGATAATATTTAACACCTGGCCAAAATTCCGTAAACGAATATTTAGAAATATCATGCCATAAGCCTTGATGAATAAGGCCTAATTTAAAACAATATTTTCTAACTAAACGACGATGGTGATTAATCGTATGTAAATGACCAAAAAATTTCTTTAAACTCATACTATACTTCTTTTCTTTTTTCTTATATTTATATTATACTACTTTTTAAATAATTAAACATAAAAAATAATCAAAAAAAAGATATCACCTTAGTGATATCATCTTCTAATAATTATTAAAACCTAAATTAGATAATTCTAAATTATTTACTTTACCAATTTTTTCATTATAAATTTTAAAATAGTTATCGCATTCTCTAATCGAAGAATCTTTAACACTTTCTTCTGTTAAACGTAGATTACGATTTCCTATTCTAAATAAATCAAAGACACCATCATTATTATTTAAATCAAAATTTTGTCTTTTAAGCGTATAAATCGAATAGAATACTGGTTCAACAGTATTAATTAATTTATAACAAATAGAGAAATTTTCATCATTATCATTAAATAATTTTACATAACGAATAGCTTGATAAGTAGTTGAATAATATGAGCCTTGTATTTTTTCTAAATAAATATGGGAAATTTTAATATTATTTACGGAATAAAATAAAGAATAATAATCTTTATTTTTAACGCCATCTAGTATTATTTCATAACCAATTTCATCAATAATTGGTTGATAAACAAAAGTTCCTTCTTCGATTAATTTTTTAGCAATCTCTTCAAATTTATTTAATTTATGACCATCTTTTAAAAAATCAGTTTGTGGTTGTTCATATTTAGAAATATCAATACCATTTAAACTTTCATCCTGTTCTTTTGTGTTATTACCATTATTATTGTTATTTTCTGGCATTTCACAAGATGTAAGTATCAAACAAACCATTAAAAAGATAAAAACAATAATTTTTTTCATGCCTTTTCCCTTTCTCTATTTCGTAAGTAATCTAACTATCCAGGTTTTTGAAGCCTTCATTGCGCCAACAGGACAGAATTCTTGACAACAAAAACAGCGTATGCAAGTTTTTCTATTAATTACCGGCTTATTATTTTTCATAACGATTGCTTTAGCTGGACAAATGTTATGACATTTTTTACAGCCTATGCATTCATTCTTTTTCACTTTTGGTTTAATTGTTAAGATTTTTTTCACAATCTTACGAATTATTTTACCACCTTTTATATTAAAAGACATATCCGAACCAATTTTAACATTATCAAAATCTTTTATTAAATATGGTGTTAAATCTTTATTTAATTTAATATCTTCTTCTTTTTTTGTTAAACCTCTATTTATGGAAGAAACAATTGTTGGTATTTCTTGTAAATTAACACCAATGATTTTTCCACAAATAATGTCTAAATTATAAGGATTTTTACTAGCTAAAATTAATCCGATTTTTCTTGGTTTTCCTTGGGTTGGTCCATTTCCTTCCATACCGATTACCGCATCAACAATATTAAGAACTGGTTTATAATATTCATTAATATCGACTATCATATCCGCAAAATCTTCATGACTAGGATATTTATAATGATAAGTCGGTTTAGTAATACCCGGAACGGTACCAAACATATTTTTAACACTACAAGAAAGTCCCATCATGCCATGACTTTTTAATTTGCAAATATTAATTATATAATCTACTTGTTTTAACCAAGAAGTTGTGTCTAAATTTTTAACGATTTTTCCCTCAACTTTAACAACTTCGGTAGCAAAATTATCATTAAGCTTGGCACCGACATCTTCAACAATTGTCATCATTGTTTCATTATAAACATTTTTTAAAACATTTTCGGTATATAAATTACCAGGACTATCGCCTACTATTACTTGACAGCCTCTTTTAATTAATTCTTCCGCAATTACTTTTACTATTATCGGATTTGTTGTAGCTGCTTTATCCGGATGCATTGCGGAAACTAAATTTACTTTAAGTCCTATTTTTTCTTTTCCATGAAGAAAATCTAATAATCCTGGTTCAATTACCGTTTCATAAATAGCTTGTCTAACATGATCTATGTCATAATCCGGACAATCCGCTAAATAAATATCATATAAATCTTTATTTTCCATATTATCTTATTTTTCAAATTGGGCATTATATAACTCATAATAGAATCCTTGTTGTTTTAATAATTCTTTATGCGTTCCACTTTCAATTATATTACCATCCTTAAGTACTAAAATAATATCACAATTCTTAATTGTCGATAATCTATGCGCAACAATAAAGGTTGTTTTATTATTCATTAAGGTCTTGAAAGCATCTTGAATTTTAAGTTCTGTTCTCGTATCAATGGAAGAAGTAGCTTCATCGAGAATTAACATTGGCGGTTTAAGTAACATTACCCGCGCAATACAAATTAATTGTTTTTCGCCAACACTTAAATTACCTTCTTCATTTATTATTGTATCATAACCATCTTCTAATCTCTTAATAAATGAATCACAATGTGCCATTTTACAAGCTTCAATTACTTCATCTAAAGAATATTTATCATTACCTAAGCGAATATTATCAATTACCTTGGCATTTCTTATCCAAGTATCTTGAAGAACCATTCCATAATGAGACCTTAAATTCTTTTTATCAAGGTCAATAATATTATTATCGTCCAAAATAATAGCCCCACTATTCACATCATAAAACCGCATTAATAAATTAATAAGTGTTGTTTTACCAGCTCCTGTTGGTCCTACTATCGCAACTCTTTGACCATGTTTTACTTTTAAATTGAAATCCTTAATTAAGATTTTATCTTTTTGATAACCAAAATCAACATGATCTATTCTAATATTGCCAAGTACCTGTGTTAATTTCTTTTTATCATCTTCTTTTAATTCAATTTCTTGATCCATAAAAGAAAAATAACGATTAATACAAGCCATACTATTTTGTAGTTCCGTTAAGACACCACTAATTTCATTAAAAGGTTTGGTATATTGATTAGCATATGATAAAAGAGTTGATAATGAACCAATACTTAAATATAAAGGATTATTTATCTCATCTTTAAATTTTAAAACGAAGATTGCGCCAACCAAACAAACGGCCGAATAAATAAGGGAATTAACAAAACGAGTAGTGGGATTTACCAAAGAAGAAATAAAAGTTGCTTTAAAACTAATTGCACTTAATTTATCATTAATCTTATCAAATTCGGTAATGGAAGTTTCTTCATAATTTAGGTTCTTAACGACTTTTAAATTACTAACCATTTCTTCAATATAAGCTGTTTGGTTAGCTTTTTCAATCGATTGATTTTTAAAATGTTTATAAGTAGATTTCGATATGAAATGGGCTAATAAAATGCTAATTGGCGTTAAGACAATTATTAAGATACTTATTAAATAATTAATAAAGAACATAAAAATGATAATACCAATAATAGTAGTAAGACCAGTAAAGAATTGCGTAAAGAGTAAAATCATTCCTTCACTAAATTGATCGACATCATTAATAATTATATTAATTATTTCGCCACTAGGATGGGTATCTAAATAACTAAGTGGTAAAGATTGAATCTTAATAAAGGCTTCACTACGCATTCTTCTAGTTGCTTTATAAATAATCTTATTATTAATTATCATCATTAACCATTGCAAAACGGACGAAATAACTAAAATAAGGGTTGCCATTTTAAGAAGATTAATTAATTTACTAGTATCTTCTTTATTACTTATAACATCAATACTTTTACCAAATAAAATAGGTATATAAATTTGCGCTAAGGCAACAATTATTGCTAAAAGAATGGTAAAGATAAATAAATAGATATCACCTTTTAAATATTTACTGATTCGTTTCAAGAGGTTCTTTTTCATCCTTCATCACCTCTCTCCACCGTTGTGTAATATATTTCTTGATAAATTTTATTATTTTTAACTAAATTTTCATGCGTATCAAAGCCTACTAATTTACCATCATCAAGAACAATTATTTTATCACACATTTCAATACTTGAAGTTCTTTGAGAAATCATAAAGATTGTTGGTTGATAAGTTAAATTATTTAAATTATGACGAAGTGAAAGTTCAGTTTGATAATCAAGAGCACTAGTCGAATCATCAAAAATAAGTATTTCGGGTTTTCGAAGAAGAATTCTTGCAATAGATAGTCTTTGTTTTTGTCCACCCGAAAAATTACGACCAGCCATTTCCACAACACTATTTATTCCATCTTCTTTTTTTTGCACAATATCTGTACAACAAGCTAAATCAAGAGCATTTAAGATTTCTTGTTCAGAGTATGATTTACCAAATTCTAGATTAGATTTAATTGTTCCTTTAAATAATACTGGTTTCTGCATTACTAAACCAATTTCATCTCTTAAATCTTTTTCTTTATATGATAATAAATCTTTACCTTTATATATTATTTGACCTTTAGTTGGTAAATAAAATTTTAGAATTAAAGAAACTAAAGAAGTCTTACCACTACCAGTTCCCCCAATAATACCAATTTTATCACCTTTATTAATTTTAAAACTGATATTATTTAAACTATCTTTATCATCATTATTATCAAGTGTATAATCTAAACTAACATTATTAAAACTTAAATAATCATCATTAATAACTTTTGAATCAACTAATACTTCTTGATCATCATAATTCATAATAAAGGCAATTCTTTTCAGTGATGTAATAGCTTTAGTAATCGTAAATACTAAATTAGCCATTTTAATAAGTTCAATTAAGATTTGCGCAAAATAATTGTATAACGCAATAATAATAGCTGCATCCGTTAAATTATCTTTAACATCTAAAGCGCCAAAATAAATAAGTAAGATGATTGAAACATTAACAATTAAAAAAGTAAGCGGATTAAGTAAATTAGATATTCGTTCCACTATTAATTGTCTTTTTTCTAAATTTTTAACTTTCTTTTCATTTTCTGCTATTTCTTTTTCTTCCATCGTAAAAGCTCTTAAAACTCTTACACCGGTTAAATTTTCGCGATTATGATTTAAGACATCATCTAATCTTTCTTGCACAATTCGATTACCTTTAATCGATAATTTCATAATAAGATAAACAATTATTATTAATACAGGGATGGAAATCCAAAATATTATGGATAATTTAGGATAAAGAATGGTTGCACAAATAGCTGAACCAAAAACAATAAAAGGACTTCTTAAGAATAATCTTAAAGTTAAATTTACTCCATTTTGGACAATTACTACATCATTAGTCATTCGATTAATAATACTAGAAACGCCTAATTCATCAATTGAAGAAAAAGATAAAGAATTTAATTTTTTAAATAAATTACTTCTTAAATCTCTACTATAATTTACCGCCGCTTTAGCCGCAAAGAATTGACCACTAATACTTAGGACTAAGCCTATTAAAGCTAATCCACCCATTAAGATAACCATCTTAATGATGTAACTTACATCACCCTCTTCAATACCTTTTTTTATAATTAAGGAAACAATAATTGGGGTAATTAAATCAATTAAAGCTTCTAATAATTTTAAGGAGGGAGCTAATATTATTTCTTTTTTATAATTCTTAAATAAACTTAATACTTTTTTCATAATGATATTATACCATATTTCTCTATATAGTTTTAAAATAAAAAACAAATAATGCTCATTTTTTAATGAGCATTATCTAATTCATCTAATTTATCTTGAATTCTTTGTTTTACAAGTTCAGCTAATTCTTTTTTTCTTAAATCTTTATATTCATCATAATAAATTGGTTTAAGATAATGAACTTCACAACTTACTGGTTTAGTATCTCTTACCTCATATACTTTATAAGTATCATATAGACAGACTGGGATAATTGGCGCTTTCGTATTATAAATAAAGCCTAAACAACCAGTATAAAATTCTTGTAAATGATTTTGATTGTTTTGATGTTGACCTTCAGGGAAAATTACAAAACTTCTATTTTCTTCAATTACTTCTCTTTCCATTTCTTCAAATAATTTAATAGCACTTTTCGGATCTTTTTTATCAATCTTTTTCGCATTTAAACAATTTAGGCAAGAATTAAGGAAAGGATTAGTACAAACTGCTTTATCAATTAAGACACTAATTGGTCTATTAAGACTATTAATTATCGCCAGCATATCGGCTTTCCCTTGGTGATTAGATAGAATTATAAATTTTTCTTGATTTTCTGTATTTTCAAGACCAGTTACCTTAATGCTTACTTTACCAGTTTTGAAAATAGTTTCCATACATTTTTTTACAATTCGGTATCTAGTTTGTTCACTATATTTCTTTTTGGCGTGTCTTTGCATCGACACACTCATGGAAATTAATTTAAGAGGACGTTTCGCAATCGAATATTTTAAACGATTAATCTTCATTCTTATCATCCTTTTCTTTTAATAAGACTTCACTTTTTTGATATAAATTACTATCATATTGTTCTTTTACTTTTTCTTTTTTACTTAATTTTGGTACTAAAAAGATAAGGAGGAAACAAATAATAAATAATAAAGCACCAACAATCGTTTGTCTATAATGGGTAAAGAAAATATTATAATCAAAGACATCTCCGGTATAAAAATATTGATTATTAATTATACATTTATCCACTACAATAATAGGGGCGGCAATCACAAAGGCAAAGGAAGCATAATATGTTTGCGATGGAAATCTTTTTAATAATATTTTTATTAATTTAGAGAAAATAAAGGAACCAACTAAATAACCACCAAGATATAATAATAGAATAAGAGCATAATGGGTAAATAATGATGGTTCAAATAAATTAGAGACAGCACTAAGTAGTGGATAATAATAACCAAGACTTAATAATACTACCGCAAAATCGACACCAGGAATTACTAAAGTTGTCGATGTTATAACACCAATAATAACCACCATTATATAATCAAATATTTGCATGTTGATAAAATCAGCTTCTTCTCCTTGTGTTACGAAGAAATTATAAACAATTAGAATAATCAAAGTAACAATTAAGGTTAGCCAACAAGATATTTTTTTAACATCTTTTTTCATCTCGGTTACCATATGTGGCATACCACCAAAGACAAAACCTAAAATAGCTAATATTATTACAATCGGATAAGTAAGATACAAATTATCAATGATAATAGCACCCATAAAGCTACCTAAGCCAAATCCCAACCATAAAAAGAGTAAAAAGCCAATGCTTTGTTTAAATTTCTTAAAAATATTAGCGATTGATTCAATTAGCTTATCATAAACATCCAATTCAATACCGATGGTGGAAGCTGATAAGCCAGGGATTGCTAAAGAAACAAAACCCATCAACATGCCTTTTAAAATAAGGACTAATTTTTTCATTCTATAATTTTACTTTATAGCTATAAACGTCAAGTACTGTTTCTCCATCAATTTGTAAAGCAGTTGGAATATTAAAACGAATTTCAACTTCTTTACTTACTTCAAAAACATGAACTAATTTCTTATTCTTAACATGTTCACCCTTAAAAATCTTAGGGAAGTTCATTAAAGTAACAATTCTTGATTTATTACACATAACAACAACTGTTAATTTACCATTTTCATCTTGACGATTTTGGTCTGGTGCTACTTTCATACCACCGCCATAATAACGACCTTTCATGGTAGAAGCTAAATATACTTTCTTAAAATTATATGTTTTACCATCAATGATGACTTCCGCATTAGGTCTTTTATAATGGAATAAAAGTCCTTTAATGGAAATAGAAGCATAATTGATTTTCTTTTGGGGATGCTTTGCGATAATCTTATCTGCTGTTTCACAAGCATAACCATCAATACCATAACCAATACCATTGATATATTTCTTTTCGATACCATTTACATAAACGGTAGGTAAATTTTTAACTAAATCATTAATTAAAATACGACCAGTTTCATCTATTTTATCAATCATATCATTCTTAAAATCATTACCTGTACCACCAGCACCATAATAAACTTTAACTTTAAGATCATAATCTTTAATATCATTGACAAAATGATTTAAAGTACCATCACCACCAATGATTGTTACATCATCTGTTTCTACTAATTTATTAAAAAAGTCGGGATAAGATGGAATATCAAAGATACTAATCTTTCGAACATTTCCTTCTAATTTTTCTACAATATTATTGATTAAATCTTCATTGTTTTGATTATTTGATTTTGAATTATATAAAATATAATGCATAATTTTTACCTCTTTCTAATATCCTAAATCTTTTCTTACAATATCATATGTAAGATTGGCAATTTCCGCTGTGGATAAATTTTCATAATCCACATAATTTAATACTTTTAAGACTTTAAAAGTAACTTTTGTTCTTTTTAAAGGGAAATTTTTGTGAATAAGATTCGTATTTTTAATTGAGCAGACGACAATTGGACAATGCGATCTTGTCGCGATTTTAAAAGTTCCATGATGAAATGGTAGAACACAATCGGCTTTTTTATTTCTCGTTCCTTCAGGGAATATACAAACACTGTATTTATCTTTTTCAATAAAATCCACAGCTTTATTAACAACTTCTAAACCTTGACGAGGATTAGATCTGTCAATCGCAATATATTCTAAAGCTTTAATATAAGGTCCACAAATCGGAATTTTAAAATTCTCGGGTTTAGAGATAGAAACAATTGACATCTTTCTTAAATAATAGGCGATAACCATTGGGTCAAAATTAGAAACATGATTACCAATAATCATTGCTTTTTGTTTTGGTAATTTATCAAGACCTTCAATTGTTACTTTAGTGCCTGACATATCAATTAAATATTTAACAAAGACATTAAAAATCCATAAATCTAATTTTTTTCTTGTCTTATGATGTTCTGCGACAAAACCATAAAGGGTCACTAATAAAAATAATAAAAATGTATAAATAATAAAACTACCAATTCCCATCACGATGATTAACCATGAATATCTTAAATATGGTTTATCAAGACTAGAATTTGCACTAATCACTAGATATAAAACAATACCTGTAATTACACTCAAAATAATTGAACCTTTTTTTAACATAAAATTTCCTCTTTATATTCTTTATTATTTTACCAAATTCTTTTAAAATTTTCCAAAATATTTTTTTTATTTTAAACATTTTAACAAGATTGTCCAACAACAAAAAAGAGAAATATCGATTAAAAATCAATATTTCTAGGAAATTATTATTTAGTAATTTAAAGTTTTTCTTCGGCTAAAATTTGATTATTCAGATCAAAAATGGTAACATAATTATCACTTAAAATTAAATAAGATCCAATTGAATAATCCCGAGGACGTCCTACAGAACCCGGATTTAAATACCATTTACTATCGCTTTTTTTAATCATAAATCGGTGTGTATGACCCGATAAGAAAATATCTACGTCCGTTAAATATGAATAATCTAAATGCCCATGATAAGCAAAACAGATTTTATCTTTTAAACGAAAAGAATAATTGTTTCTTAAACCATAAGGTGATTCATCATAAGCTAAGGGTCCATCACAATTACCTTTCAGCATTATTACATCACATTTAAATTGATTTAATATTTTATTGATTTCATTATCATCAACACTTTTAGAATAATAACTCGAATAAGTATCACCTAAAATAAGTATTTGTTCAATTTCTTCATTAATTGTATTTACAAATACTTTTTTTAAAGCTTCACTATTTCCATGAATATCCGATAAGACTAAAATTTTCATGCGAAATCGCCATTAAAAAGCATCTTAATTAATTCTTTTATGCTTTTACCTTTTATCATATTCTTAAAACCAGATAATTCATCCACAATCATATCATCTAAAACACTCATTGATAATTTTTCAACGGCAGCTTTATCATCAGTTAAAAGATAAGATGTATTCGTATATTCATTTAAGCTTTTATATACTTTTTCCATTCTTTCTCTTAAAACATTTGATTCAATATCAGGTATTTTATCATTTAATCCTTCTTTAAAATCCTTATCTACACTCGCAAATAATTCAACATTAGTACCGATTTTAGAGGTGTATACATAAGGAAAAACATGTTTAATAGTACTTGATAAATAATCATTAATACTACCTTCTTTATCCGAATACATATTCATATTTACTACTAAACAGCCATTAGGATTTAAATGTTCTTTAATTAATGTAAAGAATTCTAAACTAGACATCGAAAAAGGAATAGAAATATCTTGATAAGCATCCACCATTATTACATCATATTTATCTTTACTTCGATTAATAAAAGCTCTTCCATCTTCCGTATAAGTGATAACACGTTCATCTAAATCAAAATATTTATAAGCTAAATCAATAATTTTTTGGTCGATTTCAACTCCTTCAATTTTATTAACTTTAAAATATTTTAAACTTTCTTCCGCATATGTACCAGTACCTAAACCTAAAATTAAAATATCTTTTGCAAATTTACTAGAATCAACAAAAGTATTTGCAGCTAAAGCCGTATCATAATAAGAATCAGTTAATTCACCATTCTTCATTTTCATCGATTGAACGCCAAATAAGACATTCGTCGATAAATAAATATAATCATCTTCTTCTGCTACTCTTAAATAATTATATATTGATTCACCTTCATATAAGACATTATTTTGCCAAAAAGCCGTAGGAATAAAACTTGATGCAATACCAAGACCTAAAACAATCACCACAATAAATACTTTTCTAATCCATTTAATACTTAAAAGGATAAAATAGGTGAGGGTAATAATAAATAATATTATCGCAAAAACTAAAAAAGTCCAAGTAGTTCCAATATTAGGTATAGTTATAAATGTCGGAACAAAAGTACCAATAATGGAACCAATCGTATTTAAAGCTTCAATTCTCCCTACTACTTTCCCACTTTCATCTAAAGTTGAGCAAGCATATTTAACTAAATTAGGTGTAACCATCCCTAAAACTAAGAGAGGAAATACAAAAACAATTAAACAAGAAAGGAGTGCTGCCCATATTAAATAATTATGAGTAATGAATGTTGCGAGTCCTACCGCAATACCCCCTATAATCATTTTACCAACTAGTGGTATTAAAGCAGTCCAGATAGAGGCAATAAATAATAAAATGAATAATTTAGTTGGACTCTTTTCTTTATCAGCTATTCTTCCACCGATAATATTACCTAAAGCCATCGCAATCATAATGGTACCGATAATAATGGTCCAAACAATTTGACTACTAGAAAAGAAAGGCGAAAGGAGGCGCGAAGCCCCTAATTCAATCGCCATTACACTCATTCCGGAAAAGAAACCTGTTAAATATAAGAAAATAGTCTTTTTATTTTTAAATTTCTCCATCATCTTATTAATTAATTTCCTTTATTTTTTTAAATAAATCAATTGTTCTATCAATATCTTCATCACTAGTCATATAAGATGTTACTAAACGAATAATCATATTTTCGTCTTGATCATCC
>CAMODB010000016.1 GCA_946611195.1 uncultured Bacillota bacterium
GCTTTCTTTTGAGCATCTTTAGCTTTTTTCTTTTCAAGCCATGCAAGTTTACCTGTTGATACTAATTCATCAATATCTTCTCTAGTTAAGGTTTCTACTTCAATTAAGTGATTAGCGATTAACGCAAGTAAGTCTTTATTTTCAGTGATGATTTTCTTTCCTTGTTCATAGCTTTCATTGATTAATTTTCTTACTTCTTGGTCAATTTCTAAAGCTACTTGATCGGAGAATCTCTTTTCTGTTAAATAATCACGACCTAGGAAGGTTTGACCACCGGCTTGTTCATATTGAACAGGGCCTAAAGAACTCATACCAAGTTCTGTTACCATCGCTCTAGCTATGGCGGTGGCACGTTTGATATCATCATAAGCGCCTGTTGATATTTCATTGAATGTTAATTCTTCGGCTATTCTTCCACCTAAGAAAGAAGTTATTTCTGCTAAGAGTTGAGTCTTTGTTTTGGTAAATGTTTCTTCTTCTGGCATCATTAGGTTATAACCACCAGCATGTCCACGTGGGATAATAGTTATCTTTTGGACTTTATCAGCATATTTTAATTTAATACCGATTACCGCATGACCTGCTTCATGGAACGCAATACGTTTCTTTTCTTCATCACTATATTTTTTACTCTTTTTAGCTGGTCCCATCATTACACGGTCAACTGCTTCATCTAAGTGATAAATCTTTATTTCTTTGGCGTTTTCTCTTGCGGCAAGAAGAGCTGCTTCATTAAGTAGGTTTTCAAGATCAGCTCCACTAAAGCCTGGAGTACGTTTTGCGATATCTTCTAAATTAACACGTGGTGATAATTTTTTGTTTCTTGCGTGAACCTTTAAGATTTCTAGTCTTGCTTTAACATCCGGATTAGAGACGGTTATTTGACGGTCAAAACGTCCGGCTCTAAGTAGGGCTGGGTCTAAGACATCCGCTCTATTGGTTGCTGCCATAACGATAACACCAGAATTAGGTTGGAAACCATCCATTTCTACTAAGATTTGGTTTAATGTTTGTTCTCTTTCATCATGTCCACCACCAATACCAGTTCCTCTTTGACGTCCTACTGCATCGATTTCATCGATGAAGATAATACATGGAGCACTTTGTTTAGCTGTTTTAAACATATCACGTACACGTGATGCACCGACACCGACGAATACTTCAACAAAGTCTGAACCAGATATAGAATAAAATGGAACATTAGCTTCACCAGCTACGGCTTTCGCAAGTAATGTTTTACCGGTACCAGGATCACCACACAATAATATACCTTTAGGAATACGAGCACCCATTTGATGATATTTAGCTGGATTCTTTAAGAAATCAACGATTTCAATCATTTCTTGTTTTTCTTCATCAAGACCTGCTACGTCATTAAATTTTACATCGCTTTTAGTTGAAAGTCTTGCTCTTGATTTAGAGAATTCAAAAGCTTGATTATTTCCTGACGCATTAGATTTAACTAAGAAGAATAAGAATCCACCTAAAATAATGATTGGTAATAAACTAATGACTAAATTTAAGAAACTAAAATTAGATACTGGGGTTGGGTTATAAATCTTAATTATACTTGCTGCTTCTTTAATTTTTTCGAAATCTTCTCTATCAATTATCGAAGTAAAAGTAGTATATGTAGAACCCTTCTTATATCTACCAGTAATTTTAATTAAATTACCATTGAATCCATCTCCACTATAACCAGTATAAGATATTGATTCGATTTGGGTTTCTTCACTTGTTTTTAAATTATCTAAGATACCATCATTATCAGTATCTTTATAAAGTTCTTGTTTTAATTCTTCAAGAGTTAATTCTTTACTAGAACGATTATTGTTTAACGCATAGATAATAATTGTCGCAAGAATAGCTACAAATATTAAGATAACAATAATGTCGCCTATGCCAAATTTTCTTTTTCTTTTATTGTTTTGTGGCATATTGCCTCCTTAATTTATTTCTTAATTTTTATTATTATATCTTTTTATTATTAACTTATTATTAAGAAATTACAAAATCTTTTATAATATAGATTACCAAATTATTATCCTTAACTAGATAAAGATAATTATTTCTTTCTAGTGTTGGTATCTTTTTATTAGTTAAATAATTAGATAAAGATTGGGTGTAATAACTTATTTCACCTGTTACTTTATTCTTTTTCGTTCTTCTTATTTTATCTTTATCTTTTCTAGTTCTAATACTTATTGGTAAATCAATATTATTATAACATAAGTTTATATCACCTTTTTTTAAATAACAACTATTTTTTATTATTTCTATTTCAATATCATTTAATTGATATTTACCTTCTTTATTTATACTTATTTCTAATTCAATTGGTTTGATATTTTTATTAGTAAAGATAATTTTATTATATTCTTTAATAAAATTAAGTGTGTTATTTATAGAATAGATGATTTTATTATTATCGTTATTAATGTTTTTAATTATTTCATTTATTTCATTAATTGATAACTGATACGCTTTTAGAGCCTCAAAAAGGACTTGTTTTTGAAAGAAATGGGAAAGGGATATAAAATTATTAAGGTCAAGTATTGAATCATTATTTATTTTTTTTATATTTTCACCAATATAATGATAAACATTATCTAAAATATAATTAGCACTTTCTCTTAAAGTTTCACTATAATTGATCGATGCTTCTATTAAATTAGGATTCTCTTTTAAAAGAAGTGGAATAATATTATTTCTAATACGATTACGTAAATGAACAGATTCAAAATTTGTTATGTCAGTAAAATAAATTAAATTATTTTTTTTAGCGTAATCAATTATTTCTTCTTTACTTTTTTTAAGTAATGGGCGTACTAAATAAACATCTTTATATTTCGTTACTTCTTCCATTCCACTATATCCTTTAAGGGATGATGAACGAAGAAAACGCATAATAATCGTTTCGATGTTATCTGTCGCATGGTGAGCTAAGAAAATATATTTAATACTATGTTCTTTAGCTATTTGTAAAAAGAATTCTAATCTTTTATTTCTAGCTTCTTCTTCAAAATTATTATCGATTTTATCTAAATGTTTGATAAAAAGTTTTAAATTATTTTTTTCACAATAATTTTTTATATATTGTTCTTCATCTTCAGCTTGCAAGCGTACTTTATGATTAACAAAGCAGATATATAAATCATCTTTATTAATGCTTTTAAGTAAGATATTCAGTAGAGTTGTTGAATCTACACCACAAGATAGTGCTAAAATAATTTTTTGATTTTTATATTGTTCCTTGATTTTTTTAATAATTTTATCCATATTTTTTACCCAATCGAATTCTTCATTTCGAGTTTGATTAATTGGTTTAATTCAACCGCATATTCCATCGGTAATTCTTTTGCGAAAGGCTCAATGAAGCCCATAACAATCATTTCGGTTGCTTTTTCTTCAGTTAAGCCTCTACTCATTAAATAGAATAATTGTTCTTCATTAACTTTCGATACGGTTGCTTCATGTTCAATATAGGAAGTGTCATTCGCAACAATATTCGTAGGTATGGTATCGGATGTCGAGATATCATCTAAAATGATGGTATCGCATTCCACATGACTTTTAGCATTTGTTGCTCCTTTGGCATGGCGAACAATACCGCGGTAATTTACTTTACCACCGCTACGACAGATGGATTTAGAAATGATTTGACTTGTTGTATTTGGAGCTAAATGAATCATTTTTGCGCCAGCATCTTGAATTTGATTGCGGGATGCAAACGCAATACTGATTGTTGTACCTTTAGCACCTTCTCCCGCTAAGATACAAGCTGGATATTTCATATTTAGTCCGGAACCAATATTACCATCAATCCATTCCATATGACCACCACTACATACGTAGGTACGTTTAGTTACTAGATTGATAATATTGTCGCTCCAATTTTGAATAGTTGAATAACGACAATGTGCATTTTTACCAACATAGATTTCCACTACTGCCGCATGTAAACTATATTCGGAATATTGGGGAGCTGTACATCCTTCGACATAATGAACGCTCGCATCATCATCAACGATGATTAAGGTTCTTTCAAATTGACCCATTTGTTCCGTATTAATTCTAAAATATGATTGTAGTGGTTTATCAAGTACTACACCTTTAGGAATATAAATAAATGATCCACCACTCCATACTGCTGTATTAAGGGATGCAAACATATTATCTGATGCAGGGACTATAGTTGAAAAATATTTTTTAACAAGATCAGGGTGTTCTCTTACTGCTGTATCAGTATCACAGAATATAACACCTAAATCTTCAATTTCTTTTAAGTTTTTGTGATAAACTGCTTCTGATTCAAATTGGCTAGTGACACCAGCTAAATATTTCTTTTCCGCTTCTGGTATTCCTAATTTATCAAAAGTATCTTTGATTGCTTCAGGAACGTCTTCCCATTTTTTAGCTGTTTTCTTACTTGATTTAATGTAATATATATATTCATCAAAATTAACACGTGATAAATCGGGACCAAAGGTTGGCCATTTCATTTTTTTGAATTCGTTATAAGCGTTAAGTCTAATTTCTTTCATCCATTCTGGTTCATTTTTAAATTCGGAAATCTTTTTAACTACTTCTTCATTAATACCATAACCAGTATCATAGACATTTTCTACATCCGTGTGAAAACCATATTTATAGTCTTCACCAACGATTTTATTGATTTCTTTTTTTTCATCACTCATAATTTTCTTCACCTTCTTTATTGGTGTTTAGGATGGTGTCAACACCTCGCCAAGCTAGGGTTGCACATTTTGCCCGTGGTGGGAAGTTATGAATATTAACATAGACGATGGCATCTTCTAAACGATCTTCATTTTCCGGCATATTACCTTTAATTAATTCATAGAAATCATGGATGATTTCATTAGCTTCTTTAATGGTTTTACCTTTTAAGACTTCACTCATAACAGATGCGGATGAACAACAAATAGCACAACCGACTCCATCATGACGAATATCTTTAATGATACCATCTTCTATTTTAACTTCAACAGTGATTGAATCACCACAACTAGGATTCTTGGCTTTTAAAGTTTTATAACTATCATCAAGAATTAATCCTTTATTTCTGGGGAATGATCGATGATCTTTTAAAACTTGATTATATAAATCATTAATATTTGACATATTTGCCTACCAATCTTTAAAGTAGTCACAAGCTACTTTTACCGCATCAATAAATTTATCCATATCTTCATAAGTATTATAGATATAGATGCTGGCTCTTAAAGTTCCTACTACTCCTAAATGTTTGGTAATAAGTTGGGCACAGTGATGACCAGCTCTTAAACAGATATCTCTTTCATCAAAGATGGTGGAAACATCGTGAGGGTGAACACCACGAATATTAAAAGTGATAATACCACTTTTTAAAGCACTTTTTTTATTATAAATAGTAAGTCCTTCAAGATTATCTAATTTATCTAAAGTATATTTTGTTAATTCTTCAACATGTTTTTCGATTTTTTCAAAGCCGATATTATTTAAATATTTAATGGCTTCTTTAAAAGCAATAGCTTCACTAATAGGGGGAGTTCCGGTTTCAAATTTATATGGTGTGTCTTTTGTAGTATTATCATATAATTCTACTTCATCAATCATATCACCACCATATTCAAGTGGTTTTAATTTATTTAGATATTTCTTTTTACCATATAAAATTCCAAAACCAGTTGGTCCTAACATTTTATGAGCCGAAAAACATAAGAAATCACAATCAAGATCTTGCACATCAACTTTTAAATGAGGTACTGCTTGAGCGGCATCAACAATGACAAGGGCATTATATTGATGAGCAATATGTACTATTTCTTTAATTGGTAATATTTGACCCATTACATTGGAGACATATGTTACTACGACATATCTAGTTTTTTCATTAATTACTTTTTTGAAACTTTCTAAATCGACACTTCCATCTTTGTCTATATCGGTATAGACTAATTTAGCGTTTTTTATTTTGCAATTTTCTTGCCATGGCAGAATAGATGAATGATGTTCAAGGATAGTAGATACTACTTCATCACCTTCTTTTAAGGTTTCTCTTAAAGATAAAGCTAACATATTTAAGCCATTGGAAGCACCTTTAGTATATACTATTTCTTCTATTTCTTTGGCATTTAAGAATTCTTTGACTATTTGTCTTGTTTCTTCATATTCTTCGGTTGCGGTATAACTTAATTTATAAACACCACGATTAACATTAACACCATATTGTGTATAATATTCATTTATTTTATTAATTACACAATCTGGTTTTAAAGATGTTGCTGCTGAATCAAGATAGACAACATTTGGATTATTTCTTAAGACTGGAAAGTCATTTCTGATATTTAAGATTTCTTTATTCATAAGAAACCTCCTTATATTCTATTTGTGATTATATTACTTATTTCTTCCTTAATCTTTTTATCTTCAATTCGATCAATAATTGGGGTTAAGAAACCTTGAACAATTAATTTACGTGCTTCTTTTTCATCTAAACCTCTACTCATTAAATAGAATAAATCATCTTTATTGACGCTACCGATACTACATGCGTGACTAGCTTCAACATCATATTCATCAATATAAAGAATAGGTTTAGCTTCAATTTTTGATTGATTGGATAAAGTTAAGCCTTTAGCTTTTTGTCTAACGCTTACTTTATGACAACCTTGTTTAATTTTTCCAACATTTTCAATTTTAATAACTGATTCATCTTTACTTATGGCGTAAGTTTCAAGTAACGATTTCGTATTTTTATTTAAATGATTGATACTAATATTGGAATCAATTTTACTATTTTTACTAGATAATATTAAATTAATTATTATAGTGTTAGTATTAAGACCTAAGACATCAATATCTTGATAAAGAATAGAATTATATTCATTGAGAATGAAATTATAGATATATAATTTAGAATTAGTTTGTTGTTTTGCATGTAATGTTAATTTGGCGTCTTTAACATTATTATTAAAACTAATAAGTGTTAATTCTTCATTTTCTTTTAATTCTAATTCATAATTAGGATTTGCTGTTTCATATCTTTCATAGATAAGTTTCATTATTTTACTCCTTATCTTTTAAGGCTTCTTTAACACCACATGTACCAATGGAAGTTTGGGATGTGATATTTGGTCCTTCATCGGTATCTAGTCCTAATTCTTCTTTGATCCAATCATAACCTTCACTATCGATTTTTTCTAATAATTCAAGTCCACCATTCTTAACGATTTTACCATTAAGTAGTACATGGACATAATCAGGGTGAATGTATGATAATAATCTTTCATAATGGGTAATAATTAAAGCCCCGAAATCTGCACTCTTCATGTTTTCAACATTTTCACCAACAATCTTTAAGGCATCAACATCAAGACCAGAATCTATTTCATCAAGGATAGCAAATTTAGGTTTTAATAATTTCATTTGTAAGATTTCATTTCTTTTCTTTTCACCACCACTAAAACCTTCATTGACATATCGATGTGGTAAATCTTCATTCATTTTTAGTTCGGCTACTGCTTTATCAAGGGAACGAATGAATTTCATTAAAGGTAATGTTTCACCATCTTTTAGTCTTGCGTGCATAGCTGTTTTGATAAAATCACTATTAGTAACACCGGCGATTTCACTTGGATATTGCATACAAAGGAAAAGCCCTTTTCTACTTCTTTCATCAACGGACATTGCAAGAACATCTTCACCATCTAACGTTATACTACCTTCGGTTACTTGATATTTATAATGTCCCATTATTGTTGACGCAAGAGTACTTTTACCAGTTCCATTAGGACCCATAATAACATGGAATTCATTAGTATTAAGTTCTAAATCAACACCTTTTAAAATTTCTTTTCCTTCTACACTGACATGTAAGTTTTTGATAATTAATTTTGACATATTAGCCTCCAATTATTTTATAATCATTTAATGGTTTAAATTCAATTCCGTTATTGTTTATAATATATATTTCTTTATTTTTAGTAACAATTATACCTGTCACATCTTCATCTTTTATAATATTTTCTCCAATTGAAACACCATATAAGAGAACTGTGGTAGATATTATATCTGCTTTATAACTACTAGCCGTTATAATCGTTACTTGTTCTATTTCATTATCAGCTGGATAACCAGTATTTTTATTTAAAATATGATGATATTTTTGACCCATTTTGTCCACAATATATCTTTTATCGATTCCACTTGTTACAATGGTTTGATTATGGGGATATATTTGAAGAAGATTATTATCAGCAAAAGGATTTTCGATTAAGACATCGACTACTTCACCTTTATTTTGATAAATCTTACTTTCGCCACTTATATAAACATTACCACCTAGGTTTATAACAAAGAAATAATAACCTTTATTTATTAAATATTCTTTAATTAAATCTGTTGTATAACCTTTAATAATAGCCCCAAAATCTAAATTCATATCCTTATTAAGACTTATTTTATTATTATCAATTTTAATATTTGTATAATCAATACTAGGTAATACCTTCTTTATTTCTTCATCAGTAGGTATCCTACAATTATTATTAAGATAACAATATTCGGCTTGTTTAGAAATATTCCAAAGACTAGTTAAAGATCCAATCGATAAATCAAATAAAGGATATTTATTTGAATATTCATTAGTTTGTTTAATTAATGATGCGATTAAATCATTTTCAATGGTTTTATTTTGATTTAATTGATATAAACTAGATTCTATCTTGGATGGAGAAAAAGTATTTTCCATCTTTATTAAGATATTTTCAATATCATTATAAACATCTTTTTTTATTTTATCTTTGTTTGTTTTATTAGCATTATATTCAATAGTTATATAACTAGATGTATCTAAATAAAAATCATAATTTAGAGTTGTGAATAAATAAGCATCTTGACAAGATGTAATCAAAATTATCAAGAAAAATAATGAACAAATAATTATTAAATTTTTAATCTTACTTTTCATATTCAAACTCCTTTATATATTATATCATTTTTGTTCATTTTTTTAAAGAATATTGATAAATAGAAAAATGGTTGATTTTTTATCAACCATCTTTTTACTTAAAATACTTGTAAATCTTTATCAATAAAAAGCCATAAACCGACTATTTTATCGTCTCTTAAGACTAAATATCCATTTTCAATAAAATTAATCACATCATCGATATCATATATTTTTCTTTCGCCAATACAAAGTAATCCTTGTTTTTTATCATAATAGCTATCCGAATGTAGTAAGGTTTGATAAAGAGTCTTTTCGTTAAAATCGAAATTTTTAGGTTCAATATGGATTAAACCTTTTTGACAATTATCTAATCTTAATTTTAATTTCTTTTTTACCCAGATGGATTTAGGCGCAAGGCCACATAAACCAATTACATTATAAGTCTTGGGGTCGACTACTAAATTAGTAAAACCAATACCAATGGATACTAATGCATTATTAGAATCGGGAAAACCAAAACTTGATACTTCACTATTGTAATTAAATTTTAAATCGATGGAATCAACTCTCGTAAATGAAGTAGAAATATCACGGTTCATTTCTTTATTAAAACAAATAAAATTCTTTTGATGATTTAAATATTCAACGATTAGATTAGTTTCTTCTTCATATGTTTTAAGCATTTTTGTTTTTGTTTTTCTTGAAAAATAGAAATTATACCAACTAGCAATGGGAAACATGATTAAAACAATTAAGAAGGCAAAGAAGAGTGGCCAACTAACATGTTCAGTAAATATTTTTAGAATAATAATGACAATAATTATAATACCACTAAAGATTGTATTAAGTATTGGTGCAAATTTCCTTGGATTATTTTTTCTTAAATCTTCTTTTGGATTATTGTTATAACGCATTATTTAACACCCCAGCTACTTGTAAAGATATCTTCTTTTTCTTCGATTTGGTAATTTATCATATCAGTTGATTTTAAAATGATGCAATAATATTTGGTTGGAATATTTCGTTTTTTATAAACAGCTTCGGCTTGTGAGATAGTACTAATATCACCTACAAACCAATATAATACTTTATAATATTCTTCATTATTGTTAAATTCATCACTATCTTCTTCTTTACCTAAAATTTCAACGACTTTATCATAACTATAACCCACCTTGATGGTTTTAAATTTATCATCGAAACTTTTTTCTTTACATGATGTGATGAAAATTAAAAATAATATTAATAAAAAAAGGCCTATTTTTTTCATTTTATTATTCCTCTATCTATTATATTATAACATATAGCAGGGTAATAGTCAAAAAAAATATCAGGAATAAACCTGATATTTTTATAAAATTAGTTACTTATTAATTAAGCAAAATCTTTCATAGCTTTTTCACTACCGTAATAAAGCCATTTGCCACTTTGTTTAACTTCAGTCTTTTCACCATTTTCTTTTGCTCTATCTTCTACTGCTTCAATAGAAGCTTTAGCGTCAGCTTTTGAAGTGAATAATACTGCATGTAAAGTATATGTTACATCTTCACCATCTTTATTTTTTTCTGTTTTAGTAGCTGTAACACAAACGTCAACGTTTTTCTTAGTTGCTACTTTAATTATAGCAGGTTCAATTGAAGAATCTAAAACAACGTCGTAACCTTTTTTAGTAAGCTTTTCTTTAGCAGCAGCGCCATCTTTAGGAGCACATGATGCAACAGCAAGGATAGCAAATAATGCAACAACTAATGTAAAAATTTTAACAAACTTTTTCATAAATATTTCTCTCCTTTCAAATATTTCGTTTAAATTATAGACCTTTTTTCTCTTTTTTTCTATTTGATTGCTTTAGAAATTTAACATTATTGGATAATTGTCATAAAAAGAAGTTGAGTGTAAAACTCAACTTCTTCTATTTATTATGTCTTATTTTGAATAATCCATTGAAAGATATTTTGTATACATTGAATATCTTCTTTGAGCTTCTTCTTTATTAATCTTTAATAATTCTTCAGCTTTAGCAGGATTGATACTCTTTAATTGTGCATAACGAGTTTCACCCATTAGATATTCATCATATTTTTCCCAATCAGGTTCTTTCGAATCGATTTGTAGAGGGTTCTTGCCTTGTTCTGCAAGTCTTGGATCAAATCTAAGTAGAGTCCAATAACCACATTCAACTGCAAGTTTAGCTTCAATTTGTGATTTACCCATACCTTTCTTAACACCATGGTTAATACATGGAGCATAAGCAATGATAATTGATGGACCTGGATATGCTTCTGCTTCTTTCATAGCTTTTAACATTTGAGCTTGGCTTGCACCATGAGCTACATATGCTACATATACATGACCATAAGACATTGCGATAGCAGCTAAGTCTTTCTTCTTACCGTTCTTACCACTTGCTGTGAATTTTGCAATAGAAGCAGTAGGAGAAGCTTTAGATGATTGACCACCAGTATTTGAATATACTTCTGTATCGATAACTAGGATATTAATATCTTCTTGGTTAGCAATAACATGATCTAGACCACCATAGCCGATATCGTATGCCCATCCGTCACCACCGATAACCCATTGACTTCTCTTAACAAGATGATCTTTAAGAGATAAGATTCTCTTAGCAATTTCACAATCATCTTTCTTAGCATGTTCTTCAAGTAATGGTACTAATTCGTTAGCTACTTTACGAGTTACTTCATAACTTTGTTTATTTTCAAGCCATTCTTGGAATAATTCTTTAATACGGCCTTCATGACCTTTTTCAAGAGCTTCTTCCATTAATGTTGCGATTTGGTCTCTTAGAGCAGAATCACCAGCTAACATACCGAAACCATATTCAGCATTATCTTCGAATAATGAATTAGCCCAAGCTGGACCATGACCATTTTTATCTACTGTATATGGAGATGAAGGGAAGGAACCAGAATAGATTGATGAACATCCTGTTGCGTTTGCAACAACCATATGATCACCGAATAATTGGCTAAGAAGTTTAACATATGGAGTTTCACCACAACCAGCACAAGCACCTGAGAATTCAAATAATGGTTGTGCAAATTGAGAATTCTTAGCATTACTCATCTTATCTACTAAGTTATCTTTATAACTTACTTCATTAAAGAAATATTTAGCTTTTTCAGCTTGACCATCGTTAAGAGCTTGTTCAATTGGAACAAGTTTAAGAGCTTTAACTTGGTTGCCTTCTTTATCTTTCTTACCAGGACATTGATTTACACAGACACCACAACCAGTACAGTCAAGAGTAGAGATTTGCATTGAGAATGTTAATCCTTCTAAGCCTTTACCAATTGCAGGTAGAGTAACTGTGCCTTCTGGAGCTTTAGCCATTTCTTCTTTAGTGGCAAGGAATGGTCTAATTACGGCATGTGGACAAGCAAATGAACATTGGTTACATTGAATACATTGATTTGCATCCCATTCTGGAACGAAGTTAGCTGTACCACGTTTTTCATAAGCAGCTGTACCAGCTGGTTGAGTACCATCTTCATAACCATTGAAGGCTGATACTGGTAAATTATAACCTTTAACTGCATTAACTGGATCAGCGATTGTTCTTACGAAATAAGGTCTTGATTCATCAACTTTAACTTGTTCAACTTCTAATTTCTTCCAAGCTGGTTTAACTTTAACTTCTACTAATTTAGAACCACCGATTTCGATAGCTTTGTAGTTAAGTTCAACAACATCTTGACCTTTCTTAGAATAAGCTTTGAAGGCATATTTCTTCATTAATTCAACAGCTGTTTCATAAGGCATGATTTGTTCATTTAATTTAAAGAATGCTGATTGAAGAATTGTATTAGTTCTTCCACCTAAACCGATTTGACGAGCTAAGTTTACAGCATCAATAATATAGAATTTAGCATGTTTTTCAGCTAATTGCTTCTTGAAGAAGTTAGGTAAATGTGCTTCAATTTCTTTCTTAGAATGAACTGTATTTAGTAAGAATGTTCCACCATCTTTTAATGCGGATAACATATCATATTTTTCTACATAAGCTTCAAGGGAGCAAGATACGAAGTCTGCCATTGATACTAAATATGGAGCATTGATTGGATCTGGACCAAAACGTAGATGGCTTCTTGTTACACCACCACTCTTCTTAGAGTCATATGCAAAATAAGCTTGTGCATATTGATCTGTATTATCACCGATAATCTTAATAGTGTTTTTATTAGCACCTACAGTACCATCACTACCTAGACCCCAGAATACAAGTTCAGTAGCTCTTGCAAGAAGTTTAACTTCTTTACCAACTGGAATTGATAAATGAGTTACGTCATCTTCGATACCTACTGTAAAGCCATTCCAGCCTTTCTTAGCTAAGTGAGAATATACGGCAATCATTTGGGCAGGAGTAGTATCTTTTGAAGATAATCCATATCTACCACCGATGATAAATGGAGCTTTACGACCATTGAAGGCTGCACAAACATCTAAGTATAATGGTTCACCTTCAGAACCTGGTTCTTTTGTACGATCTAATACCGCAATTCTCTTAACTGTTTGAGGTAATACATCAAAGAAGTATTTAGTAGAGAATGGACGATATAAGTGAACATTGACACAACCAACTTTCTTACCTTTGCTGTTTAAGTAATCAACAACTTGTTTTAAAGTGTCACATACAGAACCCATTGCGATAACAACGTCTGTTGCATCAGGAGCACCATAATAAACGAATGGTGCATAATTACGACCAGTTACTTTGCTGATTTCTTTCATATATTCAGCTACAACATCTGGTACTTGTGTATAGAATTTATTAGATGCTTCTCTTGTTTGGAAATAAACGTCATCATTTTGAGCAGTACCACGAGTAACCGGATGTTCAAATGTTAATGTACGTTTACGGAAAGCTTCAACAGCTTCTTTATCAAGTAGACGATCGAAGACACTATAATCCATTACTTCTACTTTTTGGATTTCATGAGATGTACGGAATCCATCAAAGAAATGCATAAATGGAACAGAAGTCTTGATAGCAGCTAAATGAGCTATACCAGCTAAATCCATTACTTCTTGTACTGATGATGTTGCAAGCATTGCAAAACCAGTTTGACGACATGCCATAACGTCTTGGTGATCACCGAAGATTGATAAGCTTTGAGCAGCTAATGCACGAGCAGCTACATGAATAACACCTGGTAATAATTCACCTGCGATTTTGTACATGTTAGGAATTTTAAGTAATAAACCTTGTGAAGCAGTAAAGGTAGTAGTTAATGCACCTGCTTGTAGAGACCCATGAACGCTACCTACAGCACCTGCTTCTGATTGCATTTCAACTACTTTAACAGGCATATTGAAAAGATTTTTCTTTCCTTTTGATGCCCATTCTTCCAAATACTCAGCCATTGGGGATGAAGGAGTAATTGGATAAATGCCGGCTACTTCAGTAAATGCATAAGCACACCAAGCAGCGGCTTGGTTTCCATCCATTGATTGGAAAACTTTTTCAGACATAATAAATATTTCCTCCTATTTATTTTTACAAACTATTATATCATATTTGTTATTTTTTTTAAAGTAATATAAACTTTTGAATAAAATAATTACGCTTTTTTTACAAAATTTATTTAATATTATTTGTTTTTATCTTTCGATTTATCTTTTATTTTACCGAATTTAAAGAAGATTGAAATAATTCCTAAGACTAAAGAGTAAAGGAAAATACCAATGTAAATATAAAGTAGAAGTGTGAAATCTGTACAACGTAACATATCAAGTAGTCTTGTCATATTTTCACTATGATGAGACATATATATTTTTTCTGGTATTAAGGTGCTACTTAAAAGTAAACCGATGGTAAGAATAGACATGACAGTTGATTTAAAGAAAGTCTTAGGACGTTTTTTACCCTTGATTCCTTTAAGGCCATTAAAGAAGAGAATCAATAAATTAATAATTATTACTAAAAAGACTAAAGAATAGAGAATTATTGGTAATGGATTATAATAATTTTCATCATTTCTTACCGCTCCTAATTTTTTAAAGAAGCTTAAATCTTTGTATTCTTCTTTATTAAAAACAGCTTTATCAATCTGATAACCATATTTAAATGTGTTAAATAGTTGTGTTAACATCATTCCTTTAGTCGTGGTATCTTTAATGATTTCATTTATTAATTCCTCATCATAATCAGGTAAATCCGTACTTATTAAGAATAAATCATCTAATATTAAGCCTTTAGTACCGATGATTGCATATTCTGTACCTTTACTTATGATTTCTTCACTGTTCATTGTTGAAGTATCAAAGCCTAGCGAAATTAAAAAATCTTTATACATTTTTTCGATATCTTTATTGATTTCTTGATCAACATAATTATCTTTTTTGTCTTTAAAAGCATTCTCACCGATATCATCAATGATAACTATTTCTATTGATTTAACCGCATCAGCACTACTTTCTTCGTTTAAAGGACTACTACCAGGATGTTTTTCTTGATAAATCATATTTAAGATTTTATAAGCATATTTATCATAATAACCAATTTTATCCGCGTTGATTAATGAATGATATTTAGTTAATGTTTCATTGATATATTCATTAGCTTTTGTTTTACCATCTTTTTCTAATTGATTATAATTAACATCTAAAGCTAGAGTTCGATATTCATTGGAAGTCATTAACGCAATATATTGTTCATCATTCTTACTGATTTTTTCATCATTAAATTTAAAAATCGGCATGAAAAATGATAAAACTATACCCATAATTGAAACAATTGTTAAGACTAAATAGAGTATTTTCTTCATACGTTTCTCCTTTTTTGTTTTATAATTATTTCCTATTCTTATTTAATTCATTATAGACTCTTGACTTGGATATTCCTAAATCTTCTGCTACTTTTTTGTAGGCAAGTTTCGGGTCATTTAATTCTTTTAGATAGAATTCATAATGATCTTTTAAAGACATTTCATTTAATTTATCAACTAATTCATCACTCTTTTTACCCTCAATTATGATTACCATTTCCCCTTTTATTTCATCTAAAATAGGGATAATTTCAGAAATATTTCCTCTTATATATTCTTCATAATGTTTGGTTAATTCTCTCGATAAAACGATGAATCTGTCACCTAAAATGTCATATAAATCCTGCATTGTTTCTTTAATTCGGTGTGGTGCTTCATAAATAATAATTGTTTCTTTTCTTTCTTTAAGGCTCGTTATTTCTTTTCTTCTTTTGTTTTCTTTACTATTTAAAAAGCCATAAAAATAGAAATGATTTGTTTCTATTCCGCTACCAGCTAAAGCTGTAAGGGAAGCAGATACACCAGGAATTACGACAACATTGATATCATTTTTGATAGCTTCGCGGGCTGCTAAGAATCCTGGGTCGGATATAGATGGCATCCCCGCATCAGATACTACTGCTACTTTACCTCTTTTTTTTATTTCTTCAATTAAATTATCAGTTAATTTATTTTCGGTCATAACATTATAAGAACGTAAAGGAGTATTAATTGAGAAATGTTTTAATAATTGGCTAGTAATTCTCGTATCTTCACAATATATTAATGATACTTCTTTTAAAATATTTATAGCTCTTATGGTCATATCATCATAATTACCAATAGGAGTTCCAACTAGATATAATGTTGGTTTATCATTGAGAAAGGATTTTTGTCTATTCATTTTTCTTTTCCTTATAATTAAAGATTTTTAAGATATCTTTAGTGTAATTATTATTTTCATCATATACATATAGGGGTGGTAAGATTTTTAAACCACCTCTTCTTTTACTCTTTATTGATTCAATATAGATACCAAGAGCTTCTGGACTATTAGTTTTGGGATATATATAAATAATTCTTTTTGTCTCAAAATTATATTTTCTTAAAGTTTCTAAGATATCTAACATTCTTTCAACTCGGTGGACTAGACCAAAGGTTCCACCCTCTTTAAGTAGAATATTGGCTTCTTTAACAACATCATCTAATTTTACTTTGATTTCATGACGAGCAATAACTTTATAGATAGATTCATTAATGAAAGAATCCTCTTTATATATAAAATAAGGAGGATTACATGTTACAACATCATAGGTTGCGACACCAAGGGTTTCATGAATAGTTTTTAAATCTTGATGATAGATACTTATTTGACTATCTAATTTATTAATTTCAACACTTTTTTTAGCTAGTTCACAAGCTTCTTCTTGAATGTCGACGCCATCAATATGAGCTTTTGTTCTTAGTGTTAGAAAGATTGGTATATATCCATTACCACAACCAAGGTCAATTATTTTTTTACAGCTTTTATTAATCTTAATAAAATAAGCTAGAATTGTTGAATCTAAAGAAAAGTTAAACATGTCAGGTCGTTGATAAATTTTTAAACCTTCATAACCTAAAAGGTCATTTAACACTAATTCATTATTTTTCACTATTTCTTTTTATTTCCTTTTTTCTTATCTTTATTAAATGGTTTATATATCTTCTTATGTTTTTCATTGTTTTCAATTTTTTCTTCGATAGCTGTTTCTTCGGTTATTTGTTCAACTCTTTCATCGATATTAGGATCCTTTTTAACAATTCGTTCAACATCTTTAGCTGGATATTTTACAGGAAGAGTATCATCTTTTTCTTGGCAAGAAACGATTTGTTTAATATAATCAGTATCTACTACTTTACAACATGGACAATTAGGAGTTTTTACTAATTCCCCTGGATTAGGAATTTCTTCTCTTAAGGCTTTATATAATTCATGTTCATAACCGATACAGCACATTAATTTACCACATAGTCCACTAATCTTGGAGATATTTAAACTCATGTTTTGTTCTTTAGCCATCTTAATAGTTACAAAATCAAAATTATTTAGAGTTGATTTACAGCAAATAACTCGGCCACAGGAACCAATACCACCTACAATACGAGCAGCTTCTCTTGGTCCGATTTGTCTTAATTCTACTCTTAATTTAAAATTAGGTGTTAGAATCTTTAATAATTCTCGAAAGTCAACCCGATCATCAGCCGAATAATAGAAGATGATTTTTGATCCATCAATGGTATATTCTGCATATAATGGTTTCATTGGTAAATTTAATTTTGAAACACAATTTTTAAAAATTTCAAATGATTCAATGGCGAGCTCTTCATGCTTTTTATCCAGTTTCAAATCGTAATCAGTAGCTTTACGAATGACTGGTTTTAGTTCATAACTGATTTCATCATCATCGACATAACGATTTTCAATGATTACTTTACCTAATTCAATTCCTCTAACTGTTTCGACTATCGCATATTCACCAAGTTTAAAGACTAAACTACCTGGTGAAAAATAATAAACACGACCAGCATTTTTAAATTGAATACCTACTATTTCCGTCATAATTCCTCCTAGATTGAAGAGAATAAACTAGCGTATAATAAGTCAATATTAACGTTATAATTTAGACGTTCTTCATAATTATTTAAGATATTTAATATTTTTATTAATTCTTGTTTATCTAATTGTTCTTCTTTAATACTATCAAGTTGGTTTTGAAAATGATTAATTGGTTCCTTGTTTTCTTTAAGTAACATTTCTTTATAAATAAGAATTAGTGTATCAAGGAAAATCCAATGCCATCTTTTATCGGTATTATCAAGTAAAATATTACGATTTAGATAATATTCTAAATATGGATCTTTTTTTCTAAAGCGAGCAGTGGATACTTTCTTGGCGAGATTAAGTACCATATTTAATTTACCTTCAGCAACCATTTTTCTCGCTTCTACTAAATCATTAGTAATATTACTAGTAATATATGCTAAATCACTATCGACATCTTCTTTAATTAAATCAAGCATTAATTGATTCGTTGAGGCTGGTTTAAAATGAAGATGTTGACAACGTGAATAAATTGTATCAAGGATCTTTTTATGATTAATAGTTGTTAATATAGCATAATGATTGGGTGCTGGTTCTTCTAAAAATTTAAGCAGTGAATTAGCTGCTGCCGCATTCATTTTATCAGCATCTTTGATGATATATATCTGTGGTCCTTTTTCCATTGCGGTAAAAGAGAAATCATGCATCAAACTTTCGATTTGTTCTTTTCTAATTACTTCACCAACAGCTTCAATAATTACAACATTAAGATGTGAATTGTATTCTATTCTTTCACAAGTATTACATTTAAGACAAGGAGAATCATTTTCTTGGTTTTCACATAAGAGCATTTGCGCAAAATATTTACCTGCTTCAAGTGTTCCTGTACCACTATCTCCTTCAAATAAATAAGCATGGACTAATTTATTTTTTCTTTTCGCATTTTTTAAAAGATTTATTACTTCTGGCTGTAGATTAATTACTTCATTTATTGTCATATTTTTCTTTTAGTAGAGGCATAAGAACTTTTTCAATGTCTTCTACTACCTTTTCTCTTGTTTGTTCACCATCAATTACTTTAATTCTTTCAGGGAATTTTTTAGCAAGTTCAAGATAACCTTCATATACTTTTTGATGGAAAGACATCTTTTCAAGTTCTAGACGGTCCATTTCCCGATTATCTTTTTTAATTCTTTGCATACCAATTTCTGGACGAACACATACTAAAATAGTTAAATCAGGCAACAATGATTCAGTCGCAAATAAATTCATCTTATATACTTCATCAATACCAATGTTTCTTGCGTAACCTTGATAAGCAAGTGAAGAATCAATATAACGATCACAAAGAATAATTTTACCTTCTTTTAAAGCTGGAATAATTGTTTTATCTAAATGTTCTCTTCGACTTGCGGCATAAAGAAGAGCTTCTGTTCGATCATCCATACCAAGATTATCTTTATCAAGAATAACTTCACGAATCTTTTCCGCAACTTTACTGCCACCTGGTTCTCTAGAATATAAAACATCATAGCCACTTTTTTGCAATTTTTCCATTATAGTATGAAGAGCACTTGATTTACCACTGCCATCATTTCCTTCAAAAGTAATAAATAATCCACGCATATATATACCTTCTTTTTATCTTTATAATTAATTATATCAAAAATCCATAAATTTATAAAGTGATATGAAAATAATGAAATAAAAATTCAAAAGTAATTTTGACCAAAAGTGCCGAAAATTCAAAAGTAAAATTGGCTAAAAATACCGAAAATTCAAAAGTAAAATTGGTTAAAATTACCGAAAATTCAAAAGTAAAATTGACTAAAAATACCGAAAATTCAAAAGTAAATAAAAAAGGAAAACACTAGATGATAATAATCTAGTGTTATTCATAATAAACTTTATAAAGATATAAACCATTAGGGCTTGCTACAAATGGAGCAGCTTTCCGATTTTTTTCTTCTAAGATTTCTTTAATATGACTTGGTTCAAATTTTCCTTCTCCTACTTTCAACATTAGGCTAACAATGATTCTTACCATATTATATAAGAAACCATTACCTACAATTTTAAAAGTTAAGATTCCATCTTCTACATCTAAGGTAAAAGAATAGATTGTTCTTATGGTTGAACCTTTCTTATTTAATTTTGCGAAAGTCTTAAAATCATGAGTACCTTCGATATAAGTCATTGCTTCTCTAATTTTAGAAATATCTATGCGGTCATGATAGAAAAGATAATAATTATATAATAAAGGATCATATTGATTGATACTTACTTTATAATGATATTCTTTTTTGACAGCACTTTTTTGAGCATGAAATTTGTCATCTACTATTTCTACATTTGTTATCGCAATATGCGGATAGATTCTTTTATTTAAAACTCTTTTTAAATTTGTTGGCGGGATTTCTTGATCTGAATCAAAGTGAGCTACTTGTCCTAACGCATGTACTCCCGCATCTGTTCTACCTGAACCATGTATAATGATTGGTTGTTTAAAGATTAATGTTAAAGCATTTTCTAAAGTTTCTTGAACAGATATATCTTTAGTTTGTCTTTGAAAGCCATGGAAATAACTTCCATCATAACTCATTGTTAATTTATATCTCATTATAATACCCTCAAAAGGATGATACCAGTTATGATACCAACACATAATATAAATGTTAAATAATCAGAGAATTTAAATCTTAAGATATTTAATTTAGTTCTTCTTTCTCCTGGTATATATCCACGTGCTTCCATTGCGTCAGCTAAATCTTCTGCTCGTTTATAACTAACTACAAACATCGGAATTAATAGAGCTACCATTTGGAAGATTTGATCTTTTAAATGTCCTTCTTTAAAATCGGCACCACGACTAGCTTGACTCTTTAAGATTTTATTAGCTTCATTAAATAATGTTGGAATAAAACGAAGAGCTAGACTTATCATCATTGCGAAAATCGAAACATTTAATTTAATAAAAGTTAAAGGATGTAATAACCATTCTATCGCATTAGTTAAATCAGTTGGTTTAGTTGTTAAGGTCATTACTGTTGATAACATTATAACTAATAGAATTCTTAAAGAGAAGAAAGCACCTTTATATAAACCATATTTATATATATGTAGAATTGGTGTTTCTTTAAATAAATTCTTACCAAAATCGATAGTTAGAAAATAAGTTGATAAAACTAATAAAGTAATAAATAAAATTAATTTATAATGTAAAAACTTTCTAAAGACAAAAAATAAAACAAAGACTGTTAGAATAATGATTATTTTAATAATCGATACTTTAATATTTAAGTCAAGTAGTGATGTTTCATCACTTGGTTTAGATAACATTTGAACAATAAAGACAAAGGACACAATAAAAATTACTTGCATCAAACTCTTTAAATATTTAAGAGGTGATATTTTCGTAAGTATTACCACGATCAATATTATTAACGCAAACCCTCCCAAAATTATAAAGGATATTTTCGGATTATAATCAGCAGGTGAAGGAATTAAGAAAATTGAAATCATTAGGATCAATAAACAAATAAATTTGGTTCTCGGATCTAAGGAGTGGATAATACTATTTTTATGAACATATTGACCTAAGGCGATATCATTCATAAATATCACCACCTTTTATAACGGTTTCAAGTTCTTCAATAGTTAAGGGAAGATGTTTATAATTAATTAAATTTTTCTTCTTTAATTCCATTGAAAGACCAGATACAGTTGGTAAGTCTAGATTATATTCATGTAGTTTATCTAAATCTTCGAATAATCGACGTTTTTCGCCGTCATATACGATTCTAGATTGTTTCATTACAATTATTCGTTTAGCATAACGTGCTACAACATTCATATCATGACTAATGATGATAATGGATTTATGCGTCTTTTTTTGAATATCAACTAATAAATTCATTAAAGTATCTTTACCTTTAGGGTCTAAGCCAACAGTAGGTTCATCAAGTATTATTACGTCAGGATTAATTGCGAGTATCCCCGCAATAGCTACTCTTCTCATTTGTCCACCAGATAATAGGAATGGACTTCTATCATATAATTCTTTAGGAAAATCTACTAATTCTAAAGCTTCTTTGGCTAATCTTTCACATTCTTCTTTGGAATATTTAAAATTCTTGGGACCAAACATTACATCTTTTAAGACGGTTGATTCAAATAATTGATATTCTGGGAATTGAAAGACAAGACCGATATGTTTACGAATATTTCTTAATGTTCTGGAATAAACAGGAATATTGCTTTTAGCAAACAGATGTTTTGATTTATTTAAGTTGTATCTTTTTTTATTTAATTTTGTATTTAATTTAATTGGATGGCGATATCTAGTTATTACTTGATGGTCCATGACATTTAGTTTTCCTTTATAAGGTAAAAGGAGGGCATTGATATTTTGAACTAAAGTACTCTTACCACTACCTGTATGACCTAAGATAAAGACAAATTCATCATTTTCCTCAACTTCAAGGTTTATATCTTGTAAGACATCTTTACCTAGTGGGCTATATCTAAAGGCTACATTTTGAAAGTTAATTCCCATAATGCCGCCTCGATTTCTTTTTTATTTTTATAATCTACATTTTTTAAGTCATTAATGATTTTTACAGAATCCATTGTTTTAAGCCCACTATTAATTAGGATATTTTCATCACTAAAGACTTCTTTAGGGGTGCCATCTTTAACGATTTTCCCCTTATTTAATACTATTACTCGATCAGCAAGTCTTGCTTCTTCAAGATCATGAGTAATAATGATTATTGTTTTATTATCTTCATTTTTAATTTTTTTGATAGTTTCGCCTACTTCTTTTGTTCCTAGCGGGTCTAGCATTGAAGTTGATTCATCAAGAATAAGAAGTTCACATTCCATGCTTAAAGCTCCCGCTATAGCAACTCTTTGTTTTTGACCACCGGATAAGTTTTCTGGACTTTCTTCTATATATTCTTCCATACCTACTAATTTTAAATATTTATGGATTTTTTGAATCATTTCTTCTCTTTCAATATTTTTGTTTTCTAAACCAAAGGCGATATCATCTTTTACAGTTACGCCGACAAATTGATTATCAGGGTTTTGGAAAATAATTCCCATTTTATTTCTAAAGATTTTTATACTATCTTCATTTAAGACTTGATCATCTAAATATATTGTTCCTTTTTTAGGCTCAAGGAGTCCAACTATTAATTTTGCGAGAGTCGATTTACCGCTTCCATTATGACCAATAATAGCCGTGATGGAAGATGATTCGATTTCAAGATTTAAATTAGAGATTACTTTTTCTTCATTATATGAAAAACTGACATTATCTAATTTGATTTTCATTTCCATCACTTCCTTTCTTTTAATTACTTAATTCGATATAAAGACCGCTTGGCATACAAACTATTGTTTTAGCTCCTACTTTGTCTTTATCGATTGTTAGAACATTTTTTAAACAGATTTGATTTAAACAATTAGCTTCGCTGACATAACATTTACCATTTTCAATTACTACTTTATTGTAATAATTATTATCTAATGAATAAATTGTTTCAGTATATTTAGTGTCTATATTAAATTCTATTCTTTTATAAAGATTTCTTTTGGTATTATAATCAATATTATAATTTTCTACTTCGTATTGGTAAATTGATATATATAATTTATCATCTTTCATTTTATTAATATTATTAATTATTATTATTTGACTAATTATTAATGTTATTAAAACAAGGAAAAAAATAATTGAGATGATAATAATTCTTTTTTTATTGTTTGTCATAATAAAATAGTTACCCATAATTTAATGTTTAAATTAATAAACCAATTAATAACATAATCAAATACTGATGGCAAACCTAGATATGTTAATATTTGTAGAAGTAATACAATACCAATTAAAAAGAACATACCATATCTTTCATATTTTAAGAATGAACTTCTAGCATTTGATGAAAGAAACGAAGCTAAGATTTTACTTCCATCAAGTGGTGGAATTGGAATTAAATTAAATAAACCAAGTCCGGTATTAATCATAATACCATAAATACAAAATTTAATAACAATATCGATAAATTTATTATCTAATTTTATTACGCCTGCGAATAGAACATAAAGAAAGCCAAATAATAAGGCTAATATAAAATTAGATAATGGGCCAGCCAAGGATACTAACGCAATCATTAAACGCGGTTTTTTATAATATGTTGAATCGATTAAAACTGGTTTAGCCCAACCGACATGAAATATAACTAACATTAGAACACCAATTGGATCTAAATGTTTTAAAGGATTTAAAGAAAGGCGGCCAGTTAATTTTGGTGTTGGATCACCAAAGGCATAAGAAACAACAGCATGTGATAATTCATGAATGATTATCGCAATTAAAGCTATCGGTATAATATATAAATAATCAATAATATATTCCATCTATTTTCATCCTTTCTTTTTTATCTTTATCTATTATACCATAAATACTAAAAAAATGTTAATACAAGGCTAACAAAAAAGACAAGATTAAATCTTGTCTATTTTATTTCAAATATTTATTGATTATTCAACAAATTCAATGATTGCCATTTTATAAATAATTATCTCAAACTAACCAACATATATGTCTTTACGACAAATATACCCATTTTGATTAACTTCAGCTTTGTAAATATGACCATTATTTTTTTTGTACACAATAAAATTTCCTGAAACTGATACAAAACTTCCATCAGCAACATAATTTAACCTTCTATTGTCATAATCATAATATACTTTACCATTTTTGTCATATGCAATTATCGGCACATTCCCACCTCCTTATATAATATCTATCCATAAATCATCTAATTCTCTTTCTTTAATTATACTACCCATCAATGATAAGTCAAGTATTTTGTTTTTTGTAAAGTTTTAATCTTGTTCTTTCATTTTATTCTCAAATGCACTATCAAATACGTCTTTGTATGTTGCTTTTGTAGCAGCATATTTTAAAAATGATTTTTCACTTTTTAATACTCCAAAATCGTTTATAAAAGTGCTCTCATCAAAAAGCCATTTGTCTTTTTCTAAAACATCTAAGTTTTCACATATAATACAGTTATTAACATAAAGTAAACAATCATACCACACACTAAATTTATCTTTTATGCTACCAACTTCATCATCTTCATACATGAAAGCATCAAATGTAGACAAAAATTTTAACAATGGATTTTTTTCTTCATCGATTAAGTCTTCTACTTCCATTATTCTTTCACATGGTTCTGGTTCTCCATCATCATTGATATGATAATCAGTTCCAAGAATAGTTAAACACTTTATTACAATTTCAGTTGGTCCTACATAGTCTAAAGCATTACATGGACAGTCTATATCCTGTAATATGTCTCCTAACAAAATAGATGGCACATCCATATATTTTGTTTCAGGATGATAAATATTATAAAAACGTCTGTAAGTTTTCTTATCATAATGACCTTTTCCATACTCTGCATCGTTTTCCCATGCTTTAGTATATTGCTCTTCAAACTTCATATGTTTATAGTCTAAACATAGACCAAGTCTATCGATAAGGTCTTGTCTCTCTTTAGCCTTTCTTTGTTCTTCTTCAGCCTTTCTTTTTTCCTCTTCAGCCTTTCTTTGTTCTTCGGCTGCTTTAATTTTTTCTTCTTTCTTTTTCTTTAAATTAGCAAAAAAACCCATTAACTTTTATCTCCTTTTTTATTATTTAAATTACTTAAAAATTTTTTTATTCCTAATACCATTGTTTTGTTGTGTTATTAATATTACAAACAATGAAAGGACACTCTTAGAAAAACGTGTAAGTTTCTCTTAATTTCGATGAGATTAATTTAGTTTACAACTATTAATCATATTTAATTATTAGTCATTATTTCATAAATAATTATCTCAAACTAACTAACATATATATCTCTACGACAAATATACCCATTTTGATTAACTTCAGCTTTGTAAATATGACCATTATT
>CAMODB010000017.1 GCA_946611195.1 uncultured Bacillota bacterium
ATTATGAAATCGGTGTGGATATTGAAAAGATTAAAGAAATAGATACTAATATTTATGATTTAATATTAAATGAAAAAGAAAAAGAAGAATGTAAAACCAAAGAAGATTTTTATCGAATATGGACTATTAAAGAAAGTATTGTTAAAAATATCGGAATTGGTCTAATTAATGATCTAAAAGATATAATAACAACGAAAAATAATAACATTATTTATTATAATAATGAAAAATATTTTATAAAACAAAGGCTTTACAAAGATTATATTTACACAATTTGTTTAAAAAATAGTGATTTTGATTTAGAAATAAAGGAGATTAAAAATGGAAATTACAATTAAACATGAAGATTC
Source organism: uncultured Bacillota bacterium (assembly GCA_946611195.1). Lineage (GTDB taxonomy): Bacteria > Bacillota_I > Bacilli_A > ML615J-28 > CAG-313 > UBA1737. The sequence continues at coordinate 351 of CAMODB010000017.1, forward strand.
TTTAATTATTGAATTAGCAGGTCGTCTTGATACGAACACTTCTTTAGAACTTGATGAAAGGATAAAAAAAGAAGAAATTAAAGAAAATAAAGTAATTATGGATTTTAAAGATTTAGAATATATTTCTTCAGCTGGTTTAAGACTTTTACTTGGACTTAAAAAGGAATTAGGCAAAGAAAATAAAGAATTAGAAATTCATAATATTAATGAAATTGTAAGAGAAGTATTTCAAGTAACCGGCTTTATTAATATTTTAAATATTAAATAGGAAAAATATGAAATTTAAAATTAGAACAAAGATTATTTTATTAGGAGCTTCACTTTCTTTTATTTTAATGTTAGTGGCTTTTATATTATCATTTAATATTTACCGCGACCGGCTTAAAAGTGATTTAAATCAATCTGTTCAGGAATCATTGAATAATTTAAAGGCGGATTTTAATGATGATTTAAAAAATGATTTAAAAGCGATTAAAGATATTGTTCAACCAATTTATGATTCTGATCCGGATGAACCAGAATTTGAAGATTTACAGGATCGTCTTAATTATTATCAAAATAAATATGATGCCTTCTATGTAAAAGAAGGAACACTCGGAATGAGTTATGATAAATTAAATAACAAGACCCGTTATCTAAATATTTCTGGTATGTTATCACAAATGGTCATCAATTCCGATGGTAAGATTGCCTATATTACTTATAAAGATGAAGCAAGAAATCGGGAAATTATTTTAGTCGATTTCCAATATCAATTGAATAATGATGTGGGAACTTCAAGCCGTATTTTAGGTTCTTATTTTGCTGCGCGTGATGAAGATAATAATGAATCACCAATTAGTATAAATTATTATAAGAAATTAGATATAATTCTTGATGGTAATCTTATTGGTACTGTTTATCTCGAATATGATGAACATTTAGTAGAAAACAATTTGGAATATTTCTTTAAAACCGAAATAATAGCGCTTGGCATAGCAGTGGTGATTTTAGTTATTGTTTATGCGGTACTTGCCCATCTTACAGTTGTTAAAAATATCACTAAACTTCATAAAGCAACAGAACAATTTACTGTATCGTTACAAGAAGGAAATATTAAAAAGATTGAAATTGATGTCAAATCAAAAGATGAATTAGGGGAACTTGGGAAAAAGATTTCCTTAATGGAAGATGAAATGATTGATTATACTAATCGTTTAGCTCTTGATGCTAAAGAAAAAATGCGTATTAATACCGAATTAAATTTAGCTAGTCAAATACAATTAGCAACCTTACCGTCTCCAAGTTTTAAAATAGCAAATCTTTCTTTACAAGCGTTGATTAAACCAGCTAAAGCGGTTGGTGGTGATTTCTATGATTATTTTTATCTTGATGATGATCATTTAGCTTTTGTAATTAGTGATGTTTCTGGTAAAGGAATATCCGCTGCTTTATTTATGATGCGGGCCAAAGAATTAATACGTAATAAATTATTAGCTAAATTAAGTTTAAAAGATGCTTGTTTTGAAGTAAATAATAATTTACTTATTAATAATGAGGCAGGTTTATTTATAACATCATTTATTGGTATTTTAAATCTTAAAACATTAGAATTAAAATATGTTAACGCGGGACATGAAAAACCATATTTAATTAAAAATGGAGTGGTAAAAAAACTTGATTGCCAAGCTAATTTTGTTTTAGGTGGTTTAGAAGATTTTGAATATCAAGAAGAAAAAATAAAATTAGAAACTAATGATCGCTTATTTATGTTTACTGATGGTCTTAATGAAGCAATCAATATAGAAAAAGAAGAATTTGGTTATCAAAGAATTGAACAAATCTTACTTGAAAATAAGGATAATGATATCGAAATAGTCTTAAAGAAATTAGATAATGGTTTACAAGAATTCACTAAAGATTTAGACGCCTTTGATGATGTTACAATGGTAATTCTAGAGCTAGAAAAAAATAATTTAAAATTTAGTTATCATGGTCCAAAACTTGATGTTATCGATGAAATAATGGAAAAAGTAAATTCTAAATATGGTTTTATTGATAAAAAACGTCTTTCTGAAATTGGTATTATTTTAGATGAAATCTTAAATAATGCAATTTCTTATGAAAATGTTGGTAATCTACAATTAAATTTATCATTAGAAATTCTGGATAACAATCTTAAAATTATTCTTGAAACAGATGGAAAGGAATTTAATCCTTTAGAAAATGATGATAAATATATTACAGGTATAGATGATGAATTAAGTGTGGGTGGATTTGGTATCAAATTAGTTAAAAATTTAAGTGATGATATAAAATATGAAAGATTTAATAATCATAATATTTTAACAATTATAAAACATCTATAATATGATAGCACCAAGGATTGTACTTGGTGCTATATTATTTAATAAATGGTTTTTTCTTTTTAAATATGATACAATAAAATATGGATAAAAAATTATTAGATGAATTTCGCTTTGATTTATATCAAACTTTAAACCCTGATTTACAATATCATAATATGATAGGACTAGATCATTTAATTAAAGGTGCGAATACTAAAACAAAATATTTAAAAGAGGCAATTAATAAATATTACCAAAAAGAAGATTTTAATATTGCCGAGCTCGATTTAAATGAATCTGTGGAAATGCAAATAGCTTATTTTGGTATAGGCCTTAAAAGACTAAAAACCTTTAGAGAACAAATGGAATTTATTTATTTAAATAGAAATGTTCCTTTAAGTTGGATGACAACCGATTTAGTAAATCAATATTTAAAAAAAGTAGATTTTGAAATCTATCTATTATATGCCAAGAAATTAATTAAATCATCCCATCCATACGCAAAACGTTTTGCGTATGTCATTGGTTTAAAATTTTATCGTTTAGCTAGTAGCTTTGATAAAATAAAAGAATTATATCTTCAAGATGATAATTATTATGTGATGATGGCCATTGCGTGGAACATAGCAGAATACGGTATTAGTTGTTTTGATGATGTAATTGAGGTATTAAAATCTAACTTAATCACTTATAATACTAAATTAAAAGCTATTTCGAAAATGATTGATTCTTTTAGAATTAGTGATGAAAAGAAAATGATATTAAAAAATTTAAGAATACAAATAAAAGGAGAAAATTATGAAAAAGATTAATAAAGTTGTTATTCCTATTGCGGGATACGGATCAAGGATGTTCCCCGCAACTCTCGGTATCGTTAAAGCAATGTTACCTTTAGTAGATAAACCAGTTATTTTATATTTACTTGAGGAAGCCATCAAAGCCGATATTAAAGAAGTTATTATCGTTATGAGTAAGAGTCAAGAAAGTGTTAAAGATTATTTAACTTTAAAGGACGAAAAAACGATAGAAAAATTTAAAGATAAAAAAGAAGTAAAAGAATTAAAAGATTTATTAGCAAAAATTAAATTAAGTTTTGTTATTCAAACTAGCCAAAAAGGTCTTGGTGATGCGATTGCCTGTTGTGAAGAAGCTTGTCAAGGAGAAGATTTTGGGGTAATTTTAGGTGATAATCCAATTCTTTGTAAAGAAGATATTCCGTTTGGGATTGGTCAATTAAAAGAAGAATACGAAAAGAATCCTGGCTATTATATTGGGGTTAAGGAAGTAGAACTTAGTGAAACAAAACGTTATGGTATTGTATCTGGAAAAGATTATCATAATACGACTTTCTTACTTGATGGTATGGTAGAGAAACCGCAAGATAATCCCCCATCAAATTGTGCCGCTTTAGGTCGTTATATTTTAGGTAGTAGTGTCTTTAAATATCTAAAAGAAATTACTTATGGTGTTGGTGGAGAAATTCAAATTACGGATGCGATAAGAATTGCGATCGAAAAAGAAAAAGTATATGGAACAAAATTAGTTGGTACTTGTCATGATACAGGAAATCGTACTGGTTTTGTGATGGCTAATATCGATTATTCTTCAGTAAGAAATGATGTATGGAATGAAATAAAAGAATTCATAAAAAATAATTTATAAAATTTTGTTCTTTTTTGTTGTATCTTACGTATAATAAGTGGAGGAATAAAAACATGAAAAAAATAAAAAAATGTTCATTATTAATTATTGCTATTTTGTTAATATTAACTTTTTCTTGTAAAACAAAAGAAAACAAACAAAATGATGATAGTCCAGTCACTAATAATCCCGATATTATTAAAGATGAAGCTGTCTTAGATAGTGTTGCCGATATTAAAGTAGAAAATTATCAATGTAATATTGAAGTAGATGAACAAAATGCAAAATATGATTTACAACACAATTTACATTTTTCCAAAGAAACTAGATATAAAATAACTAGTGATATTGAAGGCAATGACGAAATTGATGATAAAGATGTTGATTTAACAAAAGAAGTTAATAAATATTATTTATTTGTGGAAAATGATAATAAACCATATGAAATAACAATTAAGAAGGTTAAATATTGTCTGATTAATTTCACAACTAATGTTAATTTAGCTGATAAATCATTGAGCGTGGCAGTTGGCACCAGTGTTGATGAAAGAAAATTAAAATTATTTATTCATTTAGATAATGATATTGATAAAGTATATTTAAATGATAAAGAAGTATCATTTCCTTTTGTGATTGAAGATGATTGCCATATTCATATTGAATTTAAAGAAACAAATTTAGTTAGATATCGAATTGATTATTATTTGGAAAAAGATAATCAACCAGGTGAATATTTATTAAATTATTCGGATATTCAATTAGCTATCCCTGATAGTGATGTTATAATTAAACCAAAAAAAATATTAGGTTATACAGCTTTAACAGATAATGTTTTAAGCCAAAAAATTTTAAGTGATGGTTCAACTGTCTTTTCTTTATATTATAAGAAGAATCATTTTAAAATTAGTTATGTTCTTGATGGTGGTACATTTGTTTATCCTGATCAAGTTCGCTATGAACATGATGGTAGAGTAATGTTTAGCCTTCCACCATTAAAAAGAGATAATGATGTTTTTCTTGGTTATTATATTGATGATAATAAAGAAAGAATTTATCAAAATTTACCAATAGGTATCGATAAAGATATAATTTTAACTGCTGTCTATAAAATTGTCGAACCGGAAAATACCTGCAAATGGGAAATTGATAATCATGACTTTAATGGCGATGGTAATAAATTTGTCATTAAAGTATCATCTTTAGCTACTTATGATCCTTTTTATATTTATTATACTGGTGCTGATAAAGAACAAAAGATGAAACTTATTAATCATTTAAAGAATTTATATAATCTCGATATTGTCTTTGAACAATATAATAAAACTGATGAAAGTTATGGTCCTAAACGTATCGATTATATTAAAAATGGAATTGAGGATGGAACTTTACAAAATAAAGGAATTAATTTATTAGAAATTAATTCTGCTTGGTTAAGAAGTATCCTTTTTGATAAAGATAATAATGCTTTGAATAATTTAGTGCCAATTTTAAGTGATAATGGCTTAAGTGGTCTTGCGGATAAATTGACTTATAATGAAGAAAAAGTTCAATTTAATGAACTTATTAATCCTCTTATTAAACAATATAGTTCAACATATGGTTATAGTGTGGATGTGCCAAGAGCTGATAAATATTTAATTTATAGTTATGCTTTCATTAATGAATATGGTCTTGAAGATCCTGGTGAATTATGGCTTAAGGGTGAATGGACAATCGGAAAATTTAAAGAATATATTGATAATGCTTATTCTATTATAAAAAAGGATAATAATAAGATATTAGCTGGAGAACCAGCCCTTCTCATACCGGGATTTGTTTATGGACGTGGTGGTAGTATTGCGAACGCTTCAACTGGTAGAGTAATGCTTAAGAGTAAATATGTAGCAGATACAGTGACAGAACTTCGTAATTATTTAAACAATGGTTATTATGCAAGATATTCAGTTAATGAAGAAGTAGCATCAAGCTTTGATCAAAATCATATCTTATTTAATTCGATCCTTTTATATTATTTAAAGAATAATGAAAAATTAGAGAATATGAGAAATATTGGTCTTGTTCCATATCCAATGGCTGATGAATATAAAGAGACATTAGAATATCATTATTCGCCATATAGTTATGTAACTGTTAATGGAGATGAAAAATATGTTGGTGAAACTTTAAAAAATCAATATGGTGAAGAAATCTTAATCAATCAAAAACCACTTTATGGTATTACTTATAATAAATATCGAATTCCATATGGATCAAATACTTGTTTTGTTATACCTAAATATAATGATTCAACTATACCTTCAATAATTAGTTTTGAAATTCTTCATGCGTTATTTAAGGGAATCGATACATCTAATTCTGATTTTAATGTAGAAGAACGTTATTTAGCAAATTATTCTTATAAATTATCGCCAGTGGGTCTTGAAGTATTAAGATCTTGTCAAGATAGAAATTTATTATGTAAGGATGATTATGAAAAATATTCGATTTATTTTGGTAATGGTTCTCATTATGGTGCTGGAGGTTGGTGGAATATTTCAAAACATCTTTTATTTGATACTGGTGAAGTTAGTGATATCTTAAATAAATATTTTGATATGTGGACCCTACCGACAACTCCTGATACTTATTAATTAAAATAACCCCTTTTCTTTGACTAATAAAAGATGTTTATTTAGTCAAAAGAAGGGGTCTTTTTTACTTAATAATAGAAAATATTATAAGATAATAAAAAAAATAATTATTAAAATTAGGAATAAAAAGCTTAAAGTGCACTGAAAACTTTGACTATGTTTTCATGAAAAAAATAAATGATTTCTTTCATTGAAAAATAATTCATAAAGTGGTATATTATTGAAGTATGATAAAGGAGAAAAAAATAATGTTAACTAAGGAAGAACAAATTAAAAATGTAATGGAATTAATTCCTTTTACCCCTATTTCGCAAACACGTTTAAGTGTAGCTTTAAAAGAAGAAATGAATGATCAAGATTTATTCTTAATCTTAAGTGGTCTTGTCCAAGAAGGAAAGATTAAGATGAATATGGGTACGAAAGGACCAGAATATTATCGTATTTGGAATAATAAGATTGATGAAGAAAGAAAAGCTTTATCAAAAGATATGAATTCCTTAATGGGTGAAAATGTCTTTTTCTTTCCCCGTTTTGATGGCTATGTAGCTAATATCAAAGATAATTTCTGTAATGATTCTTTTCAATATGCGTTAAGCTGTTACAATCAAATTAATAATGAATATGTATTATGGCACAAAAATAATAAAACAGGTGTTGTATATCCACCTAAATTAAATGCGGTTAATTCTGCTGATGCGTTAGCTATTAATATTATTAGTGGTCTTGGTGTTGATGAAAGTCAAGTAACATATGCGTTAGAATTTGAAAGTTTAGTTCCTGAACCACTTCGTGATCGTCCTGAAGAAATAAGTGCACCAAAAGCTTTTTTTGCGGCTGAAATTAATTATGAAGATTCGGTTGATTTTGTTCAAACAAGATTATTAGAACAATTCTATCAACCAACTAGACCTGGTCTATGGGCTTTCCAATATGGTGAACGTTTCTTATTTAATGATGAAGAAAGTAAAGCTGCTATTAGAGATTATGCTAAAAAAGTAGGCAGTGTTTATTTTGATTTAACCGATTTATTAAAAACTATTACCGCTGTTTATAGTGATATTTTAGCAACCCCTGAAGAATATCAAAATAAAAAAGTTAATATTCTTTATATTGCCTATAATTTAAAAGATGATTCAAAATATGAAAATTTAAAAGAATTTAATAAAGAATATTTACTTGAAGCAAAACGAATTGAAGAAAAAACTAATGAATTATTCCAAAAATTACATTTGCCTGAAGGCGTTAGTTTAGAATATCAATTCTTAACACTTGGTGAAGTTGCGGAAAACTTAACAGAAGATGTTAAGGAATATTTAAAGAAACGTTATTTAAATTTATAGAATAGAACACCAAGTTTTCTTGGTGTTTTTCTTATTCTTATTATTCTATTTACAAATGTGATATAATAGAGGTGAGGAAAAGTTATGAAAAAATTTATTAAAATAATTTTAGGAATTGTTTTATTTATTATTATTGCGGCAGTAGCCCTAACAGTCTTTGTCTATGTAAGAATGAAAGATGATACAGATAATACTAATCCAGATATAATTGAAAAAAATATTTCTTTATCAGAAGCTGTCAATAAACATTTGGCTTTAGCATTAGATAATACAAAAACAACAGGTAAAGCAGAACTTTCATTAAATGAATATGATTTAAATGAAATAAGTTATGCAGTTAGTAAAATTATTCCTTCTTCTAAATCTTTAGAAGTAATAAGTTGTTATCTTGAACTTGATGAAGAAAATTATTATTTAAATGTTCCAATGAAGGTATTTGGACGTCAAACCTTAATTAAAGGTAAACTTACATTAAATATTGATCAAGAAAAATTTACAGTTGGCTTAAAAGAAGTCAATATTGGTAAAATTAGTATTAAATCATTTCTTGTTAAAGGCATTCTAAATTTCTTTACATCAAAACTTAATTCTTTAGGTATTACTTTAGCAATGCATGATGATGCGATGGAAGCTAGTATTACAAGAGAAAAAATTGGTGAATTATTAAATAAAGGAATGGAAAAGAGTGAATTTGGTGGTTTAGTCAATGCTTTATTTAATATCTTCTTTATTGAAAATGATTGTTTTATTTTTAATGTTAATAATCCATTAGATGTTAAATTGACAGTTGATTTAACGATGTTTGAAGGTAGTACTACTAGTGAATTAGATGGTATTAAAAATGATGTGAAGACCTTACTTGACAATAAGAAAATTAAAATAGAAGATGTTTCAACAGCCGTTTTATATTTTGCATCTGGTTATCAACATCTAAGTGATGAATCAAAAAATAAAGTAGATGAAGTCCTTGGTAGTGTTTATGATCCAGTAACTTTACAATCTAATCCTGGTTATATCAATCGTACTCCAGCAAGCATGAAAGATATCATTTTGGCCCAAGCTGGTACTGCATCAACTAAAGGTCTTAATATAACAGATGCTAATTTAACAACTGTATTTTCTAATCTTAATTTATTAGGGGTAGGTGCTGGTTTTGCAACATACGATACACATTTAGTATCTTATGTAGTATTAGATAGCTTTAAAGCAAAAATACAAAATGATTTCTTACAATTATCATTAGGTATTAATATTAATGGTTATCGAATAATTATTAGTTGTTCCTTTAATGTTCCACCAAAAGATGATTATTCAGTAGAAGCTACTTTATCAGATATGTCTATTGGTGTTAAATCCATTGGTGAACATAAGAATGCTATCTTTGATTTTATCGCAAATTCAATTTCCGAAGAAGAATGGATTAGAGTTAGTGATAAACCAAATACTTTAATATTCGATTTCAAATCATTCTTTAATGATTCAACAATCTTAAAAGCTCTACTTGAAAATACAAAGGCTGTTCGTACATCTTTATATCGTAGTGATGATAATAGTGGTTATATAAACATAAAATTAAGTTTATTATAAAAATAGGAGAAACGGAATATGAAAAAATTAATGTTTGTTGTTTTATTTCTAATTTTGATTTTATCCGGTTGTAATACTAATCCAGATGTTAATGAAGTTGGAAATAAAAAATTAAAAATTAATGAAATTTATAATGATGAAACAAGAGAAATAGAAGTAACAGAAGGAGAAAAATTACAATTACCAGAAAAAGAAATTCCAGGTTATGTTTTAGATGGATTCTATTTTGAAGATGGTACAAATATTAAAGATGCTTATTATTATGAATCTTTTGGACAAACTGTTACCGCAAAATATAAACCAACTACATATAAATTAACATATAAATATTTTGATGAAACAATGGAATATTCTTTATCATATCTTGATGAAATACCACAATTTACACCAAATGTTGAAGGATATGAATTCATTGGTTGGAAAGATTATAAGATTCTATTCCCTAATAATAAATATAGTCAAACCAAAGATGTAGTTTTAGAAGCTAATTTTTTAGGGGAAGAACATACGATTACTTATTTAGTAAAAGGTGAAATTTATAATGTTCAACATGTTCGTTATATGGAAAATTATGAATTAAATACCAACAAACCAATTGAAGATGGCTATCGTTTTGTGGAATGGAAATGTCAAGATGCTAGTTTTATCAAAGAAGAAACATATAAATATCAAAAAGATTTAGTCTTTGATGCAGTATACGAAAAAGATGTTTATCATATCAATTATTATGTTGATGAAAAACTAGAATATAGTCAAGAAGTTAAATACCTTAGTGACTTTGAAATTTATACACCAAAAGAAAAAGCAAATTATAAATTTGATTGTTGGTTATTAAATGAGGAAAAATTCGAAAAATCAAATTATGATTTAAAAGAAGATATTAATCTTTATGCTTCCTTTATTTTAGATGCCAAAGTCAATTATGTTACTTTAGATGGTTCCTTAATTGGTGAAGAAAAGATGGAAAATGGTTTATTGAAATTAAAATCAGCAAGTCTAGCGGGATATAATTTTAATGGTTGGTATACTGATCCATATTATAATAATCAAATAGAAAATTTAGATCTTTCTACTTATAATGCTGAACCACTTTATGCCCGCTACACCTTAGATGATTCTGATTTAAAAGCAACCATTAGTTTTAGCCGTTATAATGATATGACTACTAAATATGATGAAGTAAGTGTTTATTCTGGTGATAAAACATCAATCACTTCTTTATATTGGAAAAAATATACTTTAGTTAAAAATGGTGATAAATATATTGTATCCGCAATAGCTGATAGTGGAACTAGTTTATCAAAGATGGGTAGTTTTACTTATTTGATTGAAGCTTTCACTAATTTTAATGGCTACAGTGATTTCTGTAAACTTAATATTGAGGTTGGTGATGAAGCTATTTTTGCAAGTGATCCAACATTACATCAAGATGGTAGTGTTTATAATATTATTTCTTTTGTAAAAAGGGATGTTACCCCCTTTAAAGATGAAATTAAAACTTATCTTAAAAATTTATATGATTCTTATTTATTAATTGAATCAGATTTAGATTTAGTAAAAAGTTATAATGATTTTGCGATAAAGTGGGTTTCATCAAATACTAGTGCTTTAAGTAATGATGGTAAATATTTAAAACCAAAAGATGATCAAGATATCACCTTAAAAGCTTATGTTGGTGATGTCGAAGTTTATTCAACATCTTTAAAGATTAAAGGTAGTGGACAAGCAAAATACTTATCAACTGGTTATGTTTATACTAATTATGGTAATTTAACGCAATTTGCGTTAAATAATTTAGATATTATTTATCCATCTTTCTTAAATATTAATTCCAGTGCTGATTGGGTTAATCTAACTAGTGCAATGAATAAGATTGAAAATTATATCCGTGCGAAAGCCAATAATAGTGGTACAAAAATAGTCGTATCAATTAACCAAGAAAATAATAGTGGGGCATTTTCTAGTGTTGCATCAAGCGAAGAATTAAGAAAGAAATTTGCAGCTAACATTTGTGAAGTTGTTCAAAAATATCATTTAGATGGTATTGATATCGACTGGGAAACACCTAGTTCAACCGAAAAAGGTAATTTCACTTTAATGATGAAAGAAATCTATACATCGCTTAAAGCTATTAATAAAGATTATTTAGTAACAGCTGCTATTGGTGGTGGTAAATGGGCTCCTCCTAAATATGATTTACCAAATTCTATTCAATATCTTGATTATGTTAATTTAATGACTTATTCAATGTGCTCTGGTAATAGTTATTATCAAAATGCTTTATATAAATCAACTCATGGCGCAACCTTAGTTAGCTGTTCCATTGATGAAAGTATTACCATTTATGATGAAAATAAAGTACCAAGAGAAAAAATCTTAGTTGGTATTCCGTTCTATTGTGTTTTGCAAACTGGTTCAGAAGGCTATGGTTCAAAAGTGGGTACTGGTAAATCAATATCTTATTCATCATTCTTGAATAATTATAAGAGTCTTGAAACAATGGTAGAATATTTTGATGAAGAATGTGGTGTTCCTTATTGTTATGATGCGACAAATAAATATTTTGTTTCTTATGATAATGAAAGAAGTATTATGTTGAAGAGTCAATATATTCATGAAAAAGGTTTAGCAGGACTAATGTTCTGGCAATATGGTCAAGATGTTAATGATTATTTTATGACATGCATTAGTAAATATTTAAATGCGTAGATAATAAAGGCTTGTAATCAAGCCTTTTTTTAATTGTAAAAAACAAGTAAAACAATTGAATTGAAAAATAAAAAGTTATATAATATAATTGCTTAAAATTGGTATTTTTCCAAGGAGGTATAGAAATGGAAACTTATGGTATTGAAAAACTTGGTATTATTGGTCCTAAGGCAGTTTATCGTAATCTAGAACCTGCTAAGTTAGTTGAAAAAGCATTAGAGAGACAAGAAGGTGTTTTAAGTGCTAGTGGTGCTTTATCAGTTACTACTGGTAAATATACAGGACGTTCTCCTAAAGATAAGTTTATTGTGGATACTGCTGGTGTTCATGATGAAATTGCTTGGGGTTCTGTTAACCGTCCAATTTCTAGAGAAAAATTTGACGCAATTAAGGGTAAAGTTGCAGCTTATTTACAAAATCGTGAAGTATTTATCTTTGATGGTTTTGCAGGAGCTGATAAGAAATATACAAAAAAATTTAGAGTAATTAATGAACTTGCTAGCCAAAATTTATTTATTCATCAATTACTAATTCGTCCTACTAAAGATGAATTAAAAGATTATGTTCCAGATTTCACAATTCTTTGTGCTCCTGGTTTTAAATGTGATCCAGCAGTTGATGGTGTTAATAGCGAAGCTGCTATTATGATTGATTATGAAGCACATATGATTGTTATTTGTGGTTCAGGTTATGCCGGTGAAATTAAGAAGAGTGTTTTCTCCACTATGAATTATGTATTAACAAAAGAAAATGTTCTTCCAATGCATTGTTCTGCTAATATGGATCCTAAGACTGGGGAGACAGCTATTTTCTTTGGTTTATCAGGTACTGGTAAAACTACCTTATCTGCTGACCCTGCTCGTTTATTAATTGGTGATGATGAACATGGTTGGAGTCCTGATGGTGTATTTAATATTGAAGGTGGTTGCTACGCTAAATGTATTAAATTATCAAAAGAAAAAGAACCAGATATTTATAATGCCATTCGTTTTGGCTCCTTAGTTGAAAATGTAATTATCGACCCTGAAACTCGTGAATTTGATTTTGATGATGGTAGCTTAACGGAAAATACTCGTGTTGGTTATCCAATTAATTACATTGATAATGCAAAAGTTCCAAGCCTTGGTGGCGTACCTAAAGTAGTAATCTTCTTAACTGCTGATGCTTTCGGTGTTCTTCCTCCAATTTCTCGTTTATCACGTAATGCAGCTATGTATCATTTCGTAACTGGTTTCACATCTAAACTTGCGGGAACAGAACGTGGTGTTACAGAACCACAACCAACATTCTCAACATTATTTGGTGAACCATTTATGCCAATGGACCCTAGTGTTTATGCCGCAATGCTTGGTGATAAACTTGATAAATACGGTACTAAAGTATATCTAGTTAATACTGGCTGGGCTGGTGGTAGTGCTAGTGATGGTGCTAAGAGAATGGATCTTAAATACACAAGAGCAATGGTAACAGCTGCTTTAAATGGTGATTTTGATAAAATAGAATTTAAACATCATGATGTATTTAATGTTGATTATCCAGTTAGTTGTCCAAATGTACCTGATGAAAAATTAGATGCTCGTGGCATGTGGGCTGATAAAGCTGCTTATGATAAACAAGCTAATAAATTAGCGCAAATGTTTATTGATAATTTTGCTAAAAAATATCCTAATATGCCAAAAGAAGTAGTAGAAGCTGGTCCAAAAATTAAATAATTAAAAAAATTGACATCACTTTTTTAAAAAGTGATGTCTCTTTTAATTTTCATCAATAGCTTCTTTGGAACCTAATGGTTTATCAGTTCCCATTGGTATATCATCATCAAATTCTTTATTTAAATCATATATTTTAATTTGTTTATTAGTAATTAATATTAATGAATTTAAGATTTGATTTTCTTTTTCTAGGGGTATTTCAATTACATAAGTGATTTGGTTTTGTTCAAATCTTTTAGTAGTGGGTTTATTGTTTTCTAAAATAAAATCAATTTTTTCTAAAAAATTATAATTAAATACTAAACGATATTTTTTTCTTTCCATAATTATCACCATAATTATTATAATACAAAAATAATTATTTGTTGATATTATTAACCTAATTTTATAAAAAGTTAACAAAAATATTATATAATATATTAAGGTAGAAGAATATGAATAAAATTTTAGAATTAAAACGTATTATTGATGATAGTAAGAAAATAGTCTTATTTACAGGGGCTGGGATTAGTGTTCCTTCTGGTATTCCTGATTTTCGAAGTGCTAATGGTATTTATAATGAAAAATTAGATGGAATCTATCAACCAGAAGATATTATTTCCCATTCTTTCTTTATAAATCATCCCGATATTTTTTATACATTCTTTAGAGAAAAAATGGTTTATCCAAAAGCACAGCCAAATATTGCTCATAAATATTTTGCGTCTATCGATCATAAAATGTTAGGTGTTATTACCCAAAACATTGATGGCTTACATCAAATGGCTGGTAGTAAAAATGTGGTTGAATTACATGGAAATGTAAATATAGCTTATTGTATGAAATGTGGTAAACAATATGATAAATCAATATATTATACATCTTTAGTTCCTCATTGTGCTTGTTCTGGTCTTATTAAACCAGATGTTGTCTTATATGAAGAAAGTTTAAAACAAGAAGATATTGATCATGCCATCTTTTTAATGAGTCATGCGGATACCTTAATTGTGGTAGGAACAAGTTTAAAAGTTTATCCAGCCGCTTCCTTTTTAAGATTTTTCCACGGTAAACATTTAGTATTGATTAATAAAAGTGAGCTTAACGTTAAGGGTGTTGAATTAGAAATTAATGATGATGTAAGTAAAGTTATTCAAGAATTAATAAAGATAGAAAGAGGTTAATATGGAATTTATTCGACCTAGTTATAATTTAAGCCTAATTGGCTTTAATTATTCCGATGTAGATTTATTAAATAAGGTTTTAGAACAATTGGATATTGAATTAATTGATGATAGTAGTCAATTATTTGATTTTAATTCTTTTACTTTTGAAATTATAAAATCGAAATCTTTAAGAGAATCTTTAATTAAAGCTTATCGAAAAGAAGATGCGGAAATTGAACAAAATTTAATAAATAATATGGGTTTTGATTGCACATCATATCATTTTCGCTGGTCTTTATTTTTATTATTAATTATGTCTGGTAATAATTATGCCAGCGAAATTAAACTCTTTTTAGATACTGATGAAGCTTATTTACATTATTCTATCGATATATTTGCGGTTTTCTTTATGGCATATCGTAAAAATTATTTTAGTGTTAATCGTATTTATAATTTAATAATGGATGTAAATAATATTGAAAGAACGGGTTGGTTAAATGCCGAAATACCAACTAATCATAAAGAATCGATTAGTGAACATATGTTTTCAATGTATCATTTAACAAGAATGTATTTAAAAGATAAATCGCATTTAGAAGGTTATAATAAAGAAACAATCTTAAGACTTTCAATGATTCATGATGTTGTTGAAAGTATTATTGGTGATATTGCTTATCCGACAAAAAATGATAATGATGAAAAAGAAGAAGAAAATGAAGGTAAAGCTTTATTTATCGCTTATCTTTATTTAACTGGTGATGATAGTTATTATAATGATTGGTGTGAATGGTGCGATAATAGCACAATTAATTCTTTAATTGCTCATGATATGGATATTTTACAATTTAATTATCGTTTTATGCGGTATGTGAAAGAATATCCTAATCATTTTAGTGATGAAGAAATTAAAAGATGGATGAGAAGAAGTCCTAAGACAATGCTTGGACAAGAATTATTTAAAACCATTATTTTAGATAATGAATTATTTAAAGATTTAATTAATAAAATAGAATAGGTAAAAAAATGAATAAAATTCTTTTCTTGTGTCATGGTAGTATTTGCCGTAGTCCCATGGCGGAAAACATTTTAAGAGAAAAATTAAATAAATTAAAGATAATTAATCAGTTTTATATCGCTTCGAAATCTTTAACAAAGGAAGAAATAGGTAATGATATTGATCCCAGAGCAAAAAGATGTTTATCTAAACATCATATACCTTATGAAAAACATTCGGCTACTCTTTTTACAAAAACTGATTATGATAATTTTGATTATATTTATTTAATGGATAAAGAAAATCAATATTTAATTAATTATTTAGGTATTAATGACGATAAAAGAAAAATCGAATTATTAGCTGATTATTTAAATGGTAAAGAAGAAATTAGTGATCCTTGGTATAGTGGGGATTTTGAAACTTGTTATGTTGATTTAGATAAAGCTATTAATAAATTAATTGAAATACATTTTAATCCGTATTCCATTTCCTTAAATGATTATTTAACTAAATTTAAGCTTGTTGGTGGTTTTACATCTTTAGTATGTAAGGATCATATCTATAATGGTCTATTTGGTTATCAAGATTTAGAAAAACATATTAAAACAAGAGCGGATGCGATTTATCGTGTTGCGTCAATATCAAAAGTGATTGTGGCCTTAATGGTCATGAAATGTTATGAATTAAGTCTTATTGATTTAGATAAAGACATATCTGATTATTTAGGGTTTAGAGTGCGTAATCCTTATTATCCTGATAAAATAATCACTATTAAACATTTAATGACCCAAACATCATCATTACATGATGCGGGTGAAGGAGATAGAGGTTATTATGGACGCTTAATGGGTGTTATCGATATTCCTTTAGAAGCCTTATTCGATAAAAATAGTGTTTATTATACAGATAAAATGTGGAATAAAAAAGAACCTGGTTCTTATTTTGATTATTGTAATTTTGGTTGTGGAATATTGGTTTGTTTAATTGAAAGAGTAACAAAGACTTTATTCTTAGATTTTTTAAAAATTAATTTATTAGATAAATTAGGAATTAAAACTAATTTTCGAACATCATATTTTAAAGAATTAAAACCTAATCTAGCCTGTCATTATCTATATAATAAAAAAGAAAATAAAAATAATTTATATCGTGATCAAAAATTATTTGCTGAACATGAAGGTGGAATTTTTAGTATTGGTTCTAATTTTTCTGATTATGCTGGTGGTATTTATATTAAAGGCAAAGATTTAGAAAAAATCATGATTATGATGATGAATTATGGTAAATATCAAAACCAAATTATCTTTAAAGAAGAAACAATTAAATTAATGCGGGAAGTTCATTGGCAAGGAGAATCAGATGATAATGCCTATAAGAAGAAGGGCTTACAATTAATTAAATTAGATGGTTATACTACTAATTGTTTAGATGGTCATTTTGGTAATGCGTATGGATTAAGAGCCTTTATGCTTTTTAATGATAATGAAGGTTATATCTTTATCGCAAACGGTGGATCATTTTCGGAACATGACCATTTAACCATTGAGCTCGATCAAATATTAAAATTTATGGTAAAGGAGAAAACTAAATTATGTCCAAACGAATAATCTTTTTAGCTTTGTTTCTAATGTTATTTTCCCTTTTTAGTTGTAAAAAGAAAGGTGAAGAAAAACAAGATACGGAATATATTTTGTCTTATCATTATGATAATAAAGTAGATCAGGAAACTTATAAAGAAAATGCTAGTGTTAATTTAAAGAGTCTTAATTTAGTAGGCTTTGTTGGATGGTACGAAAATCCTAGTTATACGGGGGAAAAATTAGATAGTGTTGTTATGAATAAAAATATCGATGTTTACGCAAAAATAGAAAATAAATATAAATTAACTTTCCATTATTTAGATACAACCCAAGAAATAATGGTAGTTGATGGAACTAAATTAAAAGATATTGAAAAACCAAATGTTTTAGGTTATGAAATAGTTGGTTATTATTTAACACAAGATTTAAATGAAAGTTTCTTAGTTGATAATAGTTTTGAAATTATTATTGATACAAATATTTATTTAAAATTAAGTCCTATCTCCTATACTGTTAGTTTTGATTCCCAAGGTGCTCAAGAAATAAAGAGCCAAAAAGTTAATTATGGAATGAATATTAAAAGAACGGAAAGACCTTGTAAATTAAATTATAGTTTTAAATATTGGACACTTGATTTAAATACTAAAGAAGAATTCTTATATACGACACCAATAATGGATAATTTAGTTTTATATGCCGTCTATGATGAAGTTAGTTATAATGACATTTTAGATGAATATATTCCTGATGAAATTGAAGAAAGCTTAGATCTTCCTTTTGATGATTTAGATGTTGAATTTGTTTGGTCTTCAAGTAATGAAGAAATATTCTTAAATAGTGGTATTTATAATCCTATCCGTAGTGATGTGGAAATTGAAGTTGGGTTAGAAGTAGTTTCTAAAGGAACAGGTGAGAGTCAAAAATATCAAAAAACAGTTCTTATTAAAGGTTATAATTTAAAAGATTTAGTTCCTGGTGATGTGGTTATTGGTTATACATCATCTTGGTATTATAAAGGATATAGTGAAGAAGTCCTTAAAACAGTTGATGTTTTAGATATTTCATTTGCGTATGTTTATGATGACGCCAGTCTTAAGATATCTGATATTCAAACGATGCTTAATAAAGCGGTAGGTATTGCGCATAAAGCAGGAGTTAGAATGTGTTTATCTATTCAAGGTTATGGGGAAGCTACGGAACAATTTAGTAATTGTGCTGCTGATCCAACTTTAAGAGTAACACTTGCAGCTAATATGGTAGAAATGGTTAGAAAATATCATCTTGATGGTATTGATATTGACTGGGAATATCCTGGTTCTTATTCCGGACGTATTTTTACAGAAGATCGTAAGAATTATACTTTACTTATGAAAGAAATCAGAGAAGGTTTAGATAAATTAGGTAGTGGTTATTTACTTACCGCCGCTATTCCATCTTGGGGAGCTGGTAATTTTGAAATGTCAGCTTTAGCTCAATATTTTGATTATTATAATATGATGAGTTATGATTTAGAAAATCCCAATAGTGGTTCTCATCATGCCGCCCTTAATCCTTCATCAGTTAGCGGTGGCACAACAGTTAATAATAGTATTTCGGAAAGCCTTGTTAGTTGGGTAAATGCGGGAGTACCAAAAGAAAAAATCTTAATTGGTATTGCGTTCTATGGTAAATCAATTATTGTTAATGGAACTTTAAATAATGGACTTGGTATGGCTAAATCAACTACTACGCAAACTAAATATAATAATATTGCGTATGCCGCCTTAATGGAACAAAGATTAAGTCAAATTGGTAAACCAAATAATTATACATATAATTTTGATTATTCTTCACATGCACCATATCAATTTAGAGCTTCAACGAAATATTTCACAACTTATGAAAATGAATTAAGTATTTTATATAAATGTGATTATGCGAAAGACAATAATTTAGGTGGCGTAATGATTTGGGAAATTGGTGAAGATTCTACTAATACTTTAATCAAAGCGGTCGCCCAAGGTATGAATAAATGGGAAAATGAAGAAATTATTGTTGGTAGTGATTTACAAATATCGATTGATAAAAAAGAAGTAATTATTAAGCCAGTTAATGAAGTAATTAATTCTGTTTTAAAAGAAGATTTGATTTATTATGCTGATAATGATAAAGTAGAAATCATTAAACAAGATGATTCTAAAGCCTTACTTAAATTAAAAGAAACTGGTAATGTTACTGTTTTCGCAACTTCTAGTGATAAAACAGTTAATTATGGTATCCTTAATTTAGAAATCAAGTAGGTCAGTAATGAAAAAATTAATATTTGTTTTATTAATCTTTACCTTCTTTCTCTTTTCTTGTGATGGTTCGATTGATAATAAAGATAATGAAGATAATAAAAATCCAGATAAAGAAATTATTGATCCCGATAAAGATAAAGAAAAGGATAAAGATAATCAAGAAATTGAATATGTAACGATTAGTTTTGAATTAAATGGTGGTGAACCTAATTATCAAAGTATTAGTCAAGAAAAAGGTAAAAAATTAAGCCTTGATTTGACTAAAGTTATTCCCTATAAAGAAGATTATCGTTTCTTAGGTTGGAGTAGTGATGATAATAATCTTTTTGATACGGAAACGATTATCGAAGATGATTTAACCTTATATGCAATGTGGGAGAGTATGTATAAAGATCATAGTGATTTAATTGATTTATATATTCCAGATGTTATCGATTCAAATATTCCAATGCCAGAAATGCATGAAAAGATGCATCTTATTTGGTCAACCTCGAATCAAGAAACTTTAGATAATTATGGTAATCTTAATAAACCAAGAAAAGATTTAAAATTAACAGTCTATCTGGAAGTATATGAAAATGGTTATTCAACCTTTTATGATAAAGAAGTATTAATTAAAGGAGTAGTATTAAAACCTTTAATTAAATCGCATACGGTTTTTGGTTATTATTCAACCTGGAATTATTTTGGCTATAATGAAAAGATGATGGAAACTTTAGATGTCATCAATCTTAGTTTTGCGTATGTAACAGCTGATGGAAGATTAGATTATAGTTCGGTGCAAAATTTATTACCACAAGTAATGACTGCTCACAATTATGGAGTGCGAGTTGTTTTATCGGTACAAGGTTATGGTTCAGAAGGTCAATTCTTTTCTGATGCGGCTTCAACCATAGAAGGTAGAACGAAATTAGCTAATTCAATGTTAGCATTTTTAGAAAAATATCATTTAGATGGTATCGATATTGACTGGGAATATCCAGGCTTTGGTACAAGTCGATCGACTAGTGTGGATAGAACTAATTATACATTATTAGTTAAAGAAATAAGAAGAGTCTTAAAAGAAAAAGATGAAGATTATTTAATAACAGCGGCTATTCCCGGTGGACCATATTTACCAGTTCGCTTTGATTTAAAGAATTTAAATAATTATTTAGATTATTTCCATTTAATGACTTATGATTCCCAAGCTGGTGGTAGATGTACTCATCATTGTGCTTTATATTCCGGCCCTGGTACAGCAAATAATTGTCATGTTGATTATACAGTTAATTATTTCCATAACCAAGGAGTAGATTTAGATAAATTAGTTCCTGGTATTGCCTTCTATGGTAAGAAAGCTAGTGGTAGTAGTTTAGGTGGTAGTTGTGGTAGCTATTCTTCGATTAATTATCATGATATTTATGATAAATATTTAACTAAGCTGGATGATAATATTAAATATTATTATGATGAAGCGGCCCAAGCTCCTTATATTATCGATAAAGCAAATAATCTATTTATTACTTTTGATGATGAAAGAAGTATCGAAGCAAAATGTAATTATAATTTAAATAATAAATTAGGTGGAGTGATGATTTGGGAAGTTGGCGAAGACAAAACAATGAATCTTTTAAACCAAATCTATAATTCTTTAAAAAAGATAGAAAGCTAGAACAATAGTTCTAGCTTTTATCTAATTAAAAGTAAAAAATAGAAAAATATGATATACTAATTATAGGAGGCTATTCTATGAAAATAAAATGGTTTGTAGTTTTTATTTTGTTAGCTCTTTTTGTTTTCACATCTAGTTGTAAAAAAAATAATCCTACCCCTAGTGATAGTCAAGGTAGTGATGTTGAAAATCCCGATGACAAAAAAGATCAAGGTGAGGAAAAAGAATTAACAGAAGAAGAAAAAATAAATAAATTAATAGAAGAAGATAAAGCCAATGACCGTTATAATGTTTATTATTGTTATCAAGATGGCCGTGATTTCTTTGTTTATCATACTGAATTTTGTGGTAAAGCCCGTTATGTAACAGAACCGGTTAGAGAAGGTTATATTTTTGGTGGTTGGTATAAGGAAAAAGAATGTCTTAATCCTTATGATTTTACTTCCTATGTTTTGGAATCAATTGTGATTTTTGCGAAATGGGAAAAATATGAAGGAGTAGATTATAGTTTCCTTCTCGATGAATATGTTCCAGATATCGTAAATGAAAGTTTTGAATTACCAAATAAAATTGCGGAATACCCTGGTATATCTTTAACATGGCGTACTAGTGATGCTAATACGATTGATAATTATGGTAATGTTTATAAAGGAAGAAAAGAAATTGAAGTAGAAATTACATTAATTGTTACTGATAAGATGAATGTTTCTTATTCGAAAACCGTAAAAGTACAACCAGTTGATTTCTTACCTTTATCAGTTTATAGTAATCGTTTAATGTTTGGCTATTATTCAACTTGGAATTTTACAGGTTATCAAGAAAATCATTATAAATTAGATGTTATTAATGCGAGCTTCGCCTATGTTACTGATAAACAAGAAATTGATGCGAGAACAATTTCTTCTTATATTCCCCGTTTTTTAGAAGCCCGTAATCATGATACTCGAGTTGTATTATCAATTCAAGGGGCAGAAGCTAATTCAACTAATTTTTCTCTCGCTGCTTCAACTGAAGAAAATAGAAAAAGATTTGCGGTTAACATTGCGGACTTTATTGAAAAATATCATTTTGATGGTGTCGATATTGACTGGGAATATCCAGGATGGTCAAATATCAATAGTAAACATTTTGAAGCAGAACGCTATACTTTAATGATGAAAGAAATATATACAGAATTAAAGAGTCGTAATGAAGATTATTTAGTAACAGCTGCTATTCCTGGGGGACCAGAAGGACATCAAAGATATGATTTAGATCAAGTAGCACCATATCTTGATTTCATTCATTTAATGACTTATGATTTAGAAGCCTCAACGAAGATTTTCCATCATACAGCTTTATATGGTACTAATGGTCGAACAACTGGTAATCAATGTTCATTAGCCGATTCCGTAGAAATCTTTACATTAAAAGGAGTACCAAAAAATAAATTAGTTGCAGGTATTGCGTTTTATGGTAAACAAGCACATCCCGCTAGCGCAACCAATGGTGGATTAGGTTCTAATTCAAAAGATAATGCATCTTATAAAACTATAACATATACAAATCTATATAATAATTATATAAGTAAAATTGATGGTAATAATATAACTTATTATTTTGATCAAACTTGTCAAGCTCCCTATCTTTATGTTAAAAATGAAAATCTCTTTATTACTTATGATGATGAAAAGAGTATAAAAGCAAAATGTAATTTCGCCCGTGGATCGATTGAAGATGAGGATATTGATCGTTTAGGTGGGGTAATGATTTGGGAAATTGGTGAAGATCGAACTGGTAATTTGATGAATGCGGTTATTACTAGTATGAAGCGTGGTTAAGATGAAAAAATGTTTCACTATTAATCCTATGCGGAAAAAAGAAGAATTTTTAAGCTTTTATAAATTATTAGAAGAAAATATTTACCAAGCAGTAGAAATCTTTTATCCTTATAAACAAGAAAAAGAACAATATATTGAATATAGTAATGGTGTTAAATATATAGTTGATAATTTTAAAAATGTCGAAATAGTTTTACATCTTCCTCATGCTCCTTATAATGGTCTATGTTTAGATGAACACTTAAGAGCGGGATCAGTAGAAGTTATGAAAGATGCAGCAGATTATGCAGCTACTTTTGACGCAAGAAAATTAACTCTTCATTTAGGCTCAATTGATCAAAATAAACCCAGAAGTCATTATGTAAAAAAGATTATTCCTATTTTA
>CAMODB010000018.1 GCA_946611195.1 uncultured Bacillota bacterium
TAAATAATAAAATAAGCTCTGAAAACGCCTGAAATTTAAAAGATGGATAATTACTTGATTAATTAGTCGTAAGAGGGGCTAAATTTTAAAAAGATGGATATTTGACAATTTAAAAGATGTGGATAAAATGTAGTAAATAGACGTGTTTCAAGATTTTAGATCTATTTTTGACATTCAATGCAACTACCTCAAATAAATATTTTTGAGGTAGTTTATTTTTATTTCAAAAGAGGTTTTACTAAGAAGAACAAGTATTTTAATCTTTCTTGAGGTTGTTTATCCTTCTTTTACCAATATTCAAATATATTTATTTTAGTTCCTATAATATATATTATGTTAACCAATAAAAAAGTAAAGTAAAACCAATATAAAATTATATTTTAATAAAGCGGTGGATAACTAATGTGAATAAATATTTTCTTCTTATTTTATAAGGATTTTGGTTTATAATTTTGTCAATATTTTAATTTATATAAAATAAAATCTACAAATTATACTTTTTTATATTTCATTGTTTATAATTATTCAGTTATTAATTATTCAGCTTTTTATAATTCGATTGCTGTAAAATTGATTTTTGTAAATTTTTTAATTTTTGATTTTTTAATTTTTTTGAGCAGTTTAAAATAATTATGTTATTAATTATCTGCCTTTTTAAATTTCGATTGCTGTAAAATTGATTTTTGTAAATTTTTTAAATTTTGATTTTTAATTTTTTTGAGCAGTTTAAAATTAATTATGTTATTAATTATCGACCTTTTTAAATTTCGATTGCTGTAAATAGCATTATTTTAATTTAATTCTCCAATCTCATCAACTACCAATTATTATCATTTTAAGATTCAATTATCAGGATTAATAAAATTTAAAATTTTAGATTGAAGACTAATAAATGTTTGTAAAATAAAAAAACAACATTTTTACAAACGTTGTTTTAAATTTTTCATTGATAATTGGATTACAACTCTTTTAATAAGCTTTTACCGATTGTAGGCATTTGAGTTTCAAAATTCTCGGCAATTGTACAGCCAACTTCTGCAAAGCTTTTTTGTATTGGTAAAACATGACCTTTCAATTTTTTAGAATAAGCGATGAATGGAACATATTCTCTAGTATGATCGGTTCCGTGATGAATTGGATCATTACCATGATCAGCTACAACAATCACTAAATCTTCTTCTCTCATTTTATCAATAAATTCTTGAAGTTGAATATCAAATTCTTCAATAGCTTTACGGTAACCAACAACATCGCGACGATGGCCATATAATGCATCGAAATCAACCAAGTTAGTAAATACTAAACCTGTAAAATCTTCATCAAGCATTTTAATCGTTTTTTCCATTCCATCATGATTGGATACCGTACGTTCAGTATCAGTAATACCCACACCATTGAAAATATCATTAATTTTTCCAATCGCATGAACACGATATCCTTTTTCCTTTAAGAAATCTAATTCGGTCTTATCATGAGGTGAAACTGCATAATCATGACGATTAGGAGTTCGTTTGAAATTATCACGATTCGTACCAACATAAGGTCTTGCTATAATACGACCAACTTGCCATTCCGGTCTTTCTAATGTAATCTTTCTTGCATAAGCACAAATATCATATAATTCTTCTAACGGAATGATTTCTTCATGCGCTGCAATTTGTAAAACAGAATCAGAGGAAGTATAAACAATTAAGGCTTTTGTTTTTAATTGTTCTTCTCCAAGTTCTTTTATTATTTCCGTTCCACTCGCAGCACAATTACCAATTACTTTATGTCCTGAATAATCTTCTAACATTTTAATTAATTCATCTGGAAAGCCAGTGTCAGTAAATGAAGGAAATGGTTTATCGACTTTAAGACCCATAATTTCAAAATGGCCAGTTAAAGTATCTTTTCCTTTACTTATTTCTTCCATTTTACAAACGACGCCTAATGGCTTATCTACAGGTTTAATGCGGCTATTTTCGCAAATATTACCAATTCCTAATTTTGTAAGTAAAGGAACTTTAAATCCTTCACTATTGTCCGCAATATGACCAAAGGTATTTGCTCCTAAATCATTATAATTAGCAGCATCTGGTGCTTCACCAACACCCATAGAATCAGTTACAATTACAAATATTCTTTTATATTTCATTATTTATCTCCTCTTGGATGAGCATTATTATAAATGCTTTTAATTGTCTTATTACTTAAATGAGTATAAATCTGCGTTGTGGAAATAGATTCATGTCCAAGCAATTCTTGAATAATTCTTAAATCAGTTCCAGCTTCTAATAAATGAGTAGCGAATGAATGTCTTAGGGTATGCGGTGAAATATTTTTTTGAATTCCCGCATCCTTACATAATTGTTTAATCAATTTAAAATAACTTTGACGTGAATAATGATCGCCAGTTGAATTTAAAAAGACATAGCCATTATCTCGCTTTTCTTTTAGCAATAAAGGACGAAAATTAATAATATAATTTCTTAATAATTTTAAACAATAATCATTAACTGGAATCAATCTTTCTTTGTCGCCTTTACCACGAGTCGAAATCATTTTTGATGTAAGTCTTAAATCAGATAATTTCAAATCAACTAATTCGCTTACCCGAAGCCCAGTTGCATAATCAAGTTCAACCATGACTTGGTTTCTGGCGTTAATAGGAGTATCCGCATTAAGAGAATTTAATACTTTCATTACTTCATCAATACTTAAAACATCTGGAAGCTTCTTCTCCTTCTTAGGACTAGAAATTGAAGAAGCCGGATTATTTTTTGAGACGTTTTCTAAGAATAAAAATTTATGAAAACTTTTTATACTACTTAATGATCTACTAATTGATGATGTTGTATAACCACATTTTTTTACATAGGCTAGATAATCTTTTATATCCGCTGTTGTAATTAAACTAACATCATCTATCTTTTTTTCATTTTCTAAATAATACATATAATTTTCAATATCGCTGATATAAGATGAAACAGTATTTGAACTTTTCATTCTTTCGGATATTAGATAATTACGATATTCTAAAATTACATTTTCCATTTAGATTATAATCTCCTCTAATAATTTTACAATAATTGAATTGGCAACATAAAAATATTTTTCAGGTATAAATAAATAATTAACTTGATTAATTAACAAACCTTGATTAAGTAATATATTTACCTTTGGTAATACATCAAATAAATTATTCTTAAAGCGTTGTTTGAACCAATCTAAATTAATGCCTTCACATTTTCTAAGATTCATCATCACATAATCAAATATTTGTTCATCTAAATTTAAGATTCTAATTGAACTATTAGGTAATTGATCATTAGATAAAGAAGTGATGTAATCATTAATTTTTGTCGCCATGATTTCTTCTTTATTATTTATTATAGATGTTGCACCTGAACCTAATGAATAATAAGACATATAATTCCAATATATTAAATTATGTTTTGATTCATAACCAGGTAAAGAAAAATTACTTGTTTCATATTGGATGAAATTATGTTTTCTTAAATAATCAATAATGAAATGATACATTAAAGATTGTGTTTCATCATCACAACTTAATTCTTTTCCTTCTTTTACTAATTTAGAAAAAATTGTTTTATCTTCAAGTATTAAAGAATAAATAGAAATATGCTTTACTTTAGTCGAGAATATAATATCTAAATCTTTTTTGATATCTTCAATTGTTTGGTTAAAAAAACCATACATTAAATCAATTGAATAATTATCTATATGATATTTATCAAGTAAATTGATTATTCTATTAAATTCAAAAACTGAAGTATGACGATTAATTAAATTACTTATATGTTCATTAAAGGTTTGAATGCCAATACTTAGTCGTGAAACATTATATTCATTTAATGTTTGTAAAAATTCTTCATTAATATCACTCGGATTAGCTTCAATGGTAAATTCTACCAAATCTTTAAAATTTACCATTTTAGAGAGCTCGAATAATAATTTTCTTAATAATTGGTTTGCCAAACTACTTGGTGTGCCTCCACCAATATAAACTGTATTAAATTTAAGATTGGAAATATTTTTAATTTTTGCTTCTTTGATTAAAGCATTGATGTATTTTTCTTTAAGTGCATCTGATGCAACCATCTTATGAAAATCACAATAAGGACAAATCTTATTACAAAAAGGTATATGAATATATAATCCATTATTATATAAAATATTATTCATCAGATAGTTTTAATATCGCAAGGAAGGCATCTTGTGGAACTTCAACAGTACCAATTTGTTTCATCCTCTTCTTTCCTTCTTTTTGTTTTTCTAATAATTTTCTTTTTCGACTAACGTCACCGCCATAACATTTAGCTAATACATCTTTACGCATAGCTGAGATATTTTCTCTGGCAATAATTTTTGTATTAACAGCAGCTTGAATTGGAATTTCAAATAATTGACGTGGGATAACACCTTTTAGTTTTTGGACTAATAAGCGTCCTCTATGATATGCAAAGTCACGATGAATAATAATACTTAACGCATCAACTTTTTCACCATTTAAAAGAATATCTAATTTTACTAAATTAGAAGGACGATAATCTATTAATTCATAATCAAATGAAGCATAACCTTGGGAAGCAGATTTAATCTTATCGAAGAAATCAAATACTATTTCCGCTAAAGGTAAATCATAAATGATTGAAACCCGATTATCATCTATATAAGACATATTTACAAAAGTACCACGTCTATTTTGACAAATTTCCATAATGGAACCGACATGTGCTTTTTGCATGATAAGATTAGCTCTTACATATGGTTCTTCAATATCTTTTATCGAAGTTAGTTCCGGTAATTCACTTGGATTATCAATCTTAACCATTGTTCCATTTGTTAAATTAACATGATATTCAACACTTGGTGCAGTTGCGATAAGTTGAATTTTAAATTCTCTTTCAATTCTTTCTTGAATAATATCCATATGAAGTAGGCCTAAGAATCCACAACGGAAGCCAAAACCCAATGCTTGCGAAGTTTCGGGTTCAAATACTAAAGCAGCATCATTAAGCTTTAATTTTTCTAATGCTTCTTTTAGTTCATCATATTTACTACTTTCAAGAGGATATAGACCACAGAACACCATTGAATTCATTCTTCGATAACCAGGTAATGATTCATCACATTCGTTTTCTACAGTTGTCATTGTATCACCGACTTGTACTGTCTTAATATCTTTAATACTTGCAGAAATCCAACCAACATCACCAGTTGTTAAATAATCTCTTTTAACTTCTTTCGGGGTCGTTACACCACATTCTAATACTTCGTATATTGCATCACTATTATGCATCTTGATGTGGTCACCAACTTTAATTGTACCCCTTTTTACTCTAATTAATGGAATTACTCCCCGATATGAGTCATAATATGAATCAAATATTAAGGCTTGTACTTTATCAAAAGGATCACCAGTAGGGGCTGGGAATGAATGAACAATTTGTTCCATTAATTCTTCAATACCAATACCTTCTTTTGCACTACCACAAACTGCATTTGAAGAATCAAGACCAATAACATCTTCAATTTCTTTTTTAACTTTTTCAGGATCAGCTGATGGTAAATCTATTTTATTAATAAAAGGAATAATTTCCAAATTATTATCCACTGCTAAATATACATTGGCTAAAGTTTGTGCTTCGATACCTTGACTAGCATCAATAACAAGAATAGCTCCTTCACAAGCCGCTAAACTTCTTGATACTTCATACGCAAAATCGACATGTCCTGGTGTATCAATCAAATGAAAGATATAAGTTTTTCCGTCTTTCGCATTATAACTTAGTTCTACCGCATTTAGTTTAATCGTTATTCCTCTTTCTCTTTCTAAATCCATTGAATCAAGAATTTGATCTTTCATCTCTCTTAATTCTAATGTTTTTGTAAATTCTAAGATACGATCAGCTAATGTACTTTTACCATGATCTATATGGGCAATAATTGAAAAATTTCTAATTCTGCTTTGTCTTTCTAATAGTTCTTCTTTGGAAGGAATCATAATAAGACCTCTTTCTAAATAAAATGAATTAATGATTATTCAATTAAATTTCTTTCAATTTCTCTAAAAGCTATTTTTCCGTATTTTCTTCGTTATTCTTTTTATTCTTTAAAAATTTTATTATTGTAAGAATAATAAAACTTAAAGATATTATAATATTAAGTGAATATATAATATTAAAGAAATATTTAAAATCAAATCCAGTATCGATAAATGATACTATAGCTGATATTAAACCAATAACACCAATAACAATATTGATAAATAAATCAACATCTTTTTTATTTTTAATTTCTTTAAATAATAAAAAGCCTAATAAAAGGGCCATAACTATCGATAATACTAAATTTAAACTAAATTCAAAAATCATATACTCACTTCCTTTTTATAAATTATACAATAAATTAGAATAAAATTCAAATATTTTAAATATTATATTAAAAAATTTAAATAATTAATTATTAATTTATGATATAATAATCTCAAGAGGAATTGTATGAAAACATTTATTATAATATTAATTATTATTATCGGAATAGTTTTTCTTAGCTTTATAATTAAAAAACTAATGAATAATGTTAAATCAGATATTGAGACTTTTAAAGATGAATTAATTAAATTAGGTTACCAAATTAAAAATGATGAAAATCGAATTGGTGATTTAATATTAATTAAAGGTGATGAAAAATATTTAATTAAGTTTTTAAAATCTGAACGCTTTGCGGAAGTATCAATAAATAATAAAACAACTTTTGAAATTAAATATGGTGGTAATAATGATCCAGGTAAACCTCATCCATTTCATAAATTTGTAAGTGGTATGTCGACTTTTATGAATTATGAAACTACAGAATTTACAAAAGTAGTTGTTGTTACACCCAAGCCTAAAAAAATTGTTATGTGGATCAATGAAAATGAAATTATTTTTGTAAAATCAGATACGAAAGTATATGGTTCTAGAATAATATCAATTAACGATTTATCTTTATTTAAAAATATAAAAGACGATGATAAATAAAATTTAAGACCTTCAAAAATGAAGGTCTTTTTTATCATTCTAACTTTTTACAGCGACTTTTTATTCTTCTTCTTCAATTGGTGTAATTATAACTTTGATTTTTTCAACTCGAATTCCATCCGTAGAAATTATTTCTACACTCAAATTTTCAAATTCGAAATGGTCACCAACATCAGGGAATTTATCTAATATTTCAGTACACCATCCACCGACAGTTGTATATTCCGATTCAAAATCACGATCATCATAATCTACTAAATCAAAGAAATCATGAATGTTCATATCACCATTTACTAAATATTCATTTTCCGATAATTCTTCATATTCTTCTTCGACGACATCAGTTTCATCCCAAATATCGCCAAATAATTCTTCTAGAATATCTTCCATCGTAAGAATTCCCATCATTCCACCCCATTCATCAACAACAATTGCTAAATGAATATGGGATTTCTTTAATTCTTTTAAGATATTAGCTAGTGGCATTGTCTTATGTACAAATAAGGCATCATATAGAACATCTTTTTCATCAAATTCAATATGATTTAACATATTTCTTAATACTTTTGTAGTATCAATAATACCAATAATATTATCAATCGATTCATTATAAATTGGTACTCGAGAATTTTCAAAAAATTTCTCGTCTTTAATAATATTTTCAAAACCATCTTGAATATCATACGCAATAACATCGACTCTTGGAATCATGATATCTATTGCAACTTTGTCTGTAAAAGTGATTGCTGACTTAATTAATTCCGCATCATCACTATCGATTTGACCAGATTCTTCTAATTCTTCGGTCATTGCATTTAATTCATCATCAATAGTTTCTTCCTCTTCATTTTCATCTGTAATTTTAATAAATGGTTTTGCAAGAAAATTAACAATGACATTTACTAAAATTATAATTGGATAGAAAAGATATGATAGGAAAGCAACAAATGGTGTTAAGAATCTTGATAAAGGATAACTAAAATTTGGAAAAACAGTTTTAGGAATAATTTCCCCAAATAATAATACCACTAAAGTTACTACGGCCGTAGTGATTACTGTACCAAGTGTAGATAAATCGGTTGCTTCTGGATAATATGATAGATATAAGGCTGTTGCGACTAAGGTTGCAACTGATGATAAAGCGATATTAACTAAATTATTACCAATTAAAACTGTTGTAATAGTACGATCAAAGTCATTAGCATATTTTAAAGCTTTTGCACTCTTTTTATCACCATTATTGGCTTCTCTTTCTAAACGTAATTTATTTACTTTCGCATAAACAATTTCGGTTCCCGAGAAAAATGCCGATAATATCAAGAAGAAAACAATTAAAATAATTCTAATTATCATCTTCATCACCTCCTAATTCAGCTTTAGGGGGATTCTTTTCATCGATATCACCAACAAGTTTTTCCACTACATCTTCCATTGTTACCATACCAACTACTTTATCATTGTTTTTGATTATCGCAATATGTGTATGTGAATTTTGGAAAATATCTAACATATCATCAATTTTAGTAGTTGATTTAATAAACAAAGGAGAAGATAAAATCGATTTAAAATTAAAATAAGATTTATTATTTTTAGCTTTTAATAGATATTTCTTTACATGTAAAATACCAATAATATTATTTTTATCATTTTCATAAACTGGAATTCTCGTATATGGAACATCTAATAAAAACTTTAATACTTCTCTTCGTGAACCATTTTGGGCATTATACATCATCATTTTATCGATTGGCGTAATAACATCCATAACTGTAAAATCACCAAATTCAACAGCAGCTTGAATAATATCACTTTCTTCTTCTTCAAGTTTTCCTTCTTCTTGAATATCTTCAATCGTATCTTGGAAATCTTTTTCTGTTAATAGATCAAAATCATCTTTTAATCTAAATACTTTTTTGATTAAAAAAACAAAAAATCGGAAAAATTGAGTTAAAGGAAAGAGAATGATACTGAAGACATATAAAACAATTGATGTCTTTTCCGCAACAACTTCCGGATTACGATTAGCAATATATTTAGGTAGAGTTTCACTAAATAAAAATATTACAATCGTCATAACAACAGTTGAAATAAGGGAAGCTAAGTCATCCAATTCTTGTCCCATCCAATTAATCAAAACTAGGGTTGCTAGCATTGAAGGGATGATATGAAATAAATTAATTATTATTAAAATATTAATTGTGGAATTATCTAGTTTATCTAAATTCTTAAGTACATATTTTGCACTTTTCTTTCCCGCATCAGCATGTGCAGTAATCTTAAATCGATTACAAGATGCTAACGCCGTTTCACTAGCCGCAAAATAAGCACTAATTATTATAGAAAAGAGAATAATACCTAAATATATTCCGTCTTTAATACTAAAACCATTAGTTAGTATTAAAGAAAAACACGGGGTCAGTGGATCCATAAAAAATTAAAATATCTCCTTAATTATTTAATATTTCTAACTGCTTCGATAACAATATTAGCAGCTTCATCAAAAGGTAATTCTTCTTTTATCATTGTTTCACGAACTTTAAATTCACAAATATCTTCGTTTGCTCGACGTCCAACAGTGATAATATATGGAATACCAATTAATTCCCAGTCTTTAAATTTAAAACCAGGTTTTGCATCACGATCATCTAAAATAACTTCTACTTTAGCTTCTTTTAATTTTTCGTATAAATAGTCACTACCTTTTTTCATGTTTTCATCATCATAATTGATAGGAACAATTACCGCATGATAAGGTGCAACATTTAAAGGCCATTTAATACCAAATTCATCGTGATGTTGTTCAATAATACTTGATAATGTACGTGTTACACCAATTCCATAACAGCCCATAACCATTGGTTGTTCTTTACCACTATCATCTTGGTAATTACAATGCATTGGCTTAGAATATTTAGTACCTAATTTAAAGATTTGTCCTACTTCAATTCCTCTTTCAAGTTTAAGTTTACGACCGCATACAGGACAAATATCATTAGCCACTGTTTTACGGAATTCACCAACTTCACCAGTGAAATCACGATTATAATTAACATTTATTAAATGATAATCTTTTTCATTGCTACCGCATACTGCATTTGATAATAATGTTACTTCTTCATCAACTAAAAGACGAACATTCTTTAAATTAACAGGGCCAATAAAACCATCAATACTACCAACATTAATAATTTCATCGTTTCTCGCAAAACGAAGTTCATGTTCCGCAATATTTAATTTATTAACTACTTTAATTTCATTAACTTCTCGGTCGCCACGAACTAAAACTACAACAACTTGATTATTAGTTGTATCAACATAAGATACAGCTTTAATAATTTTGTTAGCATTAACATTTAAGAATTTTTCTAATTCTTCAATTGTCTTTTGATTAGGTGTAGCAATCTTTTGAAGATCTTTTAATTCTTCTTTTTCTAATTCATTTGGTTTAGAAGATGCTTTTTCTTGGTCAGCTGCATAACCACATTCACAATAAATAATATCACTTTCACCAACATCGCTAACAGCCATAAATTGATGAGAGCCACTTCCACCTATTGCTCCTGTATCTGCTAAAACAATCTTATAATTAATATTTAAACGTGTAAAGATTCTTTCATAAGCTTTATACATAATATCATAAGATTTAGCTAAACCTTCTTCATCAACATCAAAAGAATAGGCATCTTTCATGATAAATTCACGACCTCTCATTAAGCCAAAACGAGGTCTTAATTCATCACGATATTTAGTTTGAATTTGATATAGATTGATAGGTAAAGATTTACGTGATTTAATTTCATTACGAACTAAATCAGTAAAAATTTCTTCATGAGTTGGGCCTAAACAGAATTCACGATCATTACGATCTTTAAAACGAATTAGTTCAGGACCATATTTTTGCCAACGACCACTTTCTTCCCAAAATTCTTTAGGTTGCATTGCGGATGACAAAATTTCTAAGCTTCCCGCATTATCCATTTCTTCACGAATAATAGCTTCTACTTTATTTAAAGTTCTTAAACCAAGCGGTAGATAATTATAAACTCCTGAGACAAGTTTACGTATCATACCTGCTCTAATCAATAAAATATGAGAGGCGATGATAGCTTCATTAGGTGCTTCTTTTAAAGTTGCAATTAGCATTTTAGATGCTTTCATACGTTTTTTCTCCTTTAATTATTTTTAAAAATATATGGTAAGAATATTAATCATTTAAATATGTTTCAATTACATCGTGTATCAAATTAACATTGATTTTATTTAAAGATGAAAAAGTAATAATTCTATCTTTAACGACATCCAGTTTATTACTAATTATATTAACATTCTTATTAATTTCATTTGTGGATAATTTATCAATTTTTGTCGCAACAATATAAACTACAAAATTATAATGCATTAAAAAATCATACATCAATTTATCATCTTCAGTTGGCTCATGACGAGAATCAACAACTAAAAAAATACATTTTAGATTATTCGATTTTTTTAAATAGTCTTCTATCATCTTTCCAAAATCAAGACGTTGATTAATACTTCTTGCGGCATAACCATAGCCAGGAAAATCAATAAGATAAAAATTATTATTGATATGATAAAAATTTAAAGTTAATGTTTTACCTGGTTTACTTGATGTATAAGCTAATTTTTTTCTATTAGTAATTGTATTTATTAAACTACTTTTACCAACATTACTACGACCAAGAAATATAAATTCTGGTTCATCTACATTTGGATAAGTAGCACTAGAAACACAGCTAGTAACATATTCAGCATTTTTTATAAGCATATGTACCTCCTATTGATAGACAAAAAGGTGGCTTATGCCACCAATAATTATATTCATAAGCCATATTCTGTCCTTCCGAAGAAGGGATAATCATTTGTCTCATCATATGATGCGAAGTTGTGGATTCATTTCTCCCGCCTTCGTGCCCCTACCAAAATTTGGGTTGCTAGCTTGTGGGGTTTACCCGTTCCATCTTTAGATTTCTCTAAAGCTCGTCTCTGTGGCACTTTCAAAATTACACCATAGTTTACACCTTAGGTTTCATTTGCCGTGACTTACGTCCCTTAACTTATTTTTTCATTAAGCACAAACACTACAATCATCTCAGATTGTGCTAGTATGGACTTTCCTAACGCAAAAGCGCTCGATTATCAAATATAATTATTTAGCTAAATCTTTTCCTTCTTTTAAGCCATCAAGAATAATGTAACATATTGCAAGAACTCCAGAACCAATATGGCAACCAATAGTTGGAGTTACTGTACATAAAGTAGTTTTAATACAATTAGGGATTTCCTTTTCTAATCTCTTTTGTAATTCTTGTGATTCTTCAAGACGTTTAGAATGTTGAATAACAATCACAACTTCTTTTGCATCTTTAGTATTTTCTTTTACTACTTCAATCATTCTTTCAACGGCTTTAGCATGAGTACGAACTTTTTCAAAGGGATCAATTGTACCATTCTTATCTAATTTAAGAATTGGTTTAATTCTCATCAAACTACCAATTAAACCACTAGCAGCATTTAAGCGTCCATTCTTAACTAGATATTTTAAATCATCAACCAATAAATAAGTACATGATTGATTTACAAATTTTTCACATTCTTCAAAAATATCATCAACACTATAATTCTTATTTGCTAAGATTTCGGCATAATGAGCACAATATCCTTCAATCATAGCACCTGAACGAGTATTGAATACGTGATAATTAACACCTTCAATATAATCGTCTTTTAAATTATTTAAATTTTCACCGTATGATGATAACGCAAAACTTATTGGAAAATGAATAACATCAGTACATCCTTCATTTTTAAGTTCTGTTGCTCTACCAATAATTTCTTCTGGACTTGGTGCAGCAGTTGTAGGAATTGTATCTGATTGTTCTAATAAATCATAAAAAGAATCAGCATTAATATCGACTCCATCCATGTATTGTTTTTCACCAAATCTTATAGTAGTTCTTGTTATTCTAACATCAGTTTTAAATGGTGCATATAATAAACTTGAACTGCTATCAGAAGTTATACCAATTTTCATATTATTCTCCCTTATTTAAATCTGAAACATCATCTGTTTCCGAATTTTCTTCCCTATTTTCTTTTCTAGGTTTCATTTGAGGCTTTGGTAAAGTATCCTTTCTTGAGAAACGTAATTTACCATTTGGCCCAATTTCAATTAATTTAACAACTATTTCGTCACCTAAGTTAACTTCATCTTCTACTTTATTAACACGACGCCATGCTAAATTAGAAATATGTACTAAACCTTCGCAGCCTTCCCAAATTTCTACTACTGCACCAATATCTAAAATCTTAATAACTTTAGCTGGATAAATAGCATTTAATTCAGGTTCACGAACCATGTTTTGAATAATTTCAATAGCCTTATCAATCCATTCTACATCTGAATGCATGATGAATACGCGGCCATCTTGTTCAATATCAATTTTAACTTGATTACATTTTTCAATGATGTCTTGAATATTCTTACCACCAGAACCGATAACTAAGCTAATCTTATCAGGTGAAATTCTAATTAATTTAACCTTTGGAGCATATTTACTTACTGTAGGACGAACCTCAGAAATTGTAGTAGCCATATGGTCAAGAATTTGGAAACGACCTTTCTTAGCTTGAGCTAAAGCTTCTTTTAGGATTTGAGGAGTAATTCCTTTACATTTAATATCCATTTGTAAAGCAGTTATACCATTTCTAGTACCAGCAACTTTAAAGTCCATATCACCATAGTGATCTTCTAAACCTTGAATATCAGTCAAAATTGTATATTTACTACATTCATCATCTTGACTAATTAATCCCATTGCGATACCAGCAACTGGAGCTTTAATAGGAACACCAGCAGCCATAAGAGCCATTGTACCAGCACAAATAGAAGCTTGTGATGATGAACCATTGGATTCAAGAATTTCCGATACTACTCTAACTGTATATGGGAATTCTTCTTCACTAGGCATTACTTGCAATAAAGCTCTTTCACCTAGTGCACCATGACCAATTTCACGACGTCCTGGAGAACCATAACGACCAGTTGATCCTACTGCAAATTGTGGGAAGTTGTAATGTAACATAAATCTCTTACTTTCTTCAACACCTAAACCATCAATGATTTGGAATTCAGTTAAAGAACCTAAAGTTACAATTGAACAACTTTGAGTTTGTCCACGAGTAAATAAAGCTGAACCATGTGTTCTTTCAAATAAATCAACACGTGAACTTAAAGGTCTAATTTCATCTACTGCTCTTCCATCAGGACGAACCTTATCTTCTGTAATTAGACGACGTACTTCTTCAGCAAGCATGTGTTCAAGAACCATATTAACATATGATTGATTTTGTTCTAATTCTTCTCTATCAAGATTTTGAGTAGCAAAAATTTCATCAAAATGTTGACGAGTTACTTCATTAACATGTTCAATGTTAGCTTCTCTTTCAAGTTTATCAAAAGTAGAAATTGCAACTTTTAAATCTTCAAAAGCAAATTCACGAATAGCTTTTTCTAAATCTTCCGGAATCTTAAATAAATCAGGAACAATTTTTTCTTTACCAACTTCTTTAATTATTTCATTTTCCCAAGCACAAATCTTAGCAATTTCAGCATGAGCAAATTTTAAAGCTTCAAGCATATCTTCTTCTGATACTTGTTTTGCACCTGCTTCAACCATATTGATTGCTTTGATTGTTCCCGCAACTGTTAAATTAATATCTGAATTTTCAAGTTCTTCAACAGTTGGGTTAAGAATTAATTCACCATTAACTCTACCAACAACAACACCAGCAATTGGTCCTTCAAATGGAATGTCAGAGATTCCTAAAGCTATACTAGAACCAAGCATTGCGGCCATAGCAGCTGAACAATCAGGATCTGCACTCATTACCATATTAATAACTTGAACCTCATTACGGAATCCTTCCGCAAATAAAGGTCTAATAGGACGGTCAATTAAACGAGAAACTAAAGTTTCATGTTCAGTAGGACGTCCTTCTCTTTTTAAAAAACCACCAGGAATTTTTCCACCAGCATATAATTTTTCTTGATATAAAACTGTAAGAGGGAAAAAATCAGTAGCCATAACTTGATTACTACCAACGGCAGCACTTAATACAGCAGTATCATCAAATCTAACTAAACATGCACCATTAGCTTGTTTTGCTAATTCACCAATCTCTACTGTAAATTTACGATTACGTTGACAGTATTCAAAAACTTTCTTTTCCATGATAAATCCTTTCAATAATATAATTATATTTTACAATTAACAAAAATAAAAAGTGATAAATAAGGACGATGGGCACCCATAAGATGCCCATATACCTTACTTTCTTAAACCTAATTTGGCAATAACTTCACGGTAACCTTGTACATCAACTCTCTTAAGATAATTTAAAAGATTACGACGATGACCAATCTTCTTCATAAGACCTCTATGAGAATGATAGTCATGTGGATGTTGATGCATGTGTTCATTTAACTTGTTGATTTCAGCAGTTAAAATTGCAACTTGAACAGCAGTTGAACCAGTGTCACCTTCAGAACGCGCAAATTTTTCAATAATTGCGGCTTTTTCTTCTTTAGTAATACAAGCCATACATTCCTCCTATTTTAGAGTATTAAATACTCATTATTTATAGCTATTACATAGTAAAACGTCGGAATAATCGTTAAACCAAGTATTAGCGTACTTATTATACTATTTTTTTAAAATTTATTCAAGTAAAATAAATATAATTTTATTTTTATCAATTTCAATTTGTTTTTTAAAATCTTCTATAGAATCAAAATGAATTTCACTTCTTACATAATCATAAAAAATAACTTCTATTACTTCATCATACAAATTAGAATTAAAATTAATAATATGTACTTCGTATGAAAGATTATTATATTTATTAAATGATTCATTATGACCAACATTTAACATTGCGGGAAAAATATCATTCTGATATTTTACTTTAACCGCATATACTCCTTCTTTTAAACAAAGATGACCAAAAAATTCTAAATTAGCTGTTGGAACACCAATAGTATGACCAATTCCATGACCTTTAATTACTTTAGCTAGTAAAGATAATTTATGGCCTAAAATCGAATCAAGATTTTTGATATCTCCTTCGAGTAACATCTTACGAATCAATGTTGATCCGATTTTGTTACCATTATGTTTTTGTTCTTCAATTGTTACAGTTTTAATCAATCCATTAGACAATTTTTCAATATCAGAAATTTTTCCTTCACCTTTATAACCAAAAGAAAAATCAAAACCGGCTATCGCAATTTTTAAATTAAGTTTTAATAAATAATTGTCTATAAATTCTTTAGGACTTAATTTAACAGTTTGTTCATCAAAATCTATAACGATTAAATAATCAATATTAAGATTTTTTAAATAATTTTCTTTATCCATTAAAGAACTAATTTGGATTTTTTGTTTTTTTATTATTTCAAAAGGATGCGGATCAAAAGTTATAACAGCAGATTTATATTTTAATTCCTTGGCTATTTCAATTGTCTTATTGATAAGTTTTTGATGAGCAAGATGAAAACAATCAAATTCTCCTAGAGCAGCAACTAAATTATCATTTTTATTCAATTTAACATAATCTATAAAATTAATTAATTCCATACTCTCACCGCTTTATAACAATGTTTTTCATCATCTTTTTCATAGATTGCTACTAAAGAATCATTTTGATAAATAACAAATTTTTCAATCAAAGAGCCGAATGAATCAAGAATATTGTTAAAGGAAATTTTCATACCATTTAATCCTTTTTTCACAAAAAATTCATCATCTATTTTTGGATAATTTTTAAGAATTTCTAACATTGAAATCTTTTTAAAATTTCCCAATTCAATATCCTCTAATTTGCTGCAATCATCTAAGGAAATATCTTCTACTTTTGTCCTAATTAAATTATTCATCATTCCTGGATAGCCTAATTTATTAGCAATATCCATACATAAGCTTCGAATATATGTTCCCTTACTGACGTTAACTATAAACTTAAAAATGGCACAATTATTATCATATTTTATATTGCTAATTCTTTTTATATCGAAAATTTCAATATCTCTTTCTTCAACTTGAATTTCAATATTTTTTCTAGCATATTCATATAATTTCTTACCATTAACCTTAATAGCTGAATACATAGGTGGTAATTGTTTACTTTTACCAATAAATGATTTTAGTACATCATCCACTTTAACTTCATCTAAAAATTCAACTTTTTCTTCTTTTAATATCTTACCTGTTGAATCATAAGTATCCGTTTCTTTGCCAATAACAATTTCACACTCATATTCTTTCGTATTAGTTTCTAAAAATTGGACTAATTTAGTAGCTTCACCAACACAGACCACTAAAACTCCACTGGCAAGTGGATCAAGTGTTCCCGTATGTCCAATTCTTCTTATTCCTAATATTTTTCTTAATTTATTAATGACATCATGACTAGTCATACCAGTCTCTTTATTTATACATAATACATAATCATTCATATAAATATTTTATCATATTTAGCACGTTATTGCAAAAAAATTAGATTAACAGCAAAAGCTGCTAATCTAATTATTGTTGCTTTTCTACTTTATCTATCTTCTTAGCTGAAATATTATAATAGGCAGTATAGCCATTATGATCATATAAAACATGTGTTTTCTCCTTATCAAAACGTAAATAAACATTACGAGGTAATCCTTGATCAACTAAACTATTATAAGTATTTTTTAAACTAATATTGTATAATTCATCAAATCCATAAAAATTTGTTTCATTTACTTCAGCATTTGAAGCTCTTCCAACCGCTTGATGGTCAACAAATGCTACCTCAAATACATTCATTACATCACTTGCTTCTTTTTCGATTGCATTTTTCGCACTCTTATCAACATATTTTGAATAGCCAACATAAAGAACCGTTGAAAGAATACCGATAATTGCAACGACAACAAGCATTTCAACTAAACTAAATCCTTTTTTTAATCTATTATTCATTCTAACCTCTATACTAACTCAACAGCTAGAACATTATTATTTGATGGACTATAAGATACTTTTACACCATTATTTTCATAAATAATACATTTACCGACCGGTTCATAAGACAGAGATAAAGTATCTGGTAATTCAATTCCTGTTGCATCAAGATATGCTTCTTTCATATCTAAAGTGACTAATTCTTCAAATGTAGTATAATTATCAATTTCTACTTCATCACCCTTATAGGCAGTTTGATGATCTACCATTGCTGTTTGGAACACTTCCATAATTTCTAAAGCTTCTGCTTTTGCAACTGCTTTTTTACTTTGAGTTACATACTTAGTATAACTAGTATATAATACTGTTGATAGAATACCGATAATCGCAACAACTACCAACATTTCAACTAAACTAAATCCTTTTTTAAATTTCTTTTTCATTTTTCTTCCCCCATTTAATTAATAATTGTTTTTAATTCTTCGATAGAAGTAAATCCATTTAAAATTAATGATTTACCACTATCGAATAAAGTTTCTATTTTTTTCTTCTTTAATAATTGATAAAATTTAGTACTGCTTTTTCCTTCGGAAATAACTTTTCTTAAATCTTCATCAATATAAATTACCTCGTATATTGCTCTTCTACCTAAATATCCGGTGTAATTACATTTACTACAACCACATTGTGTGAATACCTTTGTTCCTTCTTCAACCTCTAGATATTTTGCATCTAGATTATTTAAATAATGTTCTTTCTTACAATAAGGGCATAATATTCTTATCAATCTTTGACTTATAATTCCTTTTAAACTATCAACAAGTAAATACTTTTCGACTTCCATATCAATCAATCTATTAATAACACTGTATGAATCAATTGTATGTAATGTAGAATAAACTAAATGACCAGTTATAGAAGCTCGACAGGCAATTTTAGCTGTTTCGACATCTCTAATTTCTCCTATCATGATAATATTAGGATCTTGTCGTAAAATTGTTCGCAGACATTTTGCAAAATCCAATCCTGATTCTTCATTAACTTGAACTTGATTAATTCCTTCGATTGTATATTCAACTGGATCTTCTACTGTTATGATATTTTCACAGCGTTCTCTATTTTTTGATAAAAAAGCTTGTAAAGTTGTTGATTTACCAGAGCCCGTAGGACCAACAACTAATACCATCCCAGAAGATAAAGATTCTAGTTTAAGTATTCTTTCATAAGCTGATTCAGAAAATCCTAAATTATCTAAACTATAAGTTTTAGTATTTAAGTCAAGGATTCTTAATGCAAATCTTTCCCCATAAATAGTAGGTAAAACAGAAATTCTAATATCATATGTTGTATCTTCAAACTCATATTTAATTTTTCCGTCTTGAGGTAAAAATTTTTTTGTAATATCTAAATTAGATAAAACTTTTAAACGATTAGATATTTCATCTAAAGAAGTAATCGGTAAAGTTGAATTAACAACTAATTTACCATCTATCCTTAATTTAATTTTAATATCGCTACTACATGGTTCTATATGAATATCACTAGCTTTTAAAGTAATAGCTTCAATAATTAAAGAATCAATTAATTTAACAATCGGTGAATTACCAATTTCATAATGATAAAAATTATTAACATCTTCTTTGATCAAATTAACATTTGATTCATCTTTATTGATTTGATATTTGTACATAGCATTAGTTTTTGATGATTTAACTTCAATCAATTTAAAAATTTGTTGCCATTCATCTTTATTTACTTCACAAAGAATAATTTCTTTATCGGTAAAAAAAGAAATTTTTCCTATATCAAAATAATTAAAACTATTATTTACTAAAATAACTATTTTATCTTCTTCCATTCCGTAAGCTATACAATTATGTCTTGTTATAAACTCCATTGGAAAGAGATTAAGACATTCCGCATTCGAATTATAATCTGTATAATTATTATTTGAATAAAACATTATTCCTCCTAGAATGATCCAATACCATCAAGCATTGATAATAAAGGAACAAATATAGCTACAATCAATAATACTACAAAACCAGAAATAAATAGAATAAAAAGTGGTTCAATAATATTAGAGATTCGTTGTAGACGGTGCTTAGATTCTTCTTCATAAATCTTCGCTAAAATTTGTAATGAATAATCCAAACTTGCAGTTTTTTCACTTATCATCAGAGTTTGAATTAACATTTTGGGAAATAAATTAATACTTTCCAGTGATTGTGATAGACTATCCCCTCTTTTTATCAAATCAATTGAAAAATATAATTCTTCTTCTACATAACAATTGCCAATTAAATTAGCAGATGTTTGTAAACAAATAACAGTTGGCATTCCACTATGTAACAAAATTTCTAGTGATTTACAAAAGCGGGTAACAATATTATTTACATATAAATTTTTAATAAGAGGCATCTTAGTTTTAAGCTTTGCATTAATATATTTACCTTTATTTGTATGAAAAAATAAGATCATTAAAGTTATAATAATTATTAAACCAATTAAAATATAAATAAAATTTGATTTAATAAAATTAGAGATATTGATTATTATTCTTGTTATTAAAGGAACTTCAACATTCATTTGTTTAAAAATACTTGCGAAAGTAGGAATTATTACAATTGATACAACAATTAGGACTGCCAATCCTAAG
The DNA here is from genome assembly GCA_946611195.1 of uncultured Bacillota bacterium. Lineage (GTDB taxonomy): Bacteria > Bacillota_I > Bacilli_A > ML615J-28 > CAG-313 > UBA1737. Next base: position 20,703 of record CAMODB010000018.1, read on the forward strand.
ATAACTAAAAGAATCGGATAAAACAATGATGATATAATTTTCTTTTTTATTTGTATTTCATAATTGTAATAATCAATAATATAATTTAAGATGTCAATCAATTTCCCACTTTGTTCTGCTAAACTAATCATTGTACGAAAGAATTCCGGAAAATATTTGGGATATTCATATAAAGCTGAAGAAAAAGTCTTTCCTTTCTTTATTTGTATTGATAAATCCTGAATTATTTCTTTAAATTTCTTATTTGTAAAGCTTTCAGCCGCAATATCTAAACTCTCGCTTAATGATACACCAGATTTAAGTAACATTACTAATTTTTCAGCTAAAGAAACAAGGTGTTTTTTGGTTATTTTTTTAAAGGTGAATATTTGTTTTTTTTCTTTTGCTTTACGATATCTGATTAAGCGATAATTTTGTTCATACATTACTTTTTTTAGTTCTTCTTCATTTTCTAATTTTAAATAACCTTTTACAATATTACCTGTTGGTGATCTTGCGACAAACTTATATCTAATCATAACTATCAACCTTTCTTATGGTTAATAAACCATTAATTCCGTATATTTCATATTTATATGTAACATTTGGGAAATGCATTGTAATACATTGCCCATCTTTTTCACAATCATAAATACTATCATTTTTAATATAACCTTCATATGCATATTTTTCATAATCACGTTCTTGTTTTAATTCTAATATTAAATTATTAATTCTTTTTTCATTTACAGCACTAGTTGAATTAATAATTAGTATTAAAGTAGAAAACAATAAAACAATAATTATCGTAATAAAAATTATATTTCCTTTTTTTAATAAGGATATCTTCGCCATTGTTCTATAACCTCATTATTTCTTGTAATTATTAATATTAAAGAATTTGTTTCATAATAACAACTTATTTTAAGAGTAGGAAAATCATTATTAATTACACTATTATTTTCCCAATCTTGATGATAAATGGTAGTATAATTAGTCTTAAAATTAGTAGGATCATTATTGAAAATATCAATTAAATTATCAATAAATAATTCTTCTTTTAATTCTTTCTCAATTTTTATTTCCCTAAGTAAACGATAATTATTTAAACATATCAATCCAAAACTAACTAAACCAATTATTATTATCGATATTAATACTTCAATTAAACTAAATCCTTTATTTAATGGCCATAACATATTTCTTTTCATCAAAATACCTGAATTTTTCCGCATAATCTACGTACATAATGTTATACATACTCCACTCTTCCGAGAAGGATACAAAGGTTCGATAATCAGAATCCATAATAATTTCATCAATTCTTCGATCGATAATTTTAAAAATATAATTTTTATCGGTTTCAAAATTTTCATTTTTTTCATTTAAAATTAAATAATTAACTAATTTACCATTTAATATCTCACTAAATCGCCAAAAATTATTTTCTACTTGAATAAAGATAATATGCTTATACATTAGTTTATATTTATGGTGAGCAATAAAATCATCAATATAAAATTGATCGTAATTAAATATTTTCTTTTTATAATTAATCATTTCACATTGATTATGTAGCTCTGAATCATTTTGTTTATTAAATAATCTAACTAAGAGATATTTTCTTTTATTATATAAAGAATAAATTTGATATGATCCAGTATGAGTAGTTTCAAAATTAGGATAAATATTATTTACAAGGGCTTTTACTTTATTATTTGATGTCCGATTATCTAAATTGAGATTATCAATAATAACTTGGTTAGAAATATAATTAATAATTAAAGTCGCTTTTTTATATTCATTATTGACAGTAAAATTTTTTAAAAAATATTTAAAATTTTGTAGATCTTTTACTTCACTAATGTATTCATTATCAATGGTTCTTTTTTGTTCATTATATTTAATATATTGAACCTTTATCGTATAAATTTTATCTACCTCAAATATTTTAAGAACTATGAATTTCATGAAAATCCCCCCTAATTGTTAAACTATAGTTTTGATAAGTCGTTTTAAAATTGATTTGTAATAAAGTATTATCAATAAATGTAAAATCTTCCATTATTGCTTCATAATTTTGTTGATCAAATATAGTTTTATCTTTATATAATAATAAAAAATGATTACCGTTGGTAAGATATAATTCTTCATTATTTATTTCATAATCAATTCTTTTATCGAAATTAAAACTTCTTTTTATATTTTTTATAATCAATGAATTATTATAAAGATTATAACAATTCTGATTATTTACATTAGTCTTTAAACTCAACTTTTGAAGTAAAGTTAAAGAAATTATCGTGATAAAACTAAAAATTATTATCGTTACAATCATTTCAACTAAAGTAAAACCTTTTTTCATTTTTTTCTTCCTCACTAATATTATTCGCAAAAATATCTAAAATATCTTTTGTGAAATTTAAGAAATTTTTTGATAATAATAATTGATTTTATAAATAAAAAAACTATAATTTACACAAATTTTGTTTTTATGATTAAATAAACTAGTCACTTGAAAAAAACAGATAGATTTGATATAATACAAAAGGAGATAAATTATGGTTGGTATAATAATTGAAGCAAATCCATTTCACAATGGACATAAATATTTTATAGATAAAATCAAAGAATTAAGACCAAACGAGAGTATTGCAGCCGTAATGTCTACTTCTTTTACGATGCGTGGAGAAATTAGTATTATCGATAAATATGATAAAATAAAATCTCTACTTAAAGCTAATGTTAATTTAGTTTTTGAACTCCCCGCAACACTTTCCATTCAAAGTAGTGATTATTTTGCGGCAAACGCCATTAATATATTAAATAAAATTGGTGTAAAAGAAATTATTTGTGGCTGTGAAGATGATAATATTAATCATATAGATTATTTTTATTCGTTAATTATTTCTAAAGATTTTATTATTGCTTTAAAGAATAATTTAAATCTACATTTATCATATAAAGAAACCTTTTCAAAGACATTGAAAGATTTAAATGTAGATAATTATTTAATTGATTTATTTAATCAACCTAATTTTACTTTAGCTTATCAATATTACACACAAATTAAAAAAAATAATTATCCTATTAAATTGAGTTTAATAAAAAGAAATAACGATTTTTCTTCTGCTACTATTTTAAAAGATAATTATTTAAAAAATCTTGATATTTCTAATCATTTACCATATCAAGTAAATTTAATCGATCTAAATAAAGCAATTAATAATTTAAATAAATTAATTGATTATAAAATTAGAATAGATAATAAA
>CAMODB010000019.1 GCA_946611195.1 uncultured Bacillota bacterium
AAAATGGATTTGATACGCTTATAGGTTTGATAGCTTCAAATGAAGAAGCACAAAGATTTTATAGATTATTACCCAACGCAAAAATTAGCGATGAAGGCATTTGGATAGAATTATAGAGTAAAGATTGTAAAAAATTGTAATTTGTATTAGTTGTGTGGTCTTATGACATAAAAGAATTAGAATTGTGATAGAGAAATCTGTCACAATTTTTTCATTTTTAGGATTTAAATGGTCAAAATAGTAGCGTGGGGTTTCGCGTGAATTTTTTTTGAGTTCAAACGGGTATTGCTGTAGTGTTTTTATTTTTTTCTTTGTTTAAAAATTAAATATAATAATAAAATATGGTATAATGAGATTATAATATTGATGGAGTAATTATGAATAAAATTGTAATAAATAATGAAGTTTTAGTTTATGAAATTAAAGAAAGAATCGAAATAATAGGGATTAGTAGTGAGACGTTATTAGAAAAATTACTAACTAGATTATTATTAATAACTAATTATTATAAAAAAGATTATTTTAATAAAACAGAATATGATTTAAAAAAATATAATTTCATTGATAATGTTTTATTTTTTAATTCATTTACGATAAAAAGATTCATGAAAATCGGTAATTATGAAACTGGTAAATTAAATAATATATGTGATATTAAAGGATTACAAGTTGGTCATAAGACTATTCATAATTATCCATATCATACGGGAGTAACAGTAATTAAGCCAGTAGAAGATAATATTTTTAAAAATAAATGTGTTGCGTCTAGTTATGCCTTTAATGGCTTTGGTAAATCAATCGGTTTTCTTCAAGTAGAAGAATTAGGTACTTTAGAATCAAACATTGCGTTAACAACTACTTTAAATGTTGGTAAAATTGCTAATGCGGTGGTGGAAGATAGTTTAAAAGAGAATCTAGAAATTGCAGAAAGTACAGGAACAGTAAATCCTATTGTTCTCGAATGTAATGATGGAACTTTAAATAAGAGCCGTGATTTAATCTTAAATAGTGTCGATTATTTTAGTGCCTTAAATAATGTTGATACTATTTTTAATCAAGGTGATGTTGGAGCTGGGTCAGGAATGATCTGTCATGGCTTTAAAGGTGGAATAGGATCTAGTTCAAGAATTATTAAAATTAATGATGAAGAATATCATTTAGGAATTTTAGTAAATTCTAATTTTGGTGAATCAAATGGTAAAGAATTAATCTTAAATAATAAGCCATTAGGTCAATTAATTAAATTAAAAGATGAAAATAGTGAAGAAAAAGGTAGTATTGTTTGTGTAATAGCTACTGATGCGCCAATAAACGAAAGACAAATCAAAAGAATCTTAAAAAGAGTAGAAATGGGTATCGCAAGAACGGGATCTTATGCAGGTAATGGTAGTGGAGATGTCTTTATTGGTTTTTCAACAGCTAATCGAAGAAAGCATTTTACGGATATTGCTGTAAATGATATTAAATATTTAAGTGATAATTATCTTAATTCTTTCTTTAAAGCAACAATTGATGTAACAATTGAAGCTATTATTAATTCAATGCTATTTTCAAGCCCAGTAAAAGGATACAAAAAAGATGTTAAATCTTTAATGGAATATCATGAATTATTTGATGAACTTTTGGATGGAGAAATATTATGGAAACAAAAGAAAAAGGATATCAATTAGGTATTCTAGGTGGAATGGGTCCTAAAGCTACTGCTCAATTATATAATCGTATTATTGATAAAGTACCAGCAAACTGTGACCAAGAACATCTTGAAATGGTTATTTTAAATAAATGCTCTATCCCAGATCGTACTGAAGCTTTATTATATGGAAAAGAAAGTCCAATTGAAAAATTAAATGAAGGAATTTTAGAATTAATTAAACTTAATTGTAAATATTTTATTATTCCTTGTAATACAGCACATGCTTATAAAAAAGACTTTAAAAATCTTGATAAAATAATCTTCATTGATATGATTGAAGAATCTATTAAAAAGCTTAAAGAAACCAATGAAGATTTTTATGTTCTTTGTACTAATGGAACAAGAAAAGTAGATGTTTACAAAGAGGATTTTTTCAAATATCCGGATCTTAATTTACAAGATAGTATCATGAAAATAGTAACTGATACGAAAGCAGGAATTGATTGTTATGAAAGATTAAACCAAATAATCAATAAAATTGATGGCAATATCCTACTAGCTTGTACTGAACTATCTTTATATTATGATAAATTAAAACAAAATAATAAACATTTAATTTATGATAGTATGGAAATTTTAATTGATAAAGTCATTGAAAAATGTCAAAGGTAAGTAATTTATGAAGAATTATTGGAAAATTTTATATTTAGTTTTAATTTTATTATTGATTGTTTCTTTAAATTCTTGTAGTTTATTTAATAAAAACAAACAAAATACTAATAATGCTGTAACTTATGAAGAAGAATTGACTTCATCAACAGGTAAATGGTATTTATTAGATGAAAACAAAATAAGAACAAATACTTATTTTGAATTCGATGGATCAAAAAGTAAAATGAATTTTAATTATTATGAAGAAGATACTTTAAAATCAAGCGGTAAATACCGCATTATATCTAGAAATAATGATGGTAATAATTCATCTAGTATAACAATAATTTTAAAAAGATCTAATGTGGATAAAGAAGATTGGATTGGTTGTTATGTAGATGATTTTGATACTAATTTTACCCAATTTACTACTATTTTTGAAGAACAAGATTTAGGCATGAATGATGGACGAATCTATACTCATATTTATAGATTAAATGAAAATCCATATAAATTTGGTACCTATTTACTTGAAAATAAAGAATATAAAGTAGAAAAAGATGCTTATCGTAATGCGGGAACAAAACAAGTCGAAGATGGATTATATAAATTAAATGAAGATACTTCAATTAGATTTTATATGCCTAAACCACATCATTATGCTTTATTCGAATATCGATATAAAGATACAGTAATCGATGGTGTCTATAATATCGCTAGTGATAAAAAAACAATCTACCTCTATATAGAAAATGATCCATATCAATATATTAGATTAGAAGATCGTAAGAATTATGATACAACATTCTCTACAAATTACCCACCTGATTTCTATTTAAGAGGAAATTTTGAAGTAATTGATGGTAAAATTCAAATCAATAGTTTATATCATCATACCTATAGCCCAACAAAAATAGAAGATAGTGTTTGGAAATTTGGTACATACGTTAAATAAACGTAATAATTACGATAAAGAATTGAATAAGAATGAATTATATCATCTTTGTATTACAACAAATCAGGGTTTGGTTGATTATTATGAAGTATTTAAAAAATAAGTAGGTGAATTTATTTGTTTAAAATTATTAGAAGTATTATTTTTATTGTGTTATCATTATTAATATTTATTTTTAATGAAGCAATTTTAGATTATTTGAATTATGTTGTAGCAGCTGCCATGTTTATTATTTGTGGCTTTGAAATATATGAAATCATTAGAGAAAAAGAAATTAAAGAACGAATAGCCAATTTTGTTGACGCATTAGTTATTGTTTTATTAGGCATAATGTTATTATTCCTTGATACAAAAGAAAACTTTGCGGTAATCTGCGTTGTATGGTGTATGTGGAGTTTTATGAGAGAAGGTCGGGAAATTGGTGAAGAAGTTTTTGTGAAAAAAGGACATTGGGTATTAAAAGGTATCAATATTGCGGAATCAATTATTGTAATTGTCTTTTCTATTCTTTTAATCTTTGATATTGGTGTTCATCATGCTCATACACATGTAATATTGTTAGGCTTTGAATTTTTATTTTCTGCTGGTTTACCTTTATTAGAATATTTATTTGATAAAAAAGTAGAAGATGATAACAATACTAATGACTGATTATTTAATCAGTCATTTTTTAATTCATATAAAGTGTTTTTTAGTAAAAAATATGGTATAATAAATAATATAAAATGTAAAAAATTTGGAGATTAAAAATGAATAATTATGATGTAATTATTATTGGTGGTGGCGTAATTGGTTGTAGTGTAGCACGCTACTTATCACAATATAATTGTAAAGGTATTGTACTTGAAAAACATAACGATGTAGGAGATGAAACAACTTGTGCTAATAGTGCTATTGTTCATAGTGGTTATGATCCATTACCGGGGACTAAAAAAGCCTATTTCAATGTATTAGGTAATCAAATGATGCCTAAATTATGTGAAGAATTAGATGTTCCTTTCATTAATAATGGCTCTTTAACTGTTTCTTTTAGTGATGAAGAAGATCAAACACTACTTGAATTATTAGAACGTGCAAAACAAAATGGTGTTGAAGCTCGTATTGTCGAAAAAGAAGAATTATTTAAACTTGAACCAAATTTAAATAAAGAAGCTCATAAAGCAATTCTTTGTCCTACTTGTGGTATTGTTTCACCTTTTAATTTATGTGTTAGTTTAATGGAAAACGCAATGGATAATGGCTTTGAATTAGCTCTTAATTCTTGTGTTGTTGATATTAAAAAGAATGATGGATATGATGTTTATACTAAAGATGGTAAAATTTATCATTCTAAAGTAGTTGTTAACGCATGTGGAACATATAGTGATAAAATAGCTTCCATTTTAGAAGATATTGATTATCATGTTATTCCACGTAAAGGTGAATATTATGTTTTAGATCATTTTGATAAGAATTTTGTTAAACACACACTCTTTATGTGCCCAACTAAAGTAGGTAAAGGAGTTCTTGTTTCTCCTACTACATCATATAATTTTATTGTTGGTCCAACTAATGAAGAATGTGATAAAACTGATAAAGCTACTGTTGCGGCTGGCTTAAATGAATTAAGAGAAACAGCTAAGAAATTAATTCCTAATATTCCATATCAAAATAATATTCGTCAATTTAGCGGTGTACGTGCTAATTCCAGTCGTGGTGATTTTGTTATTGAAGAAAGTAAAAAGAATAGTGGCTTTTATAATTTAGCATGTATTATGTCACCTGGTCTTGCGTCAAGCCCTGCTATTGGTGATTATGTTAGTAAATTAATTAAAGATAAATTAGCATTAACTAAAAAAGATGATTTTAATCCTTGTGTTCGTAAACATTTACGTTTTACAAAGATGAGTAAAGAAGAATATAATAAATTAGTTAGTGAAAAGAAAGAATATGGACATTTTATTTGTCGTTGTGAACAAGTTACCGAAGGTGAAATAATGGATATTATTCATCGTAATTGTGGTGCAACGACTGTTAAAGGTGTTAAAAAAAGAGTTCGTCCTGGATTTGGAAGATGCCAAGGAACATTCTGTGAAAGTGAAGTCATTAAGGTTTTATGCCGTGAATTAAATGTTGATCCAATGTCAATTAATTATAGTGATTTAGGTACTGAAATCTTAAAATATGACGTTAAGAGAAGATAATATGAAAAGAGATTTAGTTATTATAGGTGGTGGAAGTGCTGGCTTAGCAGCTGCTATTTCTGCTTACGATTCGGGAGTTAGAAGTATTCTTTTACTTGAAAGAAGTTATGAATTAGGTGGTATTCTTAACCAATGTATTCATAATGGTTTTGGTTTACACCGTTTTAAAGAAGAATTAACAGGTCCGGAATATGCCTCTCGTTTTATTAAAGAATTTAATGAAAGAGGTATTGAAGCTTATACTGATTCATTAGTTACAAAAATTAATGAAGATTTAACTGTTGAATTTATGAATTCTAAATTAGGTTTAACTACTGTTGAAGCAAAAGCTATTGTTCTTGCAATGGGTTGTAATGAAAGAACAAGAGGTCAAATTTCGATTCCTGGTGATCGTCCTAAAGGTGTCTTTACAGCTGGTCTTGCTCAAAAACATCTAAATATTGATGGTTATTTAGTTGGAAAGAATGTTTATATTCTCGGTTCTGGTGATATTGGTTTAATTATGGCTCGTCGTATGACATTAGAAGGTGCTAATGTTATTGGTGTTAGTGAACTTATGCCATATTCTAATGGTTTAAATCGTAATATTGTTCAATGCTTACATGATTTTAATATTCCACTTCGTCTACATAATACCGTTACAAAAATAATTGGTAAAGAAAACTTAGAAGCGATTGAAATTTGTGATGTTGATGATAATTTAGTTCCTATTGAATCTACTAAACAAGTTATTAAATGTGATACTTTATTATTAAGTGTTGGTTTATATCCATCTAATACTCTTTATACTGAATGTAACGGTAAAACTTATCAAAGAACTAGAGGAGCTTTTATTGATCAAAATTTAGAAACTTCCATTCCTGGCGTTTTCTCATGTGGTAATGTGCTTCATGTTCATGATTTAGTAGATTTTGTATCAATGGAAGGGGAAATTGCTGGTAAAAAAGCCGCTAATTTAATCCTTAATGGTCGAGAAGAAGTCTTAAAAATCGTTAATGTTACAGAAAGTAATAATGTAGGTTATGTATTACCAAATATTATTAGTGTTACCAAGAATTTAGAAAGTGTTGAATTTAGTTTTAGAGTTCGTAAACCAATTTCTAAAGGAGAAATAATCATTAAAAATAATGGAGAAATTGTTAAAAAACAAATTGCGTTAAATTTAATACCTTCAGAAATGAAAAAAGTGGTTTTAAAAGGTGTTGATTTTAATTCTTTATCTAATTTAACAGTTGAAGTAGGTGAATTAAATGGCTAAAGAATATATTTGTATTGTTTGTCCAAAAGGCTGCCACATTATGGTTGATGGCGATGATATATCAGGATACTCCTGCCCTCGTGGTCTTAATTATATTAAACAAGAATTAGTTGATCCTAGACGTACTTTAACATCTACTATGTATGTTGAAGGTGGAAATATTAGAGTATGTCCAGTTAAATCTAGTGACACTTTACCTAAAGATAGTGTTTTTGATGTTGTTAAATTAATTGATAAGACGGTTGCGGTTGCACCAATCAAAATTGGTGATGTCTTAATTCCTAATGTATTAAATTTAGGTGTTGATATTGTCGCAACTAAAAATATTGACAAAATTTAATTGGAGTAAAACATGATAATTATTACTAAAGATAATTTTAAAGAAGTAATTAATAATAATGAAACAGTAATTATTGATTTTTTTGCTTCTTGGTGTAATCCATGTCTAGCCTTAGGAGTAATTTTAGAAGAAGTAAGTCAAAATTATCCTAATGTTGTGGTGGGAAAAGTAAATGTCGATAAAGAAATAGAATTAGCTCAAGCTTTTAATATTAGTTCAATCCCATTTGTTGTTAAATATAAAAATGGTAAATTAGTTGATTCTTTCTTAGGCCTTAATTCGGAAGAAGCAGTAGAGGAGTTTTTTAGTAAATAATATGAATGATGAAGAAAGACTTGAACAAATATGTTTATTATTAAATAAAGCTCATCAACCATATCTTAAAACAAAAGATATCAAAGCTGTTGGTTACCAATTTATTTATTATCCTACATTATATGGAGAATTAAGCTTATATAAATTTAAAGATAATAATATTATTGAACATACTATTCCTGTAAATGAAAATGGTAATCGTCCAGGTATCAAACAAACGAAAACTTTATATGTTTGTGTTCATGATACGGCTAGTGCGGCGGAAACTGCTGACGCATATGCTCATGCTCGTTATTTTGCAAACGGTGGTGGCGGTACAAGTTGTCATTATAGTTGTGGTGATGACGCCATTTATCATCAAATGCCTAATGATGAAATAGCTTATCATGCTGGTGATGGAACAGTTGTTAAAGAACAATGGACAAATAGTGGTGTTAAAGCTTCTACTAAAAAACCTGTTATTGATATTAAAGATAATTATTTCTATTTTAATGGTGAAAAATCTTTAATTGAATGTCCTAAATTAGAAGTAAGAATGAAAGATAATGCGTTATCATATTATTCAGAAGGAGCTTTTCAAGCTGGTAAAGTAATTGATCCCGAAGGAATTGTTGATATCGAATACAATTCTTTAATGATTAATACGGAAGGTTTAGCTACTAAAATCGGTGAAGATGGTAATTATTATCTAGGTCCTGTTTATTATAATCGTACTTATGGTTTTATAGCCAATCGATTAGGTAATTTAAATAGTATTGGTATTGAAACGATGATTAATAAAGGTAGTAATATTCTTCGTACTTGGCATAATTGTGCTAAATTAGTAGCTTCTTTATTAATTGAAAATAATTTAGATCTTAATTGTGTTAAACCTCATCATTTCTTTAGTGGAAAACCATGTCCACAAACAATGCGAATCAATGATGAATGGCATCATTTTATGGAAATGGTGGAAATCGAATATGAAATGAAAAAATTATTAGGTTGTGATGGTTCAATTAGTTTTGAATGTTCAGATACTGAAGATGGAATCTTTGATTCTCTAATTAATAAAGATCATATTGATTATCAAGTGACTATTAAAATTAATAATTTAGTTAAAAAATTATCTTTTAGAACTATTTGTTAACATTTAATTAATGTTTATATAATAAAATATACTGATTCTTTTAAAAAAGGAGAATAATTCTCGTGAAATTGTTTAAAAAATTAAGCTTATTAATTATTCTTTTCATTATTTCTTTATTTTTTGTATCTTGTAAAGATAACAATAATAATGAACAAAATGATTTTATTGAAACCTTAACTATTTATACTGTTAATGATTTCCATGGTTCTTTAGAAGAAGAAGATGGGAAAAAAGGTGCAAGCCGAATGGCTGAATATATTTTATCGAGTATGAAGGGTAAAGAAGAATCATCAATTATTCTTTCTGCTGGTGATATGTTTCAAGGTTCCGCTATTTCTAATTATACTTATGGTCAACCCGTAATTGATGTTATGAATCATGTTGGCTTTAATGCGATGGCCTTAGGTAATCATGAATTTGACTGGGGTTTAGAAACTATCCAACGATTTGTCGATAAAGATATGGAAAATGGGGAAGCTAATTTTGATTTTTTAGGCTGTAATATTCAAAAAAAATCAACTGGTACTTTACCTGCTTATATTAAACCATATACGATTATTGAACGAAAGAATTTGAAAATTGGCGTAATCGGTTATATTGGCTTTGGTCAAGAAAAAGATATTTTATCAGAAATGGTTGAAGATTATACTTTCCTTGAACCAGTAGAAGTAGTTAAAGATTATAGTTATATTCTTCGCCATAATGAAGGTTGTAATGTAATTGTTGCGTTAGGACATGATGCAAGTTCATCAACAAATATGCAATTATCTAAATTAAGTGATGATTACCGGATTGACGCCATAATTAATGGTCATTCGCATAGTGTCTATAACGATACTTATCGACGCAGTGATAAAGTAGTTATTCCTTGCCTTCAAGCTGGAAGTGCTGGTAGTCATGTGGGAGTAGTTAATATAACAATTGATAAAGAAACTAATCAAGTAATTGGCGGATCTAGTTTTACCAAAGAAATGAATAATAAAATTAATAAAAATCTAGATGTCGAAAAAATAGTTAATCAAGTAGTGCTTGATACGGCTCATATTTTTGAAAGAGTTCTTTGTCAAACAGATAAGGAAATTACGAGAATTCCAACGGCTAATTTTATCGCAAACATGTTAGCTGATAAAACTGATAGTAAGGTCGGCTTTATAAACATCGGTGGGGTTAGAGCAAATGCTTTCCCTATTGAAAAAAATCAAAACGTGAATGTTAAAAAGATTTATCAAATACTACCTTTTGATAATACAATTGTTACACTTAAACTTAAAGGTAGTTTATTAATCAGAATGCTAGATAATAGCGATTTAGTTTATAGTAAGAATACAGTTAAAGGATCAAGTTCAACTGGTTATTTAATTGATGGAGTTGCAATAGAAGATGAAAAAGAATATCAAGTTGCGACAATTAATTTCTGCTATGAAAATAATAATTATAATTTTTATCTTGGAACACAATATCAAGATAGTAAAAAAGTATTAAGAGATTTAATGATTGAAACTTTAGAGGAAATTAATTCTAATGGTTCAAAATGGAATGGAGATTATCAATAATGAATAAGGTAGTTATTTTTGCAGACTCGACATGTGATTTATCTGAAGAACTAATTAATAAATATGATATTAAAATTGCTCCTCTACATGTAGTTTTTGAAGACAAAGTTTATGAAGATGGTATTAATATTCATCCGATGGAACTTTATAAAATGGTAGAAGAAAAAGGAGTGCTTCCGAAAACCAGTGGTTGCAGTCAAATAGAATATGAAAATTATTTTAAAAAATATTTAGATGAAGGTTGTGACATCGTATTTACAGGAATAAGTTCACAAATGAGTGGAACTTTCCAAAATGTTGTCTTACTTTCTCAAAAATATCCTGATCGTTTATATCCTGTTGATAGCGGAAATTTATCAACTGGGATTGGTTTATTAGTAATTAAAGCTTGTGAATATCGTGATCAAGGTTTATCTGCTAAAGAAATTAAAGAAAAATTTGAAGAATTAGTTCCTCATGTAAAGACGCAATTTGTTATTAAAAAATTAGATTACCTTTATAAAGGTGGTAGATGTACTAGTATGAGTAGAGTATTTGGTACATTACTACGTATTCATCCAATGATTGTTGTTCGTGATGGAAGAATGGTTGTTGGAAAAAAGATTATTGGTAAGATGGAAAAATCAGTTAAAGTAATGACCGATATTTTCTTAAAAGATTTTGATCAAATTGATTTAAATCATGTCTTTATTACAGATAGTAGTATGGCTGATGATTTATATGATTTAATTATTAAACAATTAACTGAAGCAGGAGTTATTAATAAAATTAAGAATTTATATCATACTCATGCTGGTTGTGTTGTATCAAGTCATTGTGGTCCATCAACTATTGGTATTTTATATATTATGAAAAAAGATTTAAATGACGATTCCTTAGATGAGGATGCATTCAAATAAAAAAATGATAGAGAGGTAACCAAATATAAAAGTTAACTCTCTATTTTTTTGGAGGATTCTATGTGTGAATTATTAGCCCCAGCTGGAAATAAGGAAAGCTTAATTGCGGCAATTCAAGCTGGTTGTAATGCGGTATATTTAAGTGGAAAAGCTTTTGGTGCTCGTGCTTTTGCCGCTAATTTTTCCTTAGATGAATTAAAAGAAGCCATTTCTTATGCCCATTTACATCATGTTAAAGTGTATTTAACTTTAAATACTTTAATTATGGAAAAAGAATTAGTTTCAATTGAAGAATATTTACAAGAATTAACGGTGATTAAACCAGATGCTTTATTAATTCAAGATTTGGGTTTAATTAAATTAATTAAAACAAAATATCCGTTCTTTACAGTTCATGCGTCAACCCAAATGAATATTTATTCAGAAAAAGCAGTTAAATATTTAAAACAATTAGGTGTGGAAAGAATTGTTTTAGCTAGAGAAACTGATTTAGAAACAGTAAAGAAGATAAAAGAAGAAGGATTAGAAGTTGAAGTTTTTGTTCATGGGGCTTTATGTTTTTCTTCATCTGGTAATTGTTATTTAAGTTCGCGGATTGGTGGACGCAGTGGTAATCGGGGACGTTGTGCTGGTCCTTGCCGAAAAAATTATCAATTATTAGAAGATGGTAAAATATTAAATACCAATAAAGCTTATTTATCGATGAAAGATCTAAATACTATTGAAAATATAAAAGAATTAGTAGATTTACATATTGATTCCTTTAAAATTGAAGGAAGAATGAAAAGTCCAGAATATGTTTATACGATTACTTCATTATATAAAAAAGCAATCAATGAAGCTTTAAATGGCCATAATTATAAAGTAAGTAAACAAGAAATGAAAAATATTGAATTATCATTTAATCGTTTATTTACTACGGGATATTTATTTAATGATGATAATAATTCTTTAGTTAATCCTTTATTTGTGAATCATCATGGTATAGAAATTGGTCGAGTAATTAAATGTAATCAAAATTATGTAGAAATTAAATTATTTGATGATTTAAATCTTCATGATGGAATTCGTTTAATAGATCCTAATTATCAAAATGAGGTTGGTTTATTAGTTACATCAATGTATAAAGGTGATAAATTAATAAAATCAGCTCATAAAAATGATCTTATCCGCATTAATGTAAAAAATAAAGTCCAAAATGGTTATCTCGTTTTAAAAACATTAAGTTCTACTTTAACTAATGAAGTAAATAATATAATTAAGAAAGAAAATATTAAATTTGATTTAGACGTTTCTTTATATTTATTTATGAATAAGCCTAGTAAATTAGCATTTAGAATTGATAATTATGCTGATTATGTGGAAGGTGAAGTCTTAAATTATTCTGACCAGGTTTTAGATGATGAAAGAATCAAAGAACAAATCAGTAAATTAAATAGTACTGTTTATAAAATTCGGAAATTTAATCTTCATAAAGATGATGTTTTTATAGCGATTAAAGAATTAAATAATTTAAGAAATCAAATGGTAAATAAAATCAATGATTATTATTTGAATTTAACTAATCCATCGCCAACAAATTATCAATTAAAGAATAATGAACAATATCCAAAAAAGAAAGAATTATATTTAGATATTGTCGTATCAAATGATGAACAAGCCTTAGCTTTCAGTGATAAAAAGATTTTTATTAAAGAAAAAACATATAATGGTCGTATTAATGATGGAAATGGTCTCATTATTCATAATATTAGCCAAATAAATAATAAGGCGATACCTAGTATGTATTTTAATGTCTTAAATCATTATAGTATCGAAGTTTTACATGATTTAGGTTTTAATGATGTTTATTTAGGCTTAGAATGTTCGAAAAATAATTTAATTGATCTTAGTTTAGCAAATAATAATTTAAATATTGGTTTCTTTTGTTATGGCAGATGTGATTTAATGGTAAGTAAACATTGTGTTATTGCGGAAGAAAAAGGGTTTAAAAATAAAAACTGCGGTTCATGTTTAAACCACAGTTATGAATTAGTTGATGAATATCATAATCATTTACCATTAATTCTAGAAAAAAATAATGATTGTACGATGCGGATAGTTGATTATGAAGTTCTTAATCTTGTCAATGATATTGATGATTTAATTAAACTTGGAATCAATCGCTTTATGTTAGTCTTTACTAATGAAACAAAAGAAGAATGTCAAAAAATTTATCAAGATTATTTAAAGGCACTTAATAATAAAATGACAATTCATAAAAATTATTTTAAAGGTTTTTATGAAAATGAAATAGAATAATGGGCTATAAAATAGCCCATTATTTTTTAGTCATTATCTTCAAAAGTTTCAAAACCAACTTTCTTTTCAATCGTTACTTTCTTTTCTTTAAAGAAGAGGAAGATGATTCCGGCAATAATCATTGTTACTAAAGAATAGATAAATAATACATTATATTGTTTTTTGATTGTAATTAATAAACCTGCTAAAATAGGTGTGATTGATTGAGCAATCATCGAGAATGTATAATATAAACCAGTATATTTACCGATATTCTTACTTGAAGAAACTTCTACAAGCATTGGATAAGTATTAGCGTTAACTAAAGCCCAACCAATACCACAAATTATTATCGCAACAATAAAGATAATTGGATTATAGAAATGGAATAAACCTTCTAAAACAACAATTAAGAATCCTAAAACTAAACAACCAATACCAATTAGTACGGTCGGTTTACGACCAATTTTTACTGGTAGATTAATAGCACAAAGGAAAGTAATAATTGATGATAAAGGTAAGCCCGCCATTACAATAGTACCAACTGGAATACTAGTTTGGAATTCACCTTTAGTAAAGGTTTCTTTACAGAAAACGGAATAGAATGATTCAACCGCATTAAATGATACAAATAAGAAAAGAACAACGAATAACATAATGAAAATATTCTTTTTATCAGCTTTACTTAATTTTGTTTCATTATTTACATCTGTAAAACTCTTGGAATATTTTTCCCCACGTTCTAATTCATCTTTCATTTCTTCTAATATTTTTGGTTCATTTATTTTAAAAATTAGAATTACTAAAGCAAGAATCATAAATAATGATGCGACAATAAAAGCTATTAAGGCTCTTTTTGGACCATCTGTTTCTCCTTTAAAGATCATACCAATGACCATTGCGATAGCACCACCGATAACAGCACCAATATAACCAACGAGATTTATAATACCATTAGCTTTTGAACGAAGAGGCTTAGGAGTTAAATCAGGCATTAATGCTACTGCTGGATTACGATAAATATTCATAATTACGAGGATTATTCCCATCATTACAATAACACCAACTAAAGTTGATTTGTAATACATTACCGCAATAAGTGGGAAGCACAAAGCAGATAAAGCCATTCCGATAATCATATAAGGCATTCTTTTGCCGATTTTAGTGTTTGTTTTATCAGATAAAATACCGAATAAAGGTAACATCCAGATGGCAAACATATTATCAGCAGCCATAATAATACCAATTAGATAATCTTTATCATCACCAAGTAAATCTTTTAAGATTAGTGGGCAATAATAATTATACATTTGCCATAACATTAATATAGCAAAGAACGCAAACCCCATATAAAAGGTTCTTTTATAATTTAATTTAAATTCTTGTTCCATTTTAAACCTCAATTTTTTAAATTCTATTATTATTTTACCATAATTAATGCTTTTTTTATTTTATTATGCTTAAAACACTTTTAATTGAAGAAGTTTGAAAATAATGGTATAATATAGAGTAAAATGAAGGAGTCTAAAGATGGCTAAAAATAATATTGTTTTATATGAACCAGAAATACCACAAAATACTGGTAATATTATGCGAACTTGTGCAGGAACGGATACTTTACTTCATTTAATTAAACCACTTGGCTTTAAATTAGATGATAAAACATTAAAAAGATGTGCAGTAAATTATCTAGCTAATGTTCATTATATAATATATGAAAATTATGAAGATTTTTTAAAGAAAAATCCCGATGGAAAGAAATATTATTTATCACGTTATGGAATGAAAACTCCTCATGAATTAAAACTAGATGATAAAAATGAATCTTATTATTTTATTATTGGTAAAGAATCAACTGGTATTCCGAAAGAAATTTTAAGAGAAAACCTTGATAATTGTATTAGACTCCCAATGAATGATAAAATAAGAGCTTTAAATATCAGCAATGTTGCGGCAATCTGTATTTATGAAGCCTTAAGACAACAAGATTATAATGATTTAGAAAGATTTGAGCCAGAATCTTTAAAAGGTAAAGATTGGTTATTAAAGGATTAAAGGTGAATTATGAAAAGACATAATGGAAGAATTGTAGCCGTATTAGCTTTATATAATATGGATGTCTGCCAATTAAATAAAGAAGAAACATTGAAATCATTAGATAATATTCTCGAAATGGAAAAAAATGAAGAATATCCAGTTGATATTGATGATAAATATGCTCGTCATTTAATCTTGGGTATTATCGAAAATTTAGAAATTATTGATAAAGTTATTGAAAATAATTTAACTAATTATACTTTAGATCGTTTATCATATGTTGATCGTTCTATTATTAGAGTTGCTACTTATGAAATGAAATTTGATGGCCTTGCTAGTGGAATTGTTATCAATGAAGCGTTAGAAATCACTAAAGATTATAGTAGCATAGATGATAAACAAGTTAAATTTAATAATCGTGTTTTAGAACAAATAAGTAAAAATTTTGAATAGGTGCTTATGCAAAATAATAATTATATTACTGTTTCGGAACTTAATCGGTACCTGTTTTATAAATTTGAAGAAGATTTTTCGTTAAAAAGAGTATTTTTACAAGGAGAAATCTCCAATTTTAAACAATCAGGACCGCATTATTATTTTTCTATTAAAGATGAAAATTCGGAAATATCCGCCATGCTATTTAATTTTGAAAGAGCAAATCTTAAATTTATTCCTAAAGATGGCATGAGTGTTCAAGTTATTGGTAAGGTTCAAGTATATCAAAAAAGAGGCTCTTATGCGATAATCTGCTCTCAGATGCAAGAAATAGGAATTGGATTACTTTATCAAAATTATTTAGAACTAAAAGATAAATTAGCTAAAGAAGGACTTTTTGATGAAAAATATAAAAAGCCTATTCCTGAATATCCGAATGTTGTCGGTATTATTACCGCTGAAAATGGTGAAGCTATTAATGATATAGTTTCTACTTTTAATAATCGTTTACCTTTAGCTAAATTAGTATTTTATCCAGCTATTGTTCAAGGTTTAGAAGCTCCTAAAGATTTAATAAGAGCTTTGGATTTAGCATATCAAAATAAAGAAATAGATTGTTTAATTATCGGTCGTGGGGGCGGGAGTTTTGAAGATTTAAATTGTTTTAATGATGAAAACTTAGCCCGCAAATTATTTTTAGCACCTTTTCCTACTATTAGTGCGGTAGGTCATGAAGGTGATTATACTATATGTGATTTTGTTTGTTCGTTTAGAGCACCAACACCAACTGGGGCGGCAATGAAACTTACAAAAGTGAAAACAGAAGTAATAGAAATCTTATCTAATTTTTCATTAAGACTTAAAAAAGGAATGACAAAAGTCTTAACTGATAAATATAATGAATGGAAAAGTTTATCTACAAAACATGTTTTAGAAAATTTTATAGAAATTATTGATAATAAATATAATAATGTTAAATCATTTGATGAAAGGTTAAAATTATTAACACCTGAAATCATTGCTGATCGACTAGATAAAGAAATTAGTGATTTAAAAAGATTATTATTAGTTAATTTCGATAAAAAATTAAATGATTCATTTCTTAATTTAGATAATTATCAATCACGTTTAAGAAAAGAATTATTATTGAATCGAATTAATCAAAATTATGATTATATTATAAATTTTGATAATAAATTAGATCAAAATATTAATTTATTAATCGATTCATATGCTGATCGTACCAATCATTTAATTGAAAAAATGACATTATTAAATCCATTAAATATTATTAAAAAAGGCTATACAGTCGTCTATAAAGAAAATAATATTATTTATAATGTACAAGAATTAAAAGAAAATGATCAAATTAAAATTAAATTTAGTGATGGCAGTGCATATGCTAATGTCTTAAAAATAGAAAAGGAATAAAAAGATGGAAGATAAAAGTTTTGAAGAATTATTAAAAGAATTACAACAAGTTGTTGAAGATTTAGAAAGTGGTAAAAAATCACTTGAAGAAAGTGTTGAACTTTATCAAAGAGGTATGGCTTTAAGCTTAGAATGTAAGAATCGTCTTGATAAAGCAAAAGAAGCAGTTGTAAAAAAAGTTAATTAATTTTTAAGGAGGTAAGTCGATGTTAGATAAGATTAATCCAGACTTACTTAAACAATTAAATATTGATGAATTAGAAAAACTAGCTCAAGAAATTAGAGAAGAAATAATTAAAGTAACTAGTGAAAATGGTGGACATTTAGCTTCTAATCTAGGAGTAGTAGAATTAACTATTGCGTTACATTATGTCTTTTCTTCTCCTCATGATAAGATTATTTTTGATGTATCGCATCAAACTTATGCTCATAAATTATTAACTGGTCGTTTCGAGGATTTTGATACTTTAAGAAAAGAAAATGGGATCAGCGGTTTTAGTAAAATGAGTGAAAGTGAACATGATGTTTACGAAGCAGGTCATTCATCAACTTCAATTTCGGCCGGTTTAGGTTTTTTAGAGGCCAAAAAACAAAAAAAAGATGATATTGGTGAAGTTATTGCGGTAGTAGGCGATGCATCAGTAGTAAATGGACTATGTTTTGAAGCACTTAATTATTTAGGTGATCATCAAGAAGAAAAAATGATTATTATTGTTAATGATAATAACATGAGTGTGTCGAGAAATGTTGGCGCTCTTGCTAAAAGATATAATAAGCTTAGAACTAGTAAAGGCTTAAAATTATTTAAAAAGATTGTCCCAATTCGCTTAAAACATGCTATGCAATATTATGCATATAAAGTTGATACCTTTACTTCCTTTGGCTTTAAATATTTTGAAAATATTGATGGTCATGATTTTAGGGAATTAATTAGATATTTAACTTATGCTAAGAATTATAAACAATCGATAGTTTTACATGTCAAGACAATCAAAGGTAAAGGCTATGAACCAGCAGAAAAAGATGAAATTGGTTTTTATCATGGCTTAGGTCCTTTTAATATTGAAAATGGTAAACCAAAAAAAGAAAAGAAGTCCTTAACTTTTGGCGAGAATATCAGTAACCGTTTATGTGAAATAGTGAAGGATAATAATGGACAAGATATAAGAGTGATTTGTCCAGCGATGATTTTGGGCTGTGGCTTAAAGACTTTTAGCGAACAATATCCAAACCAAATTATTGATGTGGGTATTGCGGAAGAAAATGCGGTAGTTATGGCTTCAGCCATGGCTTTAGCTGGTCTTAAACCAATTGTTTTTGTTTATTCGACATTTATTCAAAGGGCTTATGACCAAATCCTTCATGATGTAGCAAGAATTAATAATAATGTAATCTTTTGTATTGACCATTCAGGTATTGTATCTGGTGATGGTAATACTCATCAAGGTATTTATGATTTAGCAATGTTTAATTCAATTCCTAATTTGGTAATATTAAATCCAGTTACTGGTTTAGATGCTGCTAATATGATTAGTTATTGCTTAAATCAAAAAGGTCCGTTTGTGATTCGTTATCCAAAAGGCGAAGCAAATGATACTAAAACATATTTCAATAATAATTTAAATTGGCAAAAATTAAAAGAAAGTTTAAATAAGAAATATATAATTAGCTATGGACCAGATATTTTAGATATTGAAGAGAAAATTAATGAAAATGATGAATTTGGTTTAATTTATACCCCTGCTACAACACCACTTGATTATGAATTTTTAAATAATAATCCTGGTATTGAATTATATTGTTTTGAACAAGTAATTAAGAATGGCTCTTTAAGCATGAATATAGCTTCATATATCATTGAAAAGAACTTAAATATCAAACTTGTATCTTTAACTTTACCAAATACTTTTGTTGATGAAGGTACAAATGATGAAATAAGAAATCATTATGGTCTAACAATTGATAATTTATTAAGTAAAATTAGAAAAGGGGAATAATATGTTAACTAATTTACATGTTCAAAATCTTGCCATTATAAATGTGATAGATATTGAATTTAAAGATGGATTAACTGCTATTACAGGGGAAACAGGTGCAGGTAAATCCTTAATCATTGATGCGATTGGTTTATTAACCGGAGCTCGTTCATCAGGAAATCTTGTAAGAACTGGTGAAAATAAAGCTGTTATCGAAGGCACATTTGAAAATGTCAATAAAGAAGTATATGCTGTCTTAAAAGAATGTGGTATCGAAGATGAAGATCCGATTATTATCTTAAGAAGAGATATTTATTCTAATGGTAAAAGTATTTTTCGCGTAAATGGATTAGCCGTGAGTCTTGCCCAAGCGGAACTTATCTGTGATAATATGATTGATATTCATGTTCAACATGATACTTTACGTCTATTTGATCCGAAAAATTATCTTTCTTTCATTGATGATGATGAAACAAATGCGATAATAAATGATTATCAAATTAAATTAAATGAATATTTAGATAAATTAAAGAATTATAAAAATCTTGAAAAGAAAAATCAAGATACGGTTACGAATTTAGATTATTTAAAATATCAAGTTGAAGAATTAAAAAGAGCTCATCTAAAGAGTGGAGAAAAAGAAGCAATTGAAGAAGAAATTCATATGCTTTCTAATTATGAAAATATTTTCCAATATTTAAATCAAATTTTAGGAATTATTCAAGATAATAATTTAAGAGAATCTTTACATGATATCAGTAATTATGTTAAGAAACTTGCTTCATTAAAAAGTAATTATAAAGATTATTTGCCTTTAATGGATGATGCTTATTACAATCTTGATGATTTAGAAGCAACTATTCAAAATGATCTATTAGATCTTGAATTTGATGAAAATCATCTTAATAATTTAAATGAAAGATTAAGTGAATTAGGTCGTTTAACTAAAAAATATCATAAGAATGAAGAAGAATTAATTGATTATTTAGAACAACTTAAAAAAGATATTGATAGTGTAGAAAATATTGATGTTTATCTAGAAGATGCATTAAAAGAAGTCAAAAATAGTTATAATTCACTTAAAGAAGTAAGTATTAAATTAACTAATGTAAGAAAACACAAAGTGGAAATCTTACGTAATGATATTATCGCAACTTTGAAAGAATTAATGCTTGAAAAAGTTAGAATTGAAATACCATTTAATGAAGTTAAATACGATGATCCTTTAGATGATAGTATATTCAATAAAAATGGTGTTGATGAAATCGATATTTATATTTCCTTTAACCCAGGTGAAGGCTTAAGACCTCTATCAAAAAGTGCTTCTGGTGGCGAAATGTCGAGAGTAATGTTATCACTTAAGGCTAATCTATTTAAAAATAAAGGTCTTTCCACAGTTATTTTTGATGAAATAGATACTGGTATGAGTGGTATAGTTGCGAAAGAAGTAGCTAAAAAATTAAAAGAAATGAGTAAAGATATGCAAGTTTTTGCTATAACTCATCTACCAATTGTTGCTTCAGTTGCTGATACTCAACTTTATGTTACTAAAGATGTATCAGGTAGTAATACTTTCACAAATATTTATGAACTTAATTTTGATGAAAGAATTGAAGTGTTAGCACAAATGATTTCACCAAATGATCAAAGTATGAAGTCAAGAGAAGTAGCAAAAGATATGCTTTTAAATAAATAAAATCTCTTTTAAAAAAAGAGATTTTTTTGTTTGGATTATTATGTAAATAAATGTCGAATTTTGTCAACTAAGTGCTGATCTTTTTTGAATTCGACACTATAAGATCTTTTTTATAAAAAAAGTTTAAAATTTAGAGTTTTTTTACTTGAAAAACTATTAACTAAAGTGTATATTTAAGTGTACTTTAATAATTTAATAGAAAGGGGTTGTGGGATATGAAAATTAAAGTATTTTTTGCGTCCGATTGCGAAGTAGATGATTTAAGAATAAAAGAAGATATTGAGCGATCAGATAAATTAGAATTATTACAAATTAATAATTCTATTGATGAAATTATGGATTATTTAAGAAAGAATGAGGTTGACATTATTTTAATTTCTTTATTTAAATTAAATTTTGATGGATTTAAATTGATTGAAGAAATTAAAGGAACACCTGATATTATTAAACCGAAAAAAATTGTAGTATTAACTAATTTTGTAAGTGGTTATGTCAATAGTCGCTTAAATGATCTAGCAATTGATTATATTGCCGTGGCACCAATGAAATTTAGCTTATTAGAAGGTATTATGGTTAATATGATGGATGAAGCTGATTCTTATTTGATTTCACCACATTATGATCCTAAATTGGATAATGAAATAGCTGATATATTACACGAAATAGGCGTTCCAGCCCATATTAAAGGCTATTTTTATTTAAGAGAAGCCATTATGATGACTTATAATGATATGGATGTTTTAGGCCAAATAACTAAAATTCTCTATCCTAGTGTAGCACGAGTCTTTAATTCAACCTCATCAAAGGTTGAAAGAGCTATTCGTCATGCAATACAAGTAGCTTGGATTAGAGGTAGTAGTGAAGTTATTAGTGAAATCTTTTCTCATACTATAAGTTATAAAAGAAATCGACCAACTAATGCCGAATTTATTGCTATGATTGCCGATAGATTAAAATTAAATCATTCTTTTGAGAAAAAAGTTCAATTTATAGCATAAAAAAAAGTATAGATTCATTTTTTTGAATCTATACTATTTTTTATAGTTGTGCTAATGCGAAAATTAAACCAATAATTGCTGAACCGCCTAAAAGTATTGCAAGAATAAGAATAATTATTCTACCCCATACTGTTTTTTGTGGACTTTTAGTGATAATGATATCATTAGAACCGTCAGCACGTTTTTTGGTAATTATTAATTTTTCTTTTTTTTCTTTTTTATCATTATTTTTACTCATTTTTATTACCTCATTTTTTCACTATGATATTATACTATATTATTTAAAAAAAAGAA
>CAMODB010000020.1 GCA_946611195.1 uncultured Bacillota bacterium
TACATCTTTCTTTATCATAGCATTTAACCTTATTACCAAAAGGAGTTTCTACCATTGTAATTCCCAAATAAAATGTATCTTTCCTACTTTGTTTAATAGTATATCCTTCTAATTTTGGAATATTTACCCCATAAGCAATAGACACTTCTTTTTCTGGACTTTGTTTATTAGAAAGACCATTTAGAAAAATAGCAGTATCACCAGAATACACAATATTAGTATACTTAAGATTGTTTATATAATATTCATCTTCAATCCCTTGTTTTGTAATATATATACCTCTTTCAACTTTAAAAAGTTCTTTTGATATTACAAGTCTATGAATATATGAAGTATATATATTATCTTCTTTTATTAGTTTAGGGGTAAGATACCCATTATTTTGATTTGCTAATTTAATTATATCTACAAGTTTCATAACCATTGTTCCTTTCACACTGACATTTTAACATATTGTCAGTTTTATTGCAACAAATTAACATTGCAATAATTCAAATTTTTGTTAGTTGTTTAGAACAATTTAAACAAATAAAAAGCAAAGTGAATGAAGTGAACCTCACCTTTAAAGCCTGAATTTTTTAAAAAATAACTATATGTCAGAAATCGGACAAAAAACATACTGTCACATTGTATCAATCTGGTTCATTAAATATGTGTATGATAAAGTATTGTTAATATAACGCACCTTTTCTACTTATATTTAGGCATTTATGTTTAATGACACGTGACTGGCATGACAGATTTGACAATATATTAAAAGCATCTACCGTATTTTAGATAGATGCTTACATTTTATTATTCTTTTACTTCCCAATGGCCTCCCTTATCTGGGCCAATTCTTTTTATTATATTTCGTTCTTTTAATTTTTTGATTATATTTGCTATAGTTCTATTTGCTAATCCAGTAATACTAGCTATATCATTTGTTGTCGCATAATTGTTATTTAAGATAGTATTATAAACTTTCTTTTCATTTTCTGTGAATTTACTATGCATTTCCTGTGCATTTTTCTCTGCATTATAATTTGCATTGTAAATTGTTACCATAGAAATCAATTATTGTTGTAATATTCAACATGATATTTTTCATCATTGAATAATCTACTTGTTTCGTCAGTAATTTTCTTGAAGCCAATTAAGTTTAGCATCAATGATCTTTCAATTTTTTTCATAATATTTTCTATTTTTTTCACTTTCTAAAGTGTTATATCATATACTTTAAGTAAAATTCATAGATTTACAATTTAATTTTAAAAAACCCAAAGCAAGGAGGATGCCTTAGTATTCAATCTTAATGTTTAAATCAGTGTTTAAGTAGGTTTCAATATCAAGATGTAATGGCTTAATCAAGAAATTCATCATCGCCACCAAAATCACCCTTCATATCAAAAATAATATTTTATATTATTCTAACAGCTTCCATCAATAGCAAAATTTTTAAATGAAAGTCTTGCTCTTGGATATTCCTGTATTTCATCAAAAAGTATTAACGTATTATGTGGTTCAATAACTATATGTGGAAATCTTAATAAGATTTTCAATATATTTGTACTAAATTCGGAGCGAGTTTTTATGGCTTTTGTACTAAATTCGGAGCGAGTTTTTATGTATTTTGTACTAAATTCACTATAAGTTTTTATTATATGTTAGAATAAAAAAGTGATACGAATAAATATCGTACCACAATTGTTTATCTAATATGGAGCAAGTAACCAGAATCGAACTGGCATCTTCGCCATGGCAAGGCGACATAATAGCCGTTATACTATACCTGCTTTTTGCACTAGTTATTATCTAGCATAGTTATTATATCAAATTATTTAATTTGATTCAATTAATATGCTTATTGAAAAAGAAGAGTTCTTTTGAACTCTTCTTTTCTTATTCTTCACTTGGAGTATAATTTACATTGTGGTAAACATCTTGAACGTCATCATCTTCATCTAACATAGCAAGTAAACGTTCAAATTGTTCTACTTCTTTTTCTGTTTCTAAATCTACTTTATTTTCAGTATACCAAGTAATTTCATCAGTAACAAATTCTAAATCTGCTTTATAAGCTACTAATGCTTCTCTAATCTTAGTATAATCAGAATATTCACCTTCGATTGTTACTAAATCTTCACCAGTTTCTTCATCTTTTTCTGTATATGAATCTTTTGGTTCAACATCAGCTTCTAGTAAAGCCATTACTGCTTCTTCTTCATCTAAGCCTTTAAATGTAAAAATAGCTAAATGAGAGAATTGATAAGTTACACTACCACTTTGAGCTGGCTTTCCTCCACATTTTTGAAGAGCAATTTTAACAGCTGTTTGTGTACGATTATGATTATCTGTTAAACATTCAATTACTAATTGTGATTGACCAGGACCAAATCCTTCTAATAATAATTCAGTATATGATGTTTGATCAGAACCTTTAGCTTTATCAATAGCTCTTTTAATTACATCAGCAGTTACTTGTTCACGACGTGCTTTCGCAATAACATTTTTTAAGTTTTGATTTAGATCAGGGTCAGGTACTCCACCTTTGGCAGCCATATAAATTAGACGGCTCCATTTGTTATTAAGTTTTGATTTAGCAGCGGCTGTTTTTGCCATTGAGGCTGCACGAACTTCATGAGCTCTACCCATAATATCTATCTCCTTTTCTTTTTTTTGTTTAAAACCTTTATTATTATATCACTTTTTTTAAATATTTGAAAGTGATTAGTTTTATATTTTATTAGTTTTCTAATAATTTTTGTATTAATTTCTTTAATTTGCGCATATCTTGTGCAAAGGCTTCGCCAAAATTAGCAGTTAAATTTATATTAGGATTAGCTGGATCAATAACATTGTAATTCTTTTTTACTAAATTAATTCTTTCTACACCTAATTTTAAATATGTTTGATCATCTTGTTCAATCTTATTACCTTTAAGTAGATCGTCTAATGCATGATTGAATTCTTTTAAATAAGCTAAATAAGTATGATTTGTAAAATTTTCACTTAAGCCATAATATAAAAGTAAACTTACTAAATAAGTAGATATATCAATATTATTACTATCAGCTGTATATTTAATTAACATTACCGAATTCTTAAATAAATTAAATTCAGAACTTGCGATAGAAATGAATTTATCTTTTAATAAATCATATTCTTTATCGAATTCAGTTTGATATGATAGTTTATCTTTAAATCGAAGTAAAATATTTATTTTCTTATCTTTAATAAAATATACTGCATTTCGATATTCATCAAAGCCTAGATTATTCTTTTTATCGATTTTTTCATTAAAAAGAATGGCGTTATATACTTCATTCTTTAAAGCTTCATTATATAAATGATAATTATTATTAGGATCTGTTTTAACAGTTAAAGTAAAAGATAATTCATTTTCATTATGATACGATAATCCCCATTTTAAAGATAAACTTTTTTCAAATGTTTCTATTTCAAAATTACGAATTCTTTTTTGTATAATATCTAATAAATCATTTTGTAAATTATTAATATCTTCTTTATCATTATTAGTCAATTCTAAATCTGTTATTAATTTTCTAAAATCTTTTTCCGTCATTTTTAATTTACCTCACTAAATTATACCATATTTTACTTAAAATAGAAAAAATAAGGCTTTTTGAGCCTTATTTCGAAATTTAAATCAGGTATAGTATTTTATTTATTATTTTTTTCTTATCATATAATCATGCATCAGCATTGATGCTATGAATAATAAGATAATGATTCATATTAATTATTTTATTTCTATTCTTTCAACTGTAAGTTTTGGTAATTTTGGTTCTGAAATTCTTTCTTTTGTCATAGTATTAAATGAAAGTTCCATATAATTTCTCATATTTTCAGTATTAGTTGGAAAGAACTTAATCAAAGGCGTAACTTCGCCATCATATAAGAATAACATCTTGGTTTTATAAAAATCAATATGATCTAAATTTGGATTAATTCTTAACATTGTTTCTCTTGCAGTTTGTTCTAGTTCATCCATATTTTCATTAGTATAATGAATATATCCTTTCATTAATTCAATATCTTCATCGGTTAAATATGGGCCAACATGACACACACGAACATCCTTACCTGTTTCTGAAGTTAATGTTTGAAGAACATAGTAATCATTAGTTAAGAAATCATCTATTTTTAAATACCAACGTCTTTCATTATATTCGCCAATTAAATCTTCTGGTTCTGAAGTACCAAACATTTCCCTAGTATAACCGGGAAATGGATCACTAGAATTTAAATCAACACTTTTCTTTTCATCTTCTTTTACTTCTATTGGCTCTACATCATTATTCTTTTTTTCTTCTTGTGTTTTAACTTCGCATGAAGTAAATAATAAAACCGATACTAAAAACATCATAAATAGTAATAATTTTTTCATAATTTTCCTCCAATCTTTTTTTCACTTATATCCTAAATTGTTACTGCTTTTTTATTTTTTAGTTTTATTCTTTCTTTTTCAAATGAAGAAAATAAATGTGTGAAGACGATATCAGTATAATCTTCATAATTCTTTTTTTCACAATCTTCATTAAAAAATTTATCTTGATCAACTATTACATATACTTTATAACCTAAGCCTAAATAGGTCCGACTTCCACCATCTTTATATGTGGCAACCACTACCGCAAAAACAGGTAATTTATTATTTTTACTTCTTATATAATCAGCTATTGGCATTGATATTATAAATAATAAGATTAATATTAATACTATTCTTATTATTCTTCTTTTAATTATCCATTTTTTATTCATTTTATTATTTTATTTCTATTTCTTCAACCTCAGGTTTTGGTAATTTTGGTTCTGAAATTTTTTCTTTTGTCATAGTATTAAATAAAAATTCCATATAATTTCTCATATTTTCATTTTCAACAGGAATAAACTTAATCAAAGGCATAACTTCACCATCATAATAATTTATACATTTAAACTTTAAAAACTCAACATGATCTAAATCTGGGTTGGATTTTAGCATCATTTCTTCTGCTATTTTTTCTAATTCATCCATATTTTCATTAGTATAATGAAGATATCCTTTCATTAATTTAATATTTTCATCGGTTAAATATGGTCCGACATGTCTTACACGAACTTCCTTATATTTTTCGGTCGTAAATGTTGAAAGAATATAGTAATCATTAGTTAAGAAATCATCAATTTTTAAGTACCAACGTCTTTCGTTGTATTGTCGCATTTCATCTGTTGGCTCTGGTTGACCAAACATTTCTCTAGTATAACCAGGAAATGGATCACTAGAATTTAAATCAACACTTTTCTTTTCTTCTTCTTTTACTTCTATCGGTTCTACATCATTATTCTTTTTTTCTTCTTGTGTATTAACTTCACACGAAGTAAATAATAAAACCGATACTAATAACATCATAAATAATAATACTTTTTTCATATTTTTTCCTCCTATTTTTATCCATTTAATTTTCAATTTTTTCACTTATATCCTAAATTGTTACTGATTTTTTATTTTTTAGTTTTATTCTTTCTTTTTCAAATGAAGAAAAAAGATGTGTGAAGATTATATCAGTATAATCTTCATATTTTTTATTTTGATTATTTTCATCAAAAAATTTATCTTGATCGACTATTGCATATACTTTATAACCTAGGCCTATATAAATACGACTTCCGCCATCATCATATAAGGCAATCATCGTAGCAAAAATAGGTAATTTATTATTTTTACTTCTTGCAAAATCTACAATTGGCATTGATATTATAAATAATAAAATTATTATTAATATTATTCTGATTATTATTCTTTTTGTTTTATATTTCATATACTATCCTCTTCTTCTACTTATTATACGTAAATATTTTAAAAAGGGATCAAAAAAAATAAAACTTCTTTAAAAAATTTAAAGAAGCTTGTTTTTTTAGTCTTTCTTTTTTTTACTTGCATCGTATTTTTTACGATCAATTGTATCTAATATTACTTTTCTTAAGCGAATAAAATGGGGTGTTATTTCTACTAATTCATCATCATCAATAAATTCAAGATTGTTTTCTAATGATAAGATTCTTTTAGCTTTTAGAACTACAGTATTATCTTTATTTGAACTTCGTTGATTAGTCATTTGTTTACTTCTCGTAACATTAACTGCTAAATCTTCTTCTCGATTGCAGGAACCAACAATCATTCCTTCATAGACTTCTTCTCCTGGTTCAATAAATAATTCACCACGATCTTCGATACCACCTATTGCGTATGCTGTCGCAATACCGGCATTAGTTGATACTAATACATGTCCACGACGATTGATATCTTCTGTCTGTATCATTTCTTTATATTCGGAAAAAGTATGATTTAAAATACCATAGCCATGAGTAGCTGTTAAGAATTCTGTAGATAAACCTATTAAGCCTCTGGATGGTATATCATAATTTATTCTTGTTTGTCCATCTTTATTAGACATGGATATTAAATTACCATGACGATTACCTAAAAGTTCAATAACATTTCCTACATATTCATCTGGTACATCAACTGTTACATCTTCATATGGTTCGCATTTTTTACCATTTATTTCTTTAATGATTACTTTTGGGCGCGATACTTGGAATTCGAAACCTTCTCTTCTTAAGTTTTCAATGAGAATGGAAAGATGTAATTCGCCACGACCAGATACAATCCATTCTTCTTTATTATCTATTCTTTCTACTTTTAAGCTAACATCTTTTTGAACTTCTCTAAATAAGCGTTCTTCTATTTTTCGAGCAGTAACGATTTTACCATCACGACCAACAAAAGGAGAAGTATTCGTTCCAAAATTCATTTGTACGGTTGGTTCAGAGACATGAATGAGCGGGAGAGTTATAAGATTGTCCATTTCACAGATAGTTTCACCAACATAAATATCTGCTAGTCCCGCTATACCAACGATGTCACCAGCATAAGCTGATTCAACTTCTACTCTTTTTATTCCTTCAAAACTAAAGATTTTTTGAATTCTAAAAGGAGTTATTTTACCATCTGTTCTTACACATACAACATTTTCATTTAATTTAAGTACGCCTTGTTTAATACGACCAATACCAATACGACCTACATAATCATTATAATCAAGGAGGGCTGGTTGAAAAGCAAGAGGTGAATTTATATCATTACTTGCTTCTGGTATTTCTTTAATGATCATATCAAGTAAAGGTTCCATACCTTCTTTTTGGGTTTTAATATCACTACTTAAGCTTGATGTATAATTAGCAGCTGAAGTATATACAACTGGGAAATCTAATTGATCTTCATCAGCACCAAGGTCAATAAAAAGATCTAATACTTCATCAATTACTTCTGTAGGGCGCGCTGAATCTTTATCAATTTTATTGATTACTACGATTACTTTATGACCAAATTCTAAAGCTTTTTTTAAGACAAATCTGGTTTGAGGCATGGTTCCTTCATAAGCATCAACGACAAGTAAAACCCCATCAACCATTCCCATGATTCTTTCTACTTCCCCGGAAAAGTCAGCATGACCTGGGGTATCTAAGATATTGATTTTATAATCTTTATAATAGACACCAGTTGGTTTTGCAAGAATAGTGATTCCTCTTTCTCTTTCGATATCATTAGAATCCATAACACAATTAGCTATTTGTTCATTATCACGGAAGGTCTTGGTTGATTGAAGTAATTTATCTACTAAGGTAGTTTTGCCATGATCGACATGAGCTATTATCGCAATATTTTTTATTTTCATATTCTATTTCCTTAAAAAAGACTCTAAATTATTTTAGAGTCGTACTTTAATTTATTTTACTATTTTTTATTATTCTGTGTTTTGTATAAACTTTCTAAAACGGTTACACCTTTATCAGTATCTAGTTCTATTTTTAAACCAATTGGTAAATTAACAAAAGGTTTAGAATGTCCAGATGGATAATTAATGATAAAGGGAATTTGTAAATCTTTTAAATTATTTTTTAAAACTTCTTCGACACTAACACCACTTGATTCTTCACAATTAGTAAAATAGCCACAAATGATTCCTTTGAGATTTTTTAATTTTTTACTTAAAATTAAACTTGATAACATTCGATCAATACTATAAGTTGCTTCATCAAGGTCTTCAATAAAGAGAATTTTATTTCGAAAATCTATTTCATATTCCGTTCCCATTAACGCATAAATCAAGGATAGATTACCACCAACGAGAATTCCTGTTGCTTTTCCGGGATTAATCGTTTTAAATGGTGTAGGAATTTTTCGATAACCAAATAAATTATCATCAAGGACTTTAAAGAAATCATTTAAGGTATATTCATCATTATTTTCTTTATTTAAACAGACACCCATCATCCCATGAACAGTGGGTAGATTAGCTTTTTGATAGAGCGTATTTAAAAGAATTGTGACATCGGAAAAGCCCATTAATAATTTGGGATTTTTTCTGATTTCTTCATAATCTAAATAAGGTAAGATTCTTTGAGCACCATAACCACCTTTATAACAAAGAATAGCTTTTACTTCATCATCTTTAAACATCGCCATTAATTCATTAGCTCTTTCTTTATCCGTACCCGCTAAGAATCCATTTTTAAGTTCTAAAGTTTTACCTACTTTTACTTTATAACCATGATCATTTAATAATTTAATAAAAGAATGATAATCTTGATTATCTTTAACTACTCCTGACATTACGACTAAACCAATTGTGTCATGAGGTTTAATTGGTATTAATTTATTAATTTTCATATTTATTAATTAGATAATTAAGAACATCTTCTTCAAATTTAACTAAGTGATTTTCTACATTCTTAAAATCTGCTCCATTACACATAAAGATATAACCAAAGTGAGTATTATAAAATAAGAAACTACGAAGTCCATAAGCAGAACCGGTATGACCAATTAAAATTTCTTTGGAAAAATCAGCCATTAAATTTAATTGTAATCCTTTAGCACGGTAATTAGGATCATAACTATGACCTTGCCAATGTACTTGTTCCATTTCTTTAATAGTTTCTTCTTTTAGAATTCTTTTACCATGATAAATACCTTTATTCATTAACATTTGCATAATAATGGCTAGATCAGGAACCGAAATAAATAAACCACCAGCTGGTCCTCTAAAATTATTACCTAATTTATAACGTGGGAATAAGACTTCTTTAAAGATTTTTAAATCTCTTTCTTTAATAAATTGATGATCATAATAATCATATAATGTAGCAACATCATCTTGTTTAATAATATCGTCTACTCGATAGCTTGCATCAAGGCCTAAAGGTAAGAATATATTATCTCTTAAAAAGTCACTATAATAAACACCGCTAACTCTTTCGATAATACAAGCTAAGATACCACAACCAAAATTAGAATATTGCCATACACTACCCGGTTTAGCATTTAAGAATTCTCTATCGGTATAATATTTATAATTTTTATCTGTTAACATTCTTTCTAAATCAACATCTTCTTTATGACAATTAACTGCATCATACCCACGTCCTTTATCTTCAGCATCCGAAATTGATGATGTTTGTGTCATTACCATTTCAATAGTAATAATATCGTTAGGATAGTTGGGGTTACGAAGTTTAAAGCCTAAATATTTAGAAATATCATCATAAATATTAATCTTCTTTTCTTCAACTAATTTCATAATACCTAAAGCTACTTCTATTTTCGATATTGACGCAATCCGAAATACTGTATCTTTAGTAATTGGTTTCTTAGTTTCTAAATCTGAAACACCATCCATTACATGATAAAGAATTTCTTCTTTATTAGCTACTAAAACACTTAAACCAACATATTCATAATTTTTTATTATTCTTTCTAAGCCTTCATCTTTATTAATCATCATTAACCTTCCTTCTTTTATTTTTATTTTTATGTATTATAAATGTTATTAATAAAATAATACATACAGCTGATAAATAACCACTATAATCTAAAAAGACATCACTGATGGCTGGTCCTCTATTTATAGCTATTGTTTGTAAAAATTCACTGATTAGTGCTACAAGTAGGCCTGGAATAAAACTAAATAACAAAATTACTAATTTCTTTTTAAAGAAAGAAATCGCAATTAAAGAGCCAAAAAAGCCAAGGGATGCAAAGAGTAAAAAATGACCAATCGCTTTTCTAATAAAATGTTTAATATCTTCCATTGAATGACGCTTTGTTACGCTTTCTTTAGTTGGAGTAACTGCATCATAAACATCGATAACTATTTGTGTCGTTTTATCCGATGTTTCTGTTGATTTTTCCGCATTAGCAAGGGAAAAAGAAAAAATCAAATAGAGGATAAAAATATAAAAAACAATAAATACAAAACGAAAATATTTCATAGTGGCCTCTTTATACTTTATTATAAAACTTTTTTGTGTCTTTTGCAAGTATAATAAAACATAGTCAAGATAATTCTTGACTATGTTTCTATGAGGTTTAAAATTTATTATATCTAAAAACTTTCTTAATGCATTGGACAATCCTTATTACATGCTTCACAGCCACAACTACATGATCCTTTTGAACCTTTGTTTTTCGTAAAGCGAATAATTGTGGGTATAAGAAGTATGATGATTATCACAAACATTAGTAAGAATTCCCACCATTTCATAAGAATAAATCCTTTCTTTTTTAATTAGCTAAAACTTTTTTTCTCTTTTTAGCAGTATAAACAAATAATAAGATGATAGTTGCTACAAGTAAGAGTGCTACAATTATACCTACTACTAAGACATGTTCAAATAAATAACCAAGCCAGAAGATAATTAAACTTACGACATATGAACAACCTAACCACCAAAGAAGAGTAATCCAGAAGCCTTTCTTACTTGAATCACCATAGGCAGCACCAATAGCAGCAAAGCATGGAAGAGTGAATAAGTTATAAGATGCAAAAGCATAGATTTGGGCATTGCTTAAGGCGATCGTTTTTTCTGTAATACCAAGTGTTGCCATTGTTGCGACAACATCTTCTTTCGCAATTAAACCAGTAATAGTAGCTACACTATATTTCCAACCTTCACTACCCCAAGTAAAGCCTAAAGGATAATAGATATATTGTAAGACACGACCTAAGGAAGCTAAGATACTATCTTCAATACCTACCATACCTTGCCAGAAAGCCCAACCAAAGTTAGATAAGAACCAAATTAATACGATTGCAGCCGTAATAATAGTTGATGCTTTATAAACGAAATGTTTTAATTTTTCCCATAAATGGGCCATTAAATTCTTGAATTGAGGAGCATGATAAGCTGGAAGTTCCATAATAAATGGTGGTACTTCTTTAACTTTACCGAAGGCTTTAATAAGTAGAGCGGAAATAATTGCAACCACAATACCAAGTAAATAAATACTAAAGACAAAGATATCACCTAAGAAGGAACCAGCTACCGCAACAGCAAGCATTGCCCAAATTGGCGCTTTTGCACCACAAGAGAAGAATGGTGTTAAACGAATAGTCATATCTCGTTCATGTTCTTCTTCTAGTGTTTTGGTGGCCATCATAGCCGGAACACTACAACCAAAGCCCATAAGAAGTGGAATAAAGGCTTTACCAGAAAGACCTAAACCACGGAAGGCTCTATCCATAATGAACGCAACACGCGCCATATAACCAGAATCTTCGAGTATTGCTATGAAAAGGAATAATAATAAGATTTGTGGTAAGAAACTGAATATTGCGTCTAGACCAGATAACAAACCATCACATAACAAACCTGATAACCAAGCTGGCCATGTTTCAGATATCATTGCCCCTAAATCAATTAATTTACCAGTTACAAATCCCATCCAACTTTGAAGGAAAACACCTGGGGATGGAATACCAATTACTGGATTTACTTCTTCAACATCGCCACCACTATATACCAATAATTCTTGAAGATCTTCAATTTCCATATCTTCTAACGCCAGATTATCGATATCATCATAGCGGATTTCTTCACCTTTTGCTTGTAATTCAACATTTACTTTATTAGCAACATAAGAAATAGCTGAATTTAATTTATCATCAGCTTCATCACCAAAATCTTCTTCATATTTTTCGGTAATGACACCAGTCATTTCTTCAAGATAAATATCATCATAGCCCATACCAGTGAATACATTGATAGCAGTTTCTCCACTAATGCCGGCATTACCTTTAGAAATACCATTGATAAAGAATAAATCTTCACTAAAAACAAGATGGAATACTACGAACATAATGACGATAAATAAGGGGATTGCGAAAATACGATGTGTCATTACTTTATCAATCTTATCCGATTTAGATTCTGTTTTCTTATCAATTTTCTTAATTGTATCCGCATAATTAGCAGTGATATAACGGTATCTAGCATCGGCTACCATACCTTCAAAATCACCACCGAAATCATTATCTTTATATTTTTCTTTATCACTCTTTATTAATTCTACTAATTGAGGATATTTAGCACATAAGGCTTCATCACCTTCGACAATTTTAATAGCTTTAAAGAGGGGACTGCTTTCACCTAATTCCACGAATTTTTCTTCTACTTTTGTTATTAAATCATAGAAGTCTTCTGTTTCAAGAACACTGTGACCTTTACGATTTTCTTTAGCTACTTCATAAGCTTTCTTCATAACATCATGAATACCTTCATTACGAAGTGCTGATAATTCAACAACAGGTACGCCTAATTTCTTTGATAATTCGGTCGCATTTACTTCATTACCACTCTTTTTAACAACATCCATCATGTTTAAAGCTACCACTACTGGTACATCCATTTCGAGAAGTTGAGTAGTAAGATATAAATTTCTTTCAAGGTTTGTCGCATCGACGATATTGATAACACAATCAGGTTTTTCATCAACGATGAAATTACGGGCAACAATTTCTTCTGGAGTATATGGTGATAAAGAATAGATGCCTGGTAAATCAACGATATCAATTTTTTCACCTAATTTTTTATAAGATCCTTCTCTTTTATCAACTGTTACTCCTGGCCAGTTACCAACATGAGCAGTAGCACCAGTTAACGCATTAAATAAAGTGGTCTTACCACTATTTGGATTTCCCGCAAGTGCAAATTTCATTATTCTACCTCCATTAAAACGCATTCCGCTTCACTTTTTCTTAGTGTTAATTCATAACCACGAATAGTTACTTCAATTGGATCACCAAGGCTAGCAAATTTTTTAACAATAATATTTGCACCTGGTGTTACTCCCATATCAAATAAGCGACGTCTTATATTTCCTTCCGCAACAATTTTTCTTACAATTCCCTTTTCACCTACATTAAATTCATTTAATCTTTTTTCCATTTCTTTCCTCCTAGTTAACTATTGCTAACTAATAAATCTTTTTAAAAGGTCATTTCTGACCTATGCAACAATAATTTGTCTAGCTAAATCTTCGTTTATCGCAATTCTACCATCAAGAACTTTAATAATAATATTACCTAATTTCTTTGATAGAAGGGTTATTTTTGATCCTTGAATTACACCAAGACTTGCTAAATGCTGTTTTGTCTTTTGATCACTGCTAATTTTAATAACAGTTAATTCGACATTTTCTAATGCTAATAATAATGGCATATTGCCTCCTAAGTTAACTATGGCTAACTTTTCATATCTATTATACACTTTATTTTTTTCTTTGCAATTAAAATGATAATTTATTTAAAAAAATGAGGTAATAAATTACCTCATTTCTATTCTATCTTAATTTTAAACCGTCTTTAAAGGCATTACCTACTTTTTGTCCTACTTCAACATAAGTATTGTCTGCTGGATTAAAAGAAATAAGTCCTAATTTAGATATATCTATCTTATCATTAGTTAAAGCCTTTTCATCAACAGATACATTTATGATGTTTGCGATAATATATAAGGTATTATTTTCAATTGACATTTTTTGGACACGACATTCAAGATTTACACCAAAATCAGTTAAAAGAGGGGCATTAATATTTTCACATTTTTCAATTTTTAAACCACTCTTTTTAATTTTATCTTTGTCTTTATTTAAAGATACAATCCCTACATAATCACTTTCAACAAGATGTTCTTTATCCGCAAACGCAATACTGAATTCTGAATTCTTTAAAATATTTTCACTTGTTTTATGGGATAAATCTAAACATAAATGAACTTGATTAGTATCATGGATACCACCCCAAGCTGCATTCATAATATCTGGTTTCCCATCTTCATCATAAGTTGCAATTAATAAAACAGGAAGAGGAAAGAATACTGTTTTAACTCCTAAATTTTTTCTCATTTTGTTTTATTCCTTTCTAATTCTAAAATAAAATCTAATATTTCACTTGGTTTATCAATTAAATGATAAGCTCCACCTTTTAATAATTCTTCCCTAGTTCGAAAGCCCCAAGTACAACTTAAACAATACATTCCCGCATTATTAGCTGTTGCAACATCAGTTTCTGAATCCCCGACATATAAGACTTCATCACTCTTTAAATTTAATAATTCTAAGACTTTTAAACTCATATCAGGATATGGTTTTCTTCTTAGTGGTGGTTTTTCACCTAAACAGACATCCATTAAACCCTTAAAAAATCTTTCTTCAATTTCATCAACAGCGGATTGAAATTTATTAGTTTCAATTGCTGTTTTAATATTTCTCTTTTTTAATTCTTTTAATAATTCAATAATACCATCATATTCTTTGATATGATCTAAGGCTGTTTCTTCATATCTTTTTCGATATAAGATTTCTACTTCCTTTCTTTTTTCACAATTAATTGGACAAGCTTTATCCATTAATACTTTTACTCCATTACCAACAAAAGTTCTAATTTCTTCAAAACTTCTTTCAGGATATCCATAATATTTAAGGGCGTAATTAACGGATAAATATAAATCTTCTAATGTGTAAAGTAAAGTTCCATCTAAATCAAAAATAACTGCTTTGATTTTATTTAAAGGTTTTTCTTTCATAATCGTAATCTGGATCTATTTCTCCAAAAAATCTCCTTCCTGTTTTTGACGCAATATTACTAGCTAATGAAAAATATTCTTCATATTTAGAATCACTTAATTTGGAATTAGAATATGCCTGATCAATTAATTCTAAATTAAGTAAGACCCCATCAACCCATACAAAAGCTAGATAGCGACCATAAGTATCTGTTCTAGCACCTTCTGATTCTAGTACTATTTCTTTCGCATTATTTAATCTTTTAGCTGTATAATTAGAAGCACTTTTACCCCAAGCTTCATGTTCTTTCGTTGATTCCGGTGTATCAATACCAAGGAAACGAACCTTAACAAAATTACCTTTATTATCATAAAAATATGCAGTATCACCATCAATACTTCTACTTAAGGTTACCACACCGACACCATCTTCCACAAAATTTTTACCCTTATATGTAAAATTCATTTTTACTTTTTCCGTTGTTTTTTGTCTTAATGGTAGAACAGTCGTATAAACATAAACGACATAATTATTTTTTATTTTATCGCCGGCTTTTAAAGTTCCATTATAAGAAACAAAAGTATCGTAATCAAGCTGTGAGTTAACAATATCGCTAGAAAATTTAAAACTATATTTGATATTATTTCTTTCTAATATTTCACTTATTTCACTTCTTGATTTACCATCTAGATTAGGTAAGGTAAGGTATGTCTCACCACTAGATTCTTCACAAGAGAAGAGAAAAAAGAGAAAGAAAATCATAATTAATAAATTTAATATTTTTTTCATTTTTATTCTCCTAAAGAAAAGAAAGGACTAATTTCATAAATTTCAGCTAATCCTATATTTTCATTAATCGTAAAAATATATTTATGGTACTCAGTTAAATAAATTTTTGTATCCTTTATTTTCTTAAATATTTCTATTGTTGGATAATTATCAATCCACTTTGAGGCGTTAGTTATAATTAAATAATCGGTTTTGAGTAATTCTGCGACCTCTTCGGTACAAAAATAAGGGGTCCCATGATGGGGAGCTTTACAGATATCAAAATGATCGATGTGATGATTATTAATAATCTTCTTTAAGATTTTAGTCCCTAAATGTGCTAATTCTTCAATATCATTATTCGTATCGGGAACATCACCACCAAGATAAATATTTTTTTCCCCATGTTTTATATAAACACCCATACTATTAAAATTTTCATTATAGAGGTGTTTATGATATGTTGGTCCTTCCTTATTATATAAATTATTAAGATGAGATTCTAAATCATATAATTCAATTAAAGAATCAATAAAATTAATTTGGTAATATTCTTCTTTTATTTCATCTAAAAAGACTAATTTATTTGACCCATATTCTAATAATTCTTGATAATTATTTAATTCATTTTTTAAATAATCTTCATCGGAACCAGTTCCACTAGAAGTAGAACCTTCCACATTATAATATCTTTTTAAATAAATTTTTTCTATTTTAAAATCTTTAATTAAATTAACAATATTACCATAATGATCATGATGAAAATGCGTAAGAATAATAAAATCAATGGTCTTAATATCTTTCTTAATTAAATATTCTTTGATCATCTTATAATAAAATTTAGATCCGGTATCAATAAAAGCGAAGTGATTATCTTCTTCAATTAGCGCCGCATCACTCCAAACAGTATTAAAAAAATGAAGCAATAAATCTTTCATATTAATATTATAGCACAATAATGAATATTTTTATATTTTTAAGGTAATTTAAAAAGAAAAATAGTATAATAAAGGTAAGATAAAACAATAAAAAGGAGAAACTATGAAAAAAATAATTTTATTTATTTTCTTATTCACCCTTCTTTTTACTTTTAGTTGTAAAAAGAAAAGTGATACACCGGATAAAAATCAAGACAAGGAACCAATAAATGATTCTAATACTAATCAAGATAAAGAACCACAAAATGATCCGGTTACTGAATTAGATATTCAATTAAGTAAAGATTATTATGTTATTGGCGAAACTTTAGAATTTAGTTCAAGTACTACAACTATAGATAAAATAAATATTAGTTTTGAAACACCTAATATTTTACGACTTCTTGACAATGGTTCATATAGGGTCCAAAGAAGTGGTAATTATCCGATAACTTTTACTTGTAGTGAATTAAATTTAACGAAAACTATTGATGTAAATTTTTATAAAAATAATTTTGAAATTGATACAACTTCTGATTATATTTTAAAAGATGATGTATGTGAAATAAGAATCTATAGTTTTGATTCAATATACGAAGATAAAATTGAAGATTTCGTTTTAAGTATTGATAAGCCTTCTTTAGCTAGTATCGATGGTTATAATATCATCGGTAAAGATTTTGGTGATGTAACAGTTACATTGACATCTAAACTTAATCCAGTAGTTAAAAGTAGCCATGTAATTAAGATTTGTAATCCCGAAACCGATTTTATGATTAAACCACATAATGGGGAAAAAGAATTATGTGTTGGTGAAACCTTAGCTATTGATTTTACTTTAGATTATGATATTACCGATTTTAAATGGCAGACATCAAATAAAGAAGTAATTCGTTTTACTAAATATGATACAGCCTTAGAAATTACCGGTATTGGCGTTGGCACAACATATATATCTTGTTATCTAAAAAACAATCCTTCCATTAAAGCTAGTTATTATTTAAAAGTTAATGGCTTTAAAGATGTCGATTATATTGATAAATTAATTAAACTTGCCTATGGTGAAGTTGGTACCTGGGAAGGTAAAGATGAATATGGTAACTATAACAATGTACAAAAATATGGTGAATGGTATAACAATAATGGCGAACCATGGTGTGCTACTTTCGTTTCTTGGTGTTGGTATCATGCGGGATTAAGTAATGACTTATTAGTTAAATATCAAGGTTGTACTGCTGGTATGCAATGGGCTCATGAACATGGTATTTTCCATGATATTAAAGGTGATTATTACGAAAAAGAAGATTATAATCCAAAAAGTGGGGATATCGTTATTTTCTTAAGTGATGGAGGTAGTCATACTGGTATAGTTGGTTATAGTGATGATACTTATATTTATACTATTGAAGGTAATAGATCTAATCGCGTAGATATCTGGCGTATTCCTAAGAATCAATCAAAAATAACTGGTTATATCAGTCCTAAATATCCGGAAGTTGAAACAAGAATCGATCAATCTTGGCTCAAGAATGAGATGAAAGATGGTAAATATCTTTGGACTGATGTAACAACTGGTTTAAGTACTTTATAAAATCTAGGTTAATTCCTAGATTTTTTTTAAAAAAAGTGTATAATATTATTGGATTTCATTACGGGGAGCTCTTATGCAGGGCTGAGAGGTTATTAGAATAACGACCCATAACCTGATCTAGGTAATGCTAGCGTAGGTAATTACTACACTTCTTTGGCATACCTTAACCAAAGATTTTTTATATTATGGAGGAAAAATGAAAAAAGTATTTTCGATTAAAGTCATCGTCGAAATAGCTCTTTATGCATCTATTGCGTTTGCGATTGACTTATTAGCTGGAGGCTTATCACGCTTTCTATTTATTAATGGTGGTTCATTATCAATCGCCATGTTACCAATTATTGTTTTAACTTATCGTAGGGGCTTTATTCCTGGCCTTATTTGTGGTTTTATCGTATCCATTATGCAAATGCTTGGTGGTGTTTATGCGGTAGCAGGATCTTGGTATCATGTTTTATTACAAATCTTATTAGATTATCTT
The DNA here is from genome assembly GCA_946611195.1 of uncultured Bacillota bacterium. Lineage (GTDB taxonomy): Bacteria > Bacillota_I > Bacilli_A > ML615J-28 > CAG-313 > UBA1737. The sequence goes on from CAMODB010000020.1 coordinate 18,651, forward strand.
TTAACATATCCAGTTGTTGCACTTTGTGCTATCTTTGTTAAAGCTTTTTATTCTACAGAAAAACAAAACAAAAAATATTTATTCTTAATTTTAGGGGTCGTTGTAGCCGGGTTTGCTAAATTCTTATGTCATTTCTTAGCCGGTGTTATTTTTTGGAGTGAAAGTATCGCCTGGAAGAGTTTTGAAGGATTACCAGTTCTTTATAGTTTAGTTTATAATGGGGCTTATTGTTTACCTAATATTATTTTATGTGCTATTTTATTAGTCTTAATTTATAAATTACAACCACAATTAATTGAACAAGATATTGATGTTATTGGAGGTGAAGAAGATGAATAAAAAATTAGTTCGCATCTTTTTCTTTATTTCAGCTTTAATTGGTTTTGCGGTAAGCTTATATTTATTTATCAAATCATATGCTAAATATAGTGATGAATATGGAACCGATATTAGTTTTAATGAAGATTATTTAATCGCATTATTCGTAATGATTATCTTTACAGTCTATACTGCCTATAATTTATTTAGTAAGTCTGTTCGTGATTGTTCAAGTATTGTTGGTCTATCTATTAGTGCTTTAATATCCTTTTATTCTTTAGGACATTTCTTTAAAGCTCTATTCAAAGCCTTAAATAAAGGAAAAGAATTTATCTTTACTTCTTATCAAAATTATTTATATATTGGTCTATTTATTTTATTTATTTTTATTGCATATGTTATTAAGACATATCAAGAATTTAAAAATAAGACCAAAGAATAAAAAAACAATAACCTATTTAGATAATCTAAATAGGTTATATTTTTTATTTTAATAATTCTTCAAGTTCTTTTACTAATTCATCCATTCTTTCAACGACAGCCATGAAAGCATCTTCTTTTGTAAAATCTACTCCTGCTTCCATAATTTCATCCATTGGATATTTAGAACCACCACTCTTTAATAAACCAATATATTTTTCAAAAGCGTGAGGGACTTTTTCTTTAACATTCTTATATAATTTAAAACTAGCCGCAAAGCTTGTTGCATATTGATATACATAGAATGGAGTATGGAATAGGTGAGGGATATAAGCCCAAACATATTGTTTTACTTCTTCTTTTTCAATATCTAAATCATAATATTTCTTATATAAATCAATCATGATTTTTGATAAGACTTCATGATTAATTGGTTCACCTTTTTCATTTAAATCATGAGCGATTAGTTCGTATTCTGCAAAAAGAGCTTGACGATAGAAAGTAGACATAATAGAATCGATTGCTTTTTGAATCATCATTATCTTTTCTTCTTTAGTTGATTTACCACTGGCAAGTAAATAATCTAATAAATTATGTTCATTAAAGGTTGAAGCGATTTCCGCAACAAAGATTGTATAATTTTGAAGTAAAGTTGGTTGTGCTTCTTGAGTATATAAAGTATGAATAGAATGACCTGCTTCATGAGCGACAGTAAAACACGAATCAAGAGTACCATCATGATTAAGTAAGATATATGGATGTAGATTTGCTACACCTGATGAATAAGCACCAGTTCTTTTACCATCTTTTTCCATAACATCTACAAAACCATCTCTTAATACTTCATGAGCTTTTTCTTTAAAATCTTCAGGGAAATTTTCTACTGATTTAAAGAACATTTCTTTTGCATCATCATAACTATATTTCTTATCACTACTAGCTAATTGAATAAAGCGGTCATAAGTATGATATTCATCTAAATGTAAATATTCTTTTCTTAATTTTAAATATTTCTTTAGCGATTCATTATGGTTTCCCGCAACCTTAACAATATTATAATAAACAGATGTTGGAATCTTATTTTTATCAAGATGAGCAACTAAGCTTGATTCATAATTACGAGCTTTAGCGACTGCTTTATCCGCATTAAGGACATTCTTATAGATTTCTGCATATGTATTTTTATTCTTTTCATAGGTTGAAAAATGAGCTTTAAAGACTGTTTTACGATCTTCTTCACATTTTGCTGAATCAACTAAGGCTGTCCAATTACCTTTAGTAACAATTACTTTTTCTCCATCTTTTAAAGTAACTTCTACACCTTCACCATCAGCTGTTGATAAAGCACTATAAAGTTCAGAACCACTTTCATTTAAGGAACCATATAAAGATAATAATTGTTCTTCTCTTTTTGATAAAATATGTTCATTTTGATCAAATAATTTCTGCATTAAGAAACGTTGTTCTTCAATTTCTGGATGTTTATTTATAATATCCATTACTTTATCTTTTCCGAGTTCTAGAATCTCTGGATCAACATAGGAAGTAACTTCATTAACTCTAAAAAGAACATTATAAACTTTCGATAAGTTTGTCGCATTCTTAACATCTTTTTTATTTAAATCACTTTTTAAAGAAGCATATTGATATACTCTATCAAGGGCTTCTTCAAAATCTCTTTGGATTAAAAACAGATCGACTAAATTTTTTTCTTTTTTTAATTTACCTTGAAATGACGCTAATTTCTCAATATAGCTATCTAAATTTTCTAAAGCTTTTAAAAAATCTTCTTCTGTTTTAAATAAATATTCTAAATTCCAGTTCATATATTTTCTCCTATAAAACCCAGATGAGTCGTTATCAACGCCATGCGAAGCCGCAATGGATAGTGTGGTAGAATAAGCCATATAAATTAGGACTCCTATCATAGAGGTCATGAAAATGACATAAAGGCTCTCAACACATTATAGGCATCATCCCCTGAATGAATAGTGTTCGGATCGCGATTTAATTGTGAAAACGCGAACTCTCCAGGCAAAATAATTATACCATTTTTTAAGATAATTAACAAGTATAATAGTTATGAAAAAATGAAAAAATAACTCAAAAATAATTTTTTTTGTTAGTACTTATTTTATGATTATATAAAAAAGCTTGTAATATTTACAAGCTTTCTTCATTTTTATTAGCAATTAATTTATGTAAATTATCATATGCTTCATCAAGATTAGTTATATTTTTTACAACATAAAATTTTTCTTTAGTTCTTATGATAATACTATTTTGAAAGAATAAGATATTCTTATTATTAATATTACCAATATCTATTCTAAATATATCTTTTATATTTACTTTATCTGT
>CAMODB010000021.1 GCA_946611195.1 uncultured Bacillota bacterium
GGTTAGGTAGGTAAATAACAATAATAATAAAATATTAGATATATAACTTAGAGTTATGACATAATGATAAAGAAGACGAATTCTAAAAGTTAATTTATAATTTTTTATTAATTTAAGTCTAATCACAATAATACTAAATAATAAATAGATAAAGATTTCTTTAACAACAGAATCGATTAATAAAACTGCTATACCACTTACTTTAATAATCTTTTCGGCCATTTCTTCATTCATATTTGGTATTAATTTTTTACCAAAATTTAAAACAAAATCCAGCATTTCACTGAAATAGCCAATACCAGTTATTTTTTCATAAATATAAATAGATAATAAATCCGCAAGAAAACAAAGAATAAAGATTATTAAAAAAATAAATAATTTATTATTTATAAATTTAGATAAAAGACCAAATATATATCCAATTAATAGATTTGGTATAATTAAGCCTAAGACATAGATATAATTAGTAAATAAGAACGATAAAAGAATCGATGCAAGAAGTGCACTTATCGAATATTTTAGTTCTGATTTTGCAGAAAAGATAGCAATAGGAAGGGGATATAAATAATATATAAAACTATCAGTACCGGTTAATAAATATCTAGTGATAACGGCTAATATGCCATATACTGCTACATAGATAGCGCCTTCGGTAATTGATCTAATTATTTGTTTGTTCTTCATTATTTCCTTTTATCTTCGTCTTCGCTTTCTTCATAGCGATAACGATTTATATCATCTTGATATTCATTATTGTAATTATTATCATTGTTATTATCTTCATTTACATTATTAGTGTAGTTTTCTTCATTGTTATTATTTTCATCATTTTCTGTTGGATCACCATTAATGAAATCTCTTTTGAAATTAAAGATATATATTAAATATTTAATAAAAGCTATTAGATATAAAATAGCACAAACAAGAGTAACTAAACTTAAGATTACGACGATAAATGTTAATACCTTATTATAAGAAATAATCATATTATCTTCATCAAAGACAATAGTTTTAAGGAATAAGAGTGATAATATTGTTAATACATCGGCTGCAATTTCGGATATTAAACCAAATATTAATAATTTTTTACTTTGTCTTGTTATATCATTTACTAATGTTTCGTTAGCTAAAGGTAGGCGATTATCATAATAATGTTTATAAGATATACCAACAAAATAAAAGCCGATTACTTTAACACATGATAAAACACCTTTAACAAGAGTAACGATTATCGCAAAAGTAATTACTGGAATAAATGATTCAATTAATTCTTTTACAAATTTCATTATTTCTTTGGTGTCATTGTTTGCGGCAAGAGCACTTAATTTTTCAGTATCAATGTTTATTTTAAGTCCATTTTGTGTTAAAAGATTAAAAATAAAAGTAATAAAAACGGAAGATATAATTAAAATAAAACCAATTTGTAATTCTTTATTTAATTTTCCATTCTTCATTAGATTTGATAATACAAGGGTAAATAAACTTAAGCCAGCTATTGCAAGAACAGGTATTCCAAAGAATGAAACATTTAGAAATAAGAATAATAGCGCTAGAGCTAAATAATTTAGATTTTTATATTTTTGCATAAAGACTCCTTTTTATATATATCTAAATATAGTATATCATATTTTTTATCTATTAATCAAACTTAAATACTTTTTTTAAAAATATGTTATAATATAATCGATATAAATATCGAAAGGTTTGACTTTATGGGAAAGAAAATCGATAGATTTAAAAAACATATGGCTTCTTTCAAAGATAAAGTTGGAAAAATGAATGAACGCTTAAGGAAAATGAGTGTTGTTCGTTTCTTATCCTTGGGATATCTTATTACTATTACTTTAGGTACGATTCTTTTGATGCTGCCTTTTGCAACAAAAGCCGGTGCTAAGGTGGAAATCAATAATGTAGGAGATTGGTTTAATTTATTAATCAATACTCTTCTTACCGCAACATCAGCTACTTGTGTAACAGGTCTAATTAGTTTTGATACCTTTGATCATTGGACATTATTTGGTCAAATAGTCATCATTATTCTAATTCAAATTGGGGGATTAGGTTTTATGACTATCATTACTTTAATTTTTCAAATCTTTAGAAGAAAAATTAACCTTTTTGACCGAACAGTTTTAATGCAGTCAGCTGGTTCCTATAATATCAGTGGAGTAATACAATTAATAAGAACAATTCTAATTGGAACCTTTATTTTTGAATTTTTAGGCGCTATTCTTTTATTCTTAAGGTTTAAATTTGGTTACGATTTTAGTAATTCAAAAGCTATTTATTATGGTATTTTCCATTCTATTTCGGCTTTCTGTAATGCGGGATTCGATTTATTTGGTTCATTTTCATCACTTACAAATTATGTAAATGATCCCGCAATTAATTTTATTATTGCCTCCCTTATTATGATTGGGGGATTAGGTTTTATTATTTGGCAAAATATTATTGAATCACATTTTAGATGGAAGAATTTTGAATTACATACTAAAATTGTTTTAGTTTTTAATGGAATATTATTTTTAGTTAGTGGACTCTTCTATTTATTATTTGAATATCATAGTCCTAGTATGGAAGGTTTATCCTTCTTTGAAAAATTATTAGCTAGTTTCTTTATGGGTGTAACTCCAAGAACAGCTGGTTTTAATTCCATTGATTTATCACTTTTAACACCTAGTTCTAAATTATTTACGGTAATCCTTATGTTTATTGGTGGTTGTCCTGGTTCAACTGCTGGGGGAATTAAAGTTACGACTATTATTATCATATTAGCTAATTTATTTTCGCAAGCAAGAGGAAGAGAACATATTATTATGTTTAAAAGACGGATTTCCAGTAAATTAGTTAAACAAGCTTCGGCTCTTTTTATTGCTTATTTAATCGTTACTTTACTTTCTACGATTCTTATTTGTAGTGTGGAAGCAGGATTTAATACGACTGTTGCTTTTGAAGATGTTTTATTTGAAGTTGTAAGTGGAGTCGGAACGGTCGGACTTGGTATGTTAAAAGTAGCATCTTTAACAATGTTTACAAGAATTCTTTTAATCTTTTTAATGTATATCGGGCGAATTGGCGCCTTCACTCTTTTCGCAATCTTCTTTAAAGAAGAAAATGATTCTGTGGTAATGATACCGGAAGGAAATGTATTGGTAGGTTAATATGAAACAATTTTTAATTATTGGTATGGGTGAGATGGGAAAACATCTTGCGAATAAACTTGATGAATTAGGACATGAAGTTGCGATAATCGATACAAATGCTGAAGTAATAAATATTTTAAAAGATAAATATCCGAATGCCTTTATTGGTGATTGTATGCAACTAGGTGTCTTAAAACGAATTGGCATTAAAGCTTTTGATATCTGTTTTGTTATGGTTGGTGGTGATTTTCAAGCATCATTAGAAATAACAAATAATTTAAAAGAATTAAAAGCAAAATATATTATTACTAAATCATCATCAGATATTCAATCTAAATTCTTAAAATTAGCTGGAGCTAATGAAACTATTTATCCCGAAAAGGAAGAAGCTGAACGTTTAGCCGTTACCTGTGATTCCTTAAATATCCTTAATTTCGTCGATTTAGGTTATGATACAGGTATTTATCAAATAAAGCCTTTAAAACAATGGATTGGTAAAAAATTAAAAGAATTAGATTTAAGAACTAAATGTAAGATTAGTATTGTTGCGGTTGAAGAAAAAAATGGGGAAGAAACAACGATGATAATTCCTGATGCTAATTTCATCATTAAAGAAAATGATGGTATCTATGTTGTAGGTCTTAATAAAGATATCAAGAAAATCATTAAAAAATAAAATATAAGTCCATAATTATTTATAATTATGGATTTTTTTGTTATAATAATAGTGGTGATAATATGACTAATTTAGAAAAATTAATGCAAGATGAAACTAATCCTTTAATCATTGATGCTTATCATGGTGATATTAGACAACAACAATATATTATTGATAATATGTATCCGAAAAATAAGCTTAATATTAGACCAAGATTATTATTCTTATTAATTAAAAAATGGTCTAATGAATTTTTACCAGAAGCTTTTGCGGCATTAGCACGTCTTTATTTTGATGGTTACGGCGTAAAGAGTAATGAAATATTAGCTACTAAATATGCTTTATTCGCTGAACACCTTGATTATACGAAATGGGCTGACGCAATATTATATTTACTACGCGCTGAACGTAATAAGAAAGAAGCTAAATTATTTTTAGATGTATCTTATAAATATCATGATTTTTTGGCGTTTAAAATTAAATATGCTAATTTCTTTAATGAATTAGATTTAGAAAATTATGATTTCAATAAAATGTTAAATGTTTATAATGAACTTCTTGATTTTGCCTCATTCGGTTATGAAGAAGCTTATAATTTAGCAGGCATGCTACTTTCAATTGAAGATTTTGCCTATTTTACTAATAAATATGAAGAAGCCTTTAATCATTTTGAAAAAGCAATAGAACTTGGTCATAATGAATCTTATTTTGATTTAGCTCAATTATATTTTAAAGAAAGTTATAAAAGATTAGATCAAAATAAAGGAATTGAATTATTAATTAAAGGTGCTAATTATAATGATTATCGTTGTATGCAGCAATTATGTAATATCTTTTTAAATTCGGAAAATCTTACAGATAAAGACATTTCCTTGATTTATAAATATGCAAAAAAAGGTTATAAAGTTCATGATGATTATTTATCCGTTGTTTATGCAACTTGTTATCTTCATGGCATACATGTTGATAAAAATATTGATAAAGCAGTCGAAATCTTAAATAATTTTTTAGAATATAATCCTAATTATGATGATGCGTTAATATCATTAGGTCATATTTATAATTCGAAATTTAAAGAAATTGATTATCCAAAAAATAATAAAAAAGCCTTTAAATATTATTTAAAGGCAGCGAAGGCTGATTCTGCTCTTGCTTGTTATTTAGTAGGTTTAAGTTATTTAGAAGGTCATGGTTGTAAAAAAGATAAAGAAATGGCTCTTAAATATTTTGATAAAGCAAAAGAATTAGGTTATAATGTTGAAAGTGAAATATATGAGATGTTAAAAACTATCTAGATTTTATTCTAGATAGTTTTTATTTTGCTTATTTTGTTTAAATTTCTTCTATACAATTGACATAATCAAGACTAGATAAGGCTTCAATAATTTCGGAATGTGTTTTATATTTTTTAAGTTCATTAGATACGATACTTAATGATATAGTATAAACACTAAGACCAGAATTAAGATAAGCAGGATTAGATTCAATATCATCAATATGAAGTCCTAATTGTCTTAAAGTAGTAGTAAATGGTTGTAAATCAGTTTTATTTTTAAGCTCTAAATGGATTTCAAAATGATTACTACGATCTTTTAAATAACTTTCAAGTCCTGGAAGTAGATTTAAAATAATAAATAATAAGAAACCACTAATTAGGCCGACTGTATAAAAACCTGCCCCAATACATAAACCGATAAAGGTCATTGTCCAAAGGGCTATAGCGGTTGTAAGACCAATAATTTTATTTTTTGATGAATAAAGTAAAGTATTGGCACTGATAATTGATAGTGCAACAACCAAAGCGCCAGAAATGATAGGAATTTGGGCGTTAAATTGCGAAATAAAATAGATATCTAACATTGCAGCAATACTAGAAGATAAGGTAACAAGAATAAAAGTTCTAAAACCTGCTGAATGTCTTTTATTACTTCTTTCAATACCAATCATTGACGCAAGTATTATACAGATAAATAATCTTATAAGAATTGACCAAATATTAATTTCACTTATCCATGGTCCAATTAAATTAGATAAGGGATCATTTGTTAACAATAAAAATTTCATTTTCTCTATCTCCTTCTATTTAAGAAATCACGCATTCTATTTCTACCCATTTCATTTTCAACTTCTTCCGCTGCTTCTGTGAAAGCATCTTCTTCTGTATTTTCTTTTATTTCGGGTAATGTAGAACGTATTTCATTGATTTGTTTTATTAATTTTTCAACTTCTGATTCTTTGTTTTCTATTTCATTTACCACTACTACTTCATCTAGATTATTAGAATATGATTTCGATAAATATAAACCTAATTTAGCAGAACCTGGTCCTACTAATTCATATAGAATACTTGAAGCTAAAATAATCGTGTTTAAGGCTATACCTAAATCAGCTTGTCCATTATCCATAAAGACCCTTGAACCCATTGCCGCAAGACCAATAGCAACCCCGGCTTGTGGAATCAAACCTAAACCTAAAAAATTACGAATCTTTTTATCTGTCTTAAGGGCTAAACACGATAAGAATGATCCACCATATTTACCAATAATACGCACAAAGAAATAGATTACCGCAATAATAATAAGGGGCATTCCTAAAGAATTTGCGGAAGAATTAACAAAACTGTTTAAATCAAAATTCATTCCACTTCTGACAAAGAATAATAACATAATTGGGGGAGTGAAATAATTGACTTGTTTAAATAATTTTTCACTATCTTCTTTTTGATTAGTATAGACAGCCCCAATCGCCATACAACCAAGAAGTGGAGATTGTGAGAAAAGACTACATATACCACAAAATAAAAATATTATGCCGATAACAATAATTAAACGATTATCAGTTGTTCTTTTTTTAGGAAGTAAAAGTTTTAACAAAAAGCCAAAACCAAAACCTAAAGCTAAACATATAATATTATAAATTAAAGGTAATCCTACTTCACTAAAACTTAAACCACTTCCACCACTCTTAAGTCCTAAACAAATAGCGATTGCAATCGAATAGAGAATCAAAGTAACAACATCATCAAGTGCTACAACTTCCAGAAGGGTATTTACATAATCACCTTTAGCACCTGTTTGTTTAATAGTCATCATCGTTGAGGCTGGTGCGGTAGCGGATGATAAAGCAGCTAATACTAAACTAAAGCTTAAATCAATGCGAAGGAATAAATGCGTAACAATAAAAACTAAAACAAAGGCCATTAAAGATTCCGCTAAAGTTATAAAGATTACTTTCGTACCCGCTTTTTTAAGATTTGATACTTTTAAGAATTCTCCAGCCGAGAAAGCAATGAAGGCAAGCGCAATATCAGATAAAAAATCAGTTCCATTCACAAATGATTCGGGAACGATTTTTAAAACACTTGGTCCAATTAAAATACCAGTTATAATATAAGCTGTAACATTAGGTAATTTAATTAATTTAGTAAGTCTTGTCATTAAAAAACCACTAAATAAGATTACTGCTACCGCAAGTATTATTACACTAGTATTAAAAGTGGTGGTTTCTTTAACTAAGCCAATATTTTCTAAGATTTGTTCGATTACTGACATGTTTATTCCTCTTTTAATTTATTATATCATAACTAATCTTTATTTGATGAGTTTTAGTTTTAAAAAAAGAAAAAAGAAGTCCGTTTTTTTAAACGGACCTTTCTTATTCTTTAGATTGAACATAAGCTTTAAGTTTTTTAATACTCTTTGATTGTTTAAGAGCAAAAATAAGGAATGGAATAAATAATAAACAAATAAGTAAGTAAATTATATTTTTATTGCCTATTGCAAAGATTGCTCCACCTATCAAGCAGGCAAATCCTGCTAGATACATAATCAAATTAATAAAAATTAATCTCTTTCTTTGGCTATTAATTTTCTTTGCGGATAAATCATTTTGTTTAAATATAGTAATTGAAGTAATTAAACTTGATAAACCAACAATAAAGATAATTACACCTACAGCACTTAAAATTATAGCTAATGCAGCAAAAATTATTAAAGCAAAAGCTAAAGCCAGGCCAGCTAGGCCTTTTTCACTTGATTCATGTGGGAAAAAAACACTAATCCAAACTGCCGTAGCTAAAATCATCAAAACAAAACCAAAGACAGTAATGATAGCAGAAACTATTGTTGATAATTTAGCATTTTCTTTTAAGATTTGATGTATTTCTTCTGTATGTTCATCTTGTAGTTCTTTAACTTCTTCTAATTTTTCATTTTTAATTTCATTCTTCTCTTCCATAAATTTCATCTCCAATTTCTTTCTTTTTATTTTGTTTATTACTAATAGATAGTAATGTCATTGCGACTGCTACACTTAATATTTCAGCAATCGGTGTAGCAAGAATTACTCCATTAAGTTCAAGTGGTGTAAGATATTTTAACACATACATTAGGGGTACATCAAGTAATCCTTTTCTAAGAATTGACAAGATAAACGCAAATATTTTCTTACCAATTGCTTGAAAGATTGTTGCGGTTGAATATGATATCGCACAAAGGGGAACTGCTAAAGCTAATATTCTTAAGAATGAAGTACCATATTCAATTGATTCAACATTTTCTGGAATAAAGAATTGCATCAAATATTTACCAAAGAACATATAGGTAAGCATCATTATTATTGCGAAACTTGTCGCAACAATATACATGGCTTTAATTCCTTTAACTCTTCTATCTCGATTACCACTAGCATAATTATAGGCGATAAATGGTAGCATTCCTTGCGTCATACCCATTAAAATATTAAAGGCTAACATGTTAGCTTTTTTAGCAACATTAAGTCCGGCAACCGCATAAATATTAGTTGGTTTATTGATCAAGACATTGGCGAAAATATTGGATACCATTGCTAAGGTTGTTCCTAAAGCAGCAGGAAGACCTACAAAAAATACTTCTTTAAAAATACCATTTTTAACTGATATATCCAAGGGATTTAAAGTAAAAGTCTTAATCCTTTTTTTACTTATTAAGATATAGATTATAAAATATAAAGTAGCAGAAATATTGGAAATTAGGGTTGCGATAGCAGCACCAGATAAAGGATCATCTTTTAATATTACAAACATGAATAAAGGGTCAAGAATAATATTTAAGATACCACCTAAACTCATCCCAATGGAGGAATGGAAAGATGCACCAACGCTACGCACTAAATGACCAAATAAATTATTCAAGATTGTTGGAACAGAACCTATAATCATCGTAATAATCATATAACGATAAATTAGATCATAAGTTTCACTCGTTCCCCCTACTAAATAGATTAAGGGTTCATGAAAGATAATTAATATTAACGAATAGATTAAGGCGGCAATTAAACCACCATATAAACTAAACGCAAAAGTTTTTTTTGAATTTTCTATTTCTTTTCTTCCCAAAAATCTGGCAATTAAGCTAGATCCCCCAACACCAAATAAATTAGCAATGGCTGCCATAATAACAAAGATTGGCATTATTATTCCTAAAGCTGCTACGGCTTTAACAGAATCATCACCGATTCGTCCTAAATATAACGTATCTGCGTAATTATAAATAATCATTATGATTTGACTTATAACAGTCGGGATACAAAGAGCTAGAAAGGCTTTGGATATGGGATATTTTGCAAATATTTCTGTTTTATCTCTTTTTGTATTTTCCATATTATTGATTATATCAAATTATTCGAATTTTATCAATTTTTTGATTTCATCAATTGTTTGTAAATTATGTCTTATTTTAATATTACCCTCAACATCAATCACTAAATCTTTTTCTTCTGGAAGTAGACAATGGTGAACACCACCTTTACCATTCATACTATTTTGATATGAACCAGTACCAAGTAGGCCGATATATAAATCATCATGTTCTGGTAATAATAAATATTCATCTTTTTTATCATAATATACATCATCACAATCACATGTTATACCAGCTAAACGCGCTTTAACTTTTTTTGTATCAAGTTTATTAATAGCTTCTACTCTCACCATTTCTCCTAACGCATACATTTCTGGTAACGCAATAAGTAGGGATGAATCAACAACATACCAAGGAATTTGATCAGTGTCTTTTTTTGCGACAACTTTATAAATATTTACTGTGGAATCTTTTTGACTATATTTACCATTTTCACTAATTAGGTTAGGAACAGTTACTTGATTTTTTTTACATTCTTCAAGAATTAATTTTAATAATTTATAACTATATTCATCATAATCATAACCTTCAATTATAGGTAATGGTGTTCCGCCTCCTAAATCAAGATTAATTACGGATGGATATTTTTTATTAAATTTAATATAATAATTAAAGGTTTTATGGAAATTAATTAAGAATTTATCTAATTCAAAATCAAAACCTCTTTGATGAAAATGAATCGTTGTTAAATTAAGTTTAGTATTGACTAAATCTTGATAGATATATTCTAATTCTTTTTCATTTAATCCAAAGCGGTCATTCATAACCCCATCTTCACTATATTGACTAGATAAATGAATTCTAAGCCCAATTTCTAACTTTAGATTACTCTTTTTTAGATATTCATATTCTTCTAAAGAATCAATGATATCAATGATATGATAACCTTCATGATGAATACGAATTATTTCATCTAAATAATCATTCATTTTATAACCATTAGTTACTAAATATTTATTTTTAAATTCGGGATGTTTTAAAAAGAAATCATAAGTTAATAATAAATCATAATAACTAGATGTTTCAAGTCCATCACTATATTTAAATGCTGTATCAATTTCTTCAAAGCCATAATTAGCTTTATTGGCATTTAGATAAATAAATTTAGCAGGATATTGTAATTTCTTAATATTTTCATCAAAGCTTTTTTTAAGAGCTTCAATATGTTCTTTAATAACGGCTAAGAAAGTGATCTTTAATGGTGTTTTATATTCTTTTGCAAGACTATATAAATCATAACCATTATAATATAATTTACCATCTTTGATTTCATTTAATTTTTTCATAATTATCTCCATTTTTAAATATTCGCTTTATTATATTAGAATTTAAGAATAAATGTTATTTTTTTGATTAGAAAATTAAAAAAAGAGAACAAAATTTCTTTTGTTCTCTTAATTTTAGAAATATTTTTTTATTTTGTATTTAGGATATGGTTTCTTATTATTGATTTTTATTTCTTCTTCTAGATTATCTAATAGATATTCTAAACCTCTTATTTCAATATTATTATCTTTAATTTCTTGATAATTTTTATGAGTTAAAGGAATGATATATTCAACTCTTTCATCAAGTTCTGATTCAATATTTTGATCACTTGCGATAAAGATATTAACGGCGTGTATGCCACGAGAATATAAAGCTACAGTATATAGATTTACTTCGTGATAATCATTAAAGATTACATTACCATCTTTTTCAAATTTTAAGCCTTCTTTTTTAAATGTAAATGGTGAATCATAATATTTTGTTAATGATCCTTCTTTTAGATATCTTAAATAATCATCTTTAAAGATTTTACTTTGTTTTGAATAGAAGAGTGGATGTAAGAATGGAAGTATTAATAATAAAACAATAACTACTAAAACAATAATACCAATTAATAATTCATCTTTATGCGCCATCACAAAGATTAAGGCCATGAGGATATGAACCATTAAAATAAGGTAGATAACATAACGAATTGTCACGAAGATTTTCGTTATTTTATTGACTTTAAATGTGGTATCAAACATTTGATTAGTGATAATCTTTTCTTTTGTCAACATCATTTCTACATAATCTTTTTCTTCAACCAATGGTTTTCTTAAAAATCTTACTAAATTAAAGACAAAGATACCAAAGAGAATAGTTGATAAACTGAATAAGATAATGGAAAAGATGGTAGCTCTTTTTAAGAATTGATTACTTGTATCAATGATTACGGTACCATTTACTTTAACAGAAACGATGGTTGATTGGGAAAGACTAGGAAATATTTGGAAAACTATTGTTTGTCCTTCGGCGCTTTTTCCATCCCCTAATTGTTTCTTTTGATCAAAGAATTCATATGTTCGATCATTATCAACGAGTTTTACTTTATAACTATTTTCTTTAACTTCTATTGTTTCAATTACTCCTTCAACTTCGGTAAATCCTTTTCGGTAACTAGCCCGATTTACAAAGCCTAAAGCAAGGACAATTACAAAGAAGACTAAGGCGTAAAAACTCTTATTTAAGCTTTCTTTAATTAGTTGTTTCTTCGTTCTTTTGATTATTACTTTCTTCATTATTTTCTTCCTTTTCTGGACTTGGTCTTGTCCAACCTTCACCATTAATTTCATGAGCACGGTGAATAGTCATAAAAGCATTTTTATCTATTAACGCAACAATATGCGATACAGTAGCATATTCAGCCATCGAATATGATACCATAACCATCTTTCGATTGATATTAGTATAACCACCAATAACATCTAAAATGGTTGTACTTCGTTCGGTTTGTTTAATTATTTCATCACTGATTTCTTGATACTTATCACTAATTATTTGCGCAATAAAGGCTTGATTTCGGCCTATGAATATCTTGTCTATTGCAAGAGCACATAATTGAGCAGCGACAATACCTAGTAAGCATAAGACAAAATCTTTTAAAACAAAGACACCAAAGACGACAACTAAGCCATCACAAACAAAGACCATGGTTGAACTTTTAACACCTTTAATAAATTTACATAAAATTAAAGCTAAGATATCTAAGCCACCTGTTGAACCACCACCGATAAATGTTACCGCAACCCCAGCACCTGTAAAAAGACCACCAAAGAGAGCACATAACATAATCGATGTATAACCATCTGGTTTAATCATAAAGAAACCATTTAGAAAATCAGTTGTTACTAATTTTTGACAAAGTGATAAAAAGATAGGATAACAAATTGCTGATACTAAAGTCTTTAATGAAAAATCTTTTCCAAAGAAAATCCAACCTAAAATAAATAAACCCCATTCCATAATAAAGACATAAATATCAATTGAATTAAAAGGTAAATTACCGGTTGGTATCGAATAAATATTATCAATTACTATCGCAACACCACTCATTCCACCCGTAACGAGATTAGATGGTATTAAAAAGATAGCCGTTGAAAAAGCAAGAATAAAAGTACCTAAAATAACTAATAAAACATTTCGGATACTTCTTTTGATATCTTTTTTCATATTATCACTTCCTTTATCTATATAATATCATAAAAATGATACTTTTTAAAGTGAAATATTATTCTTTTTTTATTTTTAAAAAACAAAATAAAAAAGTCTGGATAACCAGACTTTAAAAATCATTAAGCTAAAGTACCCATTGGATCCCAAGGTGATAAATGAATTGGTTTTTCTTTTAAAGCTTTTAATTCTTTTTCATTTAGATATTTTTTATTAACAACTACTTGATAAACGAAATCATCAAACCATTTATCAGAAGCTGTATAATAACCTTGGTTAGGGCCTTTATCACCCCAAGAATTTTCAATCTTCCATTTATTTGGTTTATCATCTTTTAGATTAACACCAGTGATTACCATGGCGTGATTCATTGAAGAATAATGGAAATCTAACGCATCTGCTTTGGTAAATGAAAAATCTAAATTGAATGATAAATTATAATCGAATTGATCATTATCCCAAAGAGCCATCGTTGGATCAGAATATTTACCACAATCACTACCAAACCATACAATTTCATCATTCTTTAATTGATTAATAACTAATTCTTTGATTCTTTCCATTGGTAAATTTAAGTGATGAATATTCGAACCACCGATAACATTACCAACATAATCAAGAGTGAACATCTTATAGAATGGTTTATCTTTTGTAGGGGAATTAATAATAGATATATAATCATCAATTTCAATTCCGACATATTTATCAAAGAATTCTTTTGGTGTAATATTCTTATCAAGGTGATATACGCCATCTTTATCTTTATATTCAAAATCAAATACTTCACATGGTTTACCAAAAACAATAACTAAAGAACGATATAATTCTTTTAAGACTTTATCTTTTAATTCTCTTACTTCATTTTGACGTCCTTCAAGATACATATGGCGAGCAATCGACGCAAATTTTCTAACTGCATTGTTGATGATAAAATTATGTTCAGCTGTATGTGATGAAACATAAGTTTCTGGCATAGCAGTTTTCGGACAAACTCCATATTTTTTAACTAAATCTTTAAACATATCCCATTGACCACCATCGGATACTGGATAATTTAAGACATGAGCTACGACTCTATCATCAGGATCTTTATCCATAAAATCAATACAAGCTTCAAGTGCATAATTAATCTTTTCAAGTTTATCATAGAAAGCCATGAAATTTTGGGACAATTCAAATTTTTCTAAATTTAGTTTTTTCGCAACGATTTCTCTTAAAACATTCGTAGCCGCAAATAGCCAACATCTACCACTAGATAATTGATTAGTTACACTCATTGTTTTAACTTCAATGTTAAAGACTGGTTCAAGACCAATTGTTTTATCTTGATTATAAATTGCATCTTTTATTGTTGTTCTCGATATTGCGTTACGTAACAATTGAGCTTTTTCATCTTTTTCAAGTTCTTTATTAAATTCTTTTAATTGTTTTAAATCTATTTCTTTTGCGTTATCAAACATTATAATACCTCCTATAAATCTATTTCAAGTTCTACAGGACAATGGTCGCTACCATATATCTCTGTATGAATCTTTGAATCAATAATCTTATCTTTTAATTCTTTGGAAACAATAAAATAATCTATTCTCCATCCCGCATTACTAGCTCGAGAATTGAAACGATAACTCCACCAAGAATATTCTATTTTATTAGGATATAAATAACGATATGTATCAATATATCCTTCATTTAAAAGTCTGGTGAAAGCTTGTCGTTCTTGAATAGTAAAACCAGGATTCATCGTATTAGTTTTAGGATTCTTTAAATCTATTTCTTCATGCGCAACATTTAAATCTCCCGCATAAATAATTGGTTTCTTTAGTGTTTTGAAATAAGCAATTAAATCTTCTTCGTATTGTAAACGAAAATCCATTCTTTTTAATCCATCACCACTATTTGGAACATAACTTGCGACATAATAGAAATTAGCAAATTCTAAAGTAATACTACGGCCTTCTTCATCATATTTATTATCTAATAAACCATAATGAACACTTAAAGGTTTGATTTTTGTGAATACTGCTACACCACTATAACCTTTTCTAACCTTAGAATTAGTATAATAGATTTCATAGCCATCAGGTTTATAAATAAAATCATCTTGTAAAAGAGGGCCTTCTGATAATTTAGTTTCATTTAAACTAAAAATATCCGCATTAAGTTTATAAAAATCTTCTGCAAAGTCTTTATTAAGAATAGCTCTTAAACCATTAACATTAAAACTAACTAATCTAATTTTCATCTTTGACCTCACTTAAATCAATATGACAATAACCATGAGGATTCTTCTTTAAATAGTTTTGATGATATTCTTCCGCATCATAAAAATTCTTTAATTCTTCAATAATTATTTTGAAATTTTCATGATTGTCTAAAGTATTAAAATAATTTCTTATTTTTATTTCATCATTTTTATCTAAATAAAAGACTCCTGTACGATATTGTAAGCCAATATCATTAGCTTGTCTATTAACTGCATAAGGATCAATAATACTAAAATAATAACTTAATAATTTTTCTAAACTTATGATGTTTTCATCATAATCTACTTTTACCGTTTCCGCATGCGTTGCTCTTTTATATTTTAAATCTTCATAAGATGGATTTTCAATATCGCCATTGGCATAACCAACTCTAGTTTTTACTACACCTTTGATTCTTTGGAAGAAAGCTTCAACGCCCCAGAAACAACCGCCAGCAAAATATATTGTTTTCATATAAATACCTTTATTTAAATAATTCCTTTATCATATTAATTAATTCATCGATTTCTTTATTTGTATAATCGCTATCAACTAATTCAGTGAGTCCACGCATTTCTTTTTTATTAATTGTTAAATTAGCTTGTAATTTATAATCAATTGTATTAATAAAATCAGTAAGAGAAATGGTTAATTTTGCGTATGAGACTTTCGGATTAGTAGAATTATCTACTTCTAATTTTAATGAAATATTTGATTTTTTTACCACATCTGATAACATTGATAATATATCTTTAATATTATTAGTTAATTCTTCATCTGTTGCGTTAATGATTGTATCAAAATCAAAATCATTGAAATATTGTTTATATTTTTCTAAAAGATTTTTAGTATTTTCATTAACAATTTGTCTAATTAAATTAATAACAAAATCATGAACTTTTGGATTAGTAATTTGATTATCAATTACGGCTAATAGATTGCGGATACCTTTCGCATCAACACTAATTGAAAAACCTTTATCTGTTTGTTTATAATTTAACATTGTCGTTAACGCAACAATTACTAAATTATCACTTGAATCAGCAGGTATTACATCCAAATTAGAAAAATCAACATATCCATTTAAATTAAATGGTACTACATATTTGAATTCAACATCATCTACTTTATAAGCTAAATATATTTTATTTTCTCTAGAATATAAATAAGCATTACTATTTTCACTCTTAAAAATAATATCCATATTTTCATCACGATTAGGACTTAATAATTCAACATTAAAATCTTTTTTATTTTCTTCTTCGCCTTTATTTAAGGTTATAGCTGCATTAATATCATAATGAAGATATGTTGCGTTAAAAGCACCATAGAAAGTTAGTTCTTTACCAAATTTAATAATATCTGGTAAATTAGTATCATTAATAGTAATAATTTGACCACCTAATTTATAAAACCAATGTGAAAATTGATATCCTTCAACAACTGGAGTTGGAAGGGTAATTTCACTAACTTCTGTAAATTTTAAATCAGCTAATTTTAATTCCACATCATCGCTTGTAAAATGAATAGTATATTCTTCTTTCACTTCTTTATCAGGTTCATCATTTGTTCCCGAATTACATGAAGTAGTGAATACTAATAATAAGGACATAAAAATAAATATTAAACAATAAACAATCTTTTTCATAATATACTTCCTTTCATGTTTATTATATCATACTTTAAGTTAATAAAAAAAGAAGATACATAAATATCTTCTTTATAATTTATACTATTTATCCATTTTTTTATTATTAATTTCAATAAACTCATAATATTTCTTTTCAGCATCTTTAAAAGGAGTAATACAACTATAAAATCCATCTTCAACAATATTATAATTTTTTATTTTTAAAATATATAACTTTTTTGCGTTTTTAAGAACAAGATCAATATTTTTACCTTTTAGCCACATTATTTCATCATATATAATATTTAAATATTTTAAGTCTTTCTCACTTTTTAAATCATAGATTGAAATTTCTGTTTTAGGAACAGAAATCATACAATTTAATTTTATTGTTCCTATTAATTGTTTATTTGTCTTGCATCATTTGGTCATTCTTACAATAAACAAAGTTGACTTTCTAATCGTACCATCTAAATTGTAATCTTTTTTCTTTGGTGAAGAAAAAGGTGCATAATATGGTATTCCATGTATTTCAAATAATATTCCTAAATATTTTCTTTTATGAGATCTATGATGTTGTTTGGAATCCATTGTGGTATTAGGAAAATATTTTCTTAAGTATTCAATATATTTATCTGATATTTCGACAATTTTCATAGTAACCTCTAAAAAATGGTAGGGAGTGATCCCTACCATTCAATGTCAAAATATAGAGGCGACTTTAAAGCTCCCACTTATGGAGGGGATCACCGCTTCTCTTAAAAGCTCCACACTGAAGTAGTGGTCAACTGACGTTAAAGCTCCCACTTACGGAGGGGATCACCGCTTCTCTTAAAAGCTCCACACTGAAGTAGTGGTCAACTGACGTTTGCCTCTATACCTTATTTTATCACATGTTTTTATTCATGTCAAGAAGTTTTTTATTATTTCGCAAAACTTCTTAAAAAGAATGTCGAATATTGTTGAAGCATATTTATTATTTATTCAGCTTGATAAATAAATGCTTCAGTATGTCCATTATTAGAATGGTAATTCAACAGTAACAAATTCATTTAATGAAGTATTTAAGAATTGTTGGAAAGCAACCCAATATTGTTCAAAATGAATTTCATTAAAGATTAAATCAGCTAATTCTTTATTTGATAAGCTTAAGAAGTTTTTAGCCATTGTTAAGATTTGATCTAAATTAACAGCTTCTTTAAATGCTGCATATAAATCAGCTTTAGGCATAGCTAATACTTGACTAATTGCTTCTTTAACTTCATCAAGATGTAGATATTGATTTGCTAAATCATAGATTTCTTGTTTAGGAAGTTCATCAGAATTTAATGGATTAAAGCCAATTAATTGATGAGCATATTCAACAAAATCATCTAACAAAGCACCACTATCTAATTCTACAAATTTTTGTAGAACTACTTTTACTTGATCAAAATAAACAACATTCTTTAGCACTTCAAATAATTCATCATTACTTAAAGCTAGAACTGATTTAACAACAGCTTTAACTTCTTCTAAATGTAATTTTTCATTTAATTGTGCTACTACTTCATCAGTTAATAATTCTTTAGCAACATTAACTAAATTCTTAATATCGCCTTCAGGTAGTAATGAATCAATTAACGCAAATAATTCATCTTTAGATAAATCAATTACGCCACTTACAATTGTCTTAACTTCATCGTAATGAAGAGCTTCAAATAACATTTGTTTTAAATCTTCTTCAGGTGTGCTTAAGAATACTTCAACAATTGTTTGAAGTTCATCTAAATGAACTAATTCTGCTAATTTTGCTGATAATTCAGGACTATATTCTAAATATAATTCTTTTACTTTTTCTGCTAATTCTTCATAATGAATAGTTTCTAAGAATTTATCAACAAGTTCAACATCACTAAGAGCTAAATATTCTTCAACTACTGCTTTAATTTCATCATATTTAATTGTATCAAAGATTAAATTTTCTAATTCTTCATCGCTCATTTCAACGATGGTTTCTAAAATTTCTCTATATTGAGTTACTTGATCACTATCAAGTAAATTAACTAGAATTTCTTTGATATTTTCAGTTGTTAAACCTTGAACTAATTGGAAAATAGCTGCATATTGAGAATCAACTTTATTTAATAATAAGGTAATAATTTCAGCAGGTGTAAGTTCTAGATAAGCATCTAGTTGTTCTTTTGCCATTTCCTTAGCAGCATTGATTTGTTCATCTAAATCATAAGCTACTTCATTGAATTCTTCAAAATCAATATAAGTTCTAGATGAATTTATTTCAAGATTGAAATCACCAATATTTAGAACTGCATGTGAACCACTGAAATCCATAACTAATGAACCGAACACATCAAATTCTTTACTATTTAAATAATCAACAACATGTTGTAAACCATCACTGATTAATTTATTTAAAGCTTCTACTTGTTCAGCATTTACTTCTAATTCTGGATTAATTAAGCCATAAACAAGATTTGCAATAATAGATTTAACATCTTCTTTACCTAAGGCTTCTTTAACGCTTAATAATAAAGATGCAAGTTTAGCAGAATTTGTTGTAACTGTTGTCGTCATTGAATTTTCAGTTTCACTAACGATTTCAACATTTTCAGCAAAAGCTGTTTGTAAATCTGTCATAAGTGATGTTGCCATTAATTGACTTAATGCTGCAACAACTTTTTGACCAGCTTCTGATGCTAAGAAATTCATTAATAATTTTTGAATAAATGATGGATTTACATCTGGTTCATCATCA
>CAMODB010000022.1 GCA_946611195.1 uncultured Bacillota bacterium
ATTAGAATAGATAATAAAATCTATTATGATAAAGAATTAATCAATCATTTAATTAAAAATAATCAATTAAATTATGGAGCATATTCTAATAAGAATTATAGTATTTCCCGAATTCGTCGTGCTTTAATTTTAAATTTAATCGATTATCAAAATAAAACTTCAAACAATTATTTAAGACTAAATGGTTGTGATAATCAAGGTTTAAAAGAAATAAAGAAATTAAATAATTTCACAAAATCATTAATTTTTTCTAGTCCTAATGATAAAATATTAGATAATAATAAAGAAATATTGGCACTAGAATTAAAATCAATTAAATTATATGAAATAATTACTGAAAAGAAAGATTTAATCTTAAATGATTACAAATTACCATTAAAAAAGGAGTTATTATAAAATGGATGAATTAAAAACTAGATTAGAAGTTCTAATCGATCCCACTTTAGGAATGAGTCTTAAAGATTCGCAAGGAATAAAACATCTTGCGATAGATGAAAATGATGATTTAGTCACCCTAATCATTGCAATGGGACAACTTGGTGGCGATAAAGAAAAAACTCTTCGACGTGAAATCGCAAGAGTAGTAAAACTTGATTGTGGTCATAAGGGTCTTCGTTTACAAATGGAAGAAAGTAAAATATATGCCTCAATTACAAAAAAAGATATTACCTTTATTGGTATAATTAGTGGTAAAGGTGGTGTTGGTAAAAGTTCTGTTGCTGCCAATATCGCTTATGCATTAACTAGAAAAGGTAAAAAAGTTGGTTTGATTGATGCCGATATTTATGGATCTAGTATTCCAACAATTCTTGAAGTACCTCATTCGAAGCCAGTCTATAATGAAAACAAAAAAATTATCCCCTTATTTAAGGATAAGATTCAATTAATATCAACTGAATTATTTACTGAGCCAGGTCAACCAGTTCTTTGGCGTGGTGGTTTACTAAATAGTATGTTAAATCATTTCTTCTATGATATTGCCTGGGATGACGATACAGATTTTGTAATTATCGATTATCCACCAGGAACAGGAGATATTACTTTAGATATTAAGAATATTGTCCCACAGGCTAAAATGATTTTAGTTACGACTCCTCATCCATCTGCTAGTCATGTTGCAGTAAAAGCTGGAACAGCCGCAAAAACTTTAGGTCATGAAATCATCGGTGTTATTGAAAATATGTCATATTATGTTAATCCAGTTAATTTTGAACATGAAAACATCTTTGGTTATGGTGGTGGTAAACAAGTAGCTGAAGAATTAGAAACTGAATTACTTGCAAAATTAGAAATTTCTCAACCTAAACATCATAATGATATTTTTGAAGATGATGAATATAATGATAAATTATATAATAAAATAGCTGAAACATTAATAAACATTCGTAATAATTAAAAAAATAGAGACTTTTTAAAAGTCTCTATTTCATTTGTTCTTGTAGTGATTGTAAAATTTGTTCTTTTAAATCATCTGAATTAGGATCAATGATTACTTTTCCATTATCTATAATAATAAAATCATCAATTTCAACATTACGTGGTAACATTTCCATTGGAATCACGTAATTTTTTTGATTTTCTAGAACAATTACAGCTTCTTTTTCTCCTTCATTAATAATATTAATGTGAGAAACAAAACCTTTAATCATTGATTTCCTCTTGGTCTTTGTAGAATTGTTCAATAACACTATTTATAAGTTCAACTTCTGCATCATCTTCTAATGCAAAAAGTTCACCTTCACCAGCAGCATTTTCCACAAATGAATAAGCATAAAGATCCATTTCTTCAACTGAATCATCTTCAGCTTGGCTTACTGGATATAAGACAACATAATTCTTACCAGTTTCTTTATGTTCATATGTAAATAAGATTTCACATTCTACTTGTTCACCATCATCATTAGTGATAATGATTTTATTGTCATCATAACTTTCCATTGTCTTCTCCTTTATTTAGTATCTAAATATGATTGTAAAATTAATGTTGCAGCTAGAGTATCTACTTTTTGTTTTCTTTTGTTGCGAGATACATCCGCTGAAATCATTATTTTATTTACTTCGACTGTTGTTAGTCTTTCGTCTTGTAAAAATACTTCAATGTTTAATCTATCAACTAACATTTGTTTAAATTTTAAGACATATTCAACACGAGGACCAACAGTACCATTCATATTTAGTGGATAACCTAATACTATTTTATCAATATTTTTTTCTTTTACTACTTTTTCTACTTCATTCAGACAAGTATCAAGATCTTGGTCAAAAAAACGAATTGTAAATAAGGCTGTTGCGATCATACCTAATGAATCACTCACTGCAACACCACAAGTACGATCACCTAAATCAAGTCCTAAATACTTCATTATTTGATACTCCTCTTAACTTCTAATAAAGCCTCATCTAATTTAGATTTATCTTTACCACCAGCTTGTGCAAAATCAGGTCTTCCACCGCCATTACCACCAGTAATAGTAGCAGCTAATTTAACTAATTGACCAGCTGAATTAGCATTATTCTTTGATTTTGCGACAAAAATGATTTTTTCATCATTTACAACATTGGCAAATAAAATAACACATTTTTCTAATTCACAAGCTAATTTATCAATGATATCTTTAACAATATTAACATCTTGGTTTTCAACTTTAACTAAGATAACATCTAAATCATTAATCTTTTGACTTAGTTCAAAATATTGTTTATAACCATTTGAATATTTATTACGATATAAATTATTAAATTCTTTATCTAATTCTTTTATAGTTTCGCTAGCTTTTATTATTGCATTTTTATAATTAATGACATCTAAATAACTACCAGTAAGAATTGGATTATCAATTAAATTAGAATTTAAATTAAATTGATTCTTTTTAGCTTCATCAAGAATATCTTTAATTCGTTTATTTAAGTTAGCTAAATCTGTCTTTTGTGGTAATAAATAATTATCTATTTTATTTAAGACATCAGAACCAGCTACACATTCAATACGATAAATACCTGAGCCTTTACTTTCAACAGATAAAACAGCTAATTTATCAACTGCGCCAGTATTTTTTAAATGAGTTCCTCCACAGAATTCTTTACTATAATCCATATCAACAACACGAACTACATCACCATATTTTTCACCGAAAACAGCTTGTGCTCCTGTTTTTTTCGCATCTTCCATTTTCATAATATGAGTGATTACTGGATAATTTGCTTTAACTGCTTCATTAGTTAATCTTTCAATTTCCAAAATTTGCTTATCATTGATTGATTCAAAATGATTAAAGTCAAAACGTAAGCGACTATCTGTTACTAGGGAACCATGTTGACTAACATGACTACCTAAAACTCTTCTTAAAGATTCATTAAGTAAATGAGTAGCCGTATGATTTACCGCAACATTTAATCTGAATTCTTCATCAACAAACGCATGAACATCAGAATTCATTTTAATTTCATTATCACCACTATCAATAATTGACGCATGTTGACCATTAGGAAGTTTAAAAGTATCAATAACAGTATACGCATTATCATCGATGTATAGTAAACCTTGGTCACCGATTTGTCCACCCATTTCTGCATAGAAAGGAGTTTTATCTAAGACAACAACTAAGTGTCCATGTCCAGAATCCACTTTATTTCCTTCACTAAATAAACCGATAATCTTACTATTAGAATCTAAAGTATCATAACCAACAAATACATTAGGAGTTTTAAATTCTAAATAATCTTTTACTTGTTTATTCATTGATTGTTCAGCATTACGAGCTTGACGAGCGCGATTTTTTTGATTTTCTAATTCAATTTTGAATTCTTCTTCATCGACTGTTAAATTCTTTTCTTCTGCTACTTCTAATGTTAATTCAAAAGGGAAACCAAAGGTATCATAAAGAAGGAAGGCATCTTTACCACTTAAAGTCTTTTTATTATTCTTTAAAGTTTCCGAAATAATTTCTTGAATCTTCTTTTCACCTTTTTCTAAAGTTCTTAAGAAATTCATTTCTTCTTTTTTAACAATTTCCGTAACAATTTCCTTTTTATCAATTAAATATGGATAAAATTGCTTATAATTATCGACAACAACATCTACCATTTGATATAAGAATGGTTTAGTTATACCTAATTTACGTCCATAACGTGATGCACGACGTAAAATACGACGAAGTACATAACCACGGCCTTCATTTGATAGCATTGCGCCATCAGCAACCGCAAAACAAATACTTCTAATGTGATCACTGATTACTCTAAAAGCCATCCGATATTCTAAAGAATCATCATATTTCTTGCCAGATAAATTTTCAACAAATTCAATTAATGGTAAAAATAAATCTGTTTCATAATTGGAATCAGTTCCTTGGAAAATACAAGCTAATCTTTCAAGTCCACTACCAGTATCAATATTTTTACTAGGTAATTCTTTATATTGTTCACGAGGAATACCAGGTGTTGAATTGAATTGACTTAAAACAATATTCCAAATTTCAATATAACGGTCATTTTCAATTTCTTCTTTTAACATTTTAATTCCTAAATGTTTTGAATCATATTTTTCCCCACGATCAAAGAAGATTTCGGTATCAGGTCCACAAGGTCCTTCCCCAATTTCCCAGAAATTATCAACTAATGGAATTAAATGACTTTCTTCAACCCCATTTTTCATCCAACAATTCTTAGTATCTAAATCGTCAGGATAATAAGTAATATAAATTTTATTTTTATCTATTGCAAACCATTTTTCATCAAATAATAATTCTGTAGCCCATTTTATCGCATCTTCTCTAAAATAATCACCAATCGAGAAATTACCAAGCATTTCAAAGAAGGTATGATGACGACTAGTTTTGCCTACATTATCAATATCATTAGTTCTAATTGATTTTTGCGCATTAGTCATCCGTGGATTATTAGGTTTTTCACGACCATCAAAATATTTTTTTAAGGGAGCTACACCGGCATTTATCCATAATAAGGTTGGATCATCATGAGGTATTAATGAAGCACTAGGAATAACTTCATGACCTTTAGAAGAAAAGAAATCTAACCACATTTGTCTAATTTCATAACCTTTTAATTTTTTCATATTAATCCTTTCATAAAAAAAGTTCCTATATTATACAATATAGGAACGAATTTTCGCGGTACCATCCTAATTCACTAAATATATTAGTGCCCTCGAATAGTTTTAACGCTACAAGCGGAGATTATTAGTCTCTCTCAGAAGGAGCTTCAATATTTCTAGTATGAAGTTTTCACCAACCACTTCTCTCTAAAATACATCGAAATATTTACTTATCTTCATCAACGATTTAATTATTCGTTTGCTTCTTTAGGTTCTTCTTGAGGAGCTTCTTCAGCTGGTTGTTCGGCAGCTTCTTGAGCTTCTTTTTCAGCTTGTGCTTTTTCTTCAGCTTCGGCTTGACGCTTTGCTTCTTCTTCAGCAGCTTTTTGAGCAGCTCTTTCTTCAGCTCTTTCTTGTTTTCTTAATGTTCTTTCAGCTAAGGCAGCTCTATCTTTACGAGCTTTTTCTTCAGCTTTAGCTTCATCTTCAGCAGCTTCAGCAGTTAATAAGGCATCTAATGACTTAGCCATTAAATCTTTAATTGCGTCAGCTTCAATAGAACCATCACCTTTATAAGAAATCTTAACAGATTGTAATTGGTAACCAGAAACAGGTAATGTAGTAGTACGATCAAAATTAGCTACAGCTGTATATTGATATAAGATACTACGCATTTCTTCATTGCTGGCACTAACAGTAATCTTGTAATCATTCTTAGTTAATAATAATGTTAAGACATTCTTACCGTGACAAGTAATCTTGTATTGAGTTTGTTTGTCATTAACTTTAACAGCCATATCATCACGATCTTTACCAATTTCTTTAGCGAAATTAACAAATTCTTCGAAGGCTGGTTCGATAGGTTTCTTATTCTTTTCTCTTTCAAGAGCTTCTTGTGCACGACGTTCTCTAGCAAGTCTTTCTTCTTCTTCAGCTTGACGACGAGCTTCTTCTTCAGCAGCAAGTTTAGCTTCATATTCATCAACGATAGCTTGTAATTCTGCAATTTGTTGAGGATATTCTTCTTCAACTTTAGCTTTAACCTTATCCATTTCTCTTTGTTCGTTTTCGATAACTTCAAGAGCTTTCTTAAGAGGTTGTAGAACTAATTCAGTTTCAAGTTCATCAATTCTTCTTCTTAATTCTTCAACTTCTTCATCAGGTGTAGAACCAACACCAGAAGGTTGTTCTTCAACTTCTTCATTGCCTAATTCACCACCAACGAAATCAGCTAAAGCATTAAGAATTTCTTCTCTTGCAACATCATAAACTTCTGAACGTTTATTGACATTATCTTTCCATAATTGAACTAATTCTTCACGACTTTGAACAGAATATTCTTCATTAGAATTTCTTAAATAATTAAGTGAGAAGCATACTAATGCACCAGTTGCTAAGCCTAATACAAGAGGTACAATAATAAATAATACTTGTTGACTAGATGCAGGTAAAGCACCAGCATTTCTTAATTTATTTGCAATCATTAATGCAAAAACAAAGAATAAGGCAGTTAAAACTACAAATAAGCCATCAACAAACATTGCTTCATTCTTAGTTAATGATAATACAGCCTTGTAATATAAATGTGATAAGCAAATTACTGCAACTAAAATAGCAGATGCAACAATTAACATTACCATTTGAAGTGAGCCAAATAATGCACCACCTCTAACAAGGTTTAATACAGCATTAAACAATAGTGCAGCAGCATAAGAGAATAATGGAGTGTAAGTTACTATTGTTGAATATTTGTTACATGGACGATAATTACGGAATTTAATACTAATTCCAAGTATAGATGCACCAACAATAAATAGTGCAACAACTACATATTTGAAAATAATTTCAAATAAACTAATGCCTTTTAAACTAAAAGGTACGCATACAGCTAAACAAAGAACAATTGAAATAGCGGCAAGAATAAATAATGTTTTACGATCTTTTTCTTTTAACATAATATTCATCTCCCCTCTTATTCAGCAGCTTCTGAAGCAGGTGCTTCTTGACCTTGAGCTTCAGCTTTTGCTTTTTCTCTTTCAGCTTTCTTAGCAGCTTTTTTAGCTGCTTTAGCTTCTTCCTTTTCTCTAGCAATACGTTCGATTTCTTCAGCAGCACCTTTTACAGATTCTTTAAGAACATTTCTAACTAAAGATCCATCAACAGATGATTTATTAACAAGTTTTAACCACTTATCACCTTTAGCATTCTTTGGAACGTTAATTGCTTTACTAACAGTAAGATATTTACTCCAGTTAGCTTGAGTACATAGGAATGTAATACGATAATCGCTTGAAGTTGCTTGAAGAATAAGGAATTGAATCTTACCTTTATTAAATTTAATGGTACCAGTTTTAGTTTCTTCACTATACTTGTTATTAATTTTCCAATCTTCTTCTTGTAAACTCATTGCAATTTCAAGAACTTTATCAAATTCAGGTTTAAGAACTTTTTCTTTCTTCTTAGGTTCTTCTTCAGGTGCTTCTTCAACTTCTTCTTGTTGTAAGCCTTGAATTTCTGCAACTTTAAGTTGAAGTTCATCTAATTCAGCTTGTTTTTCAGTTCTATAAGCTTCAATTTCTTCACGAGTTTTAGCTAATTTTGCTTGAGCTTCTTCAATTTTCTTTTCAAGTTCAGCTTGTTTAGCTTGTAATTCTTGTTCACTAATAGACATTATTCAGCACCTCCTTCTTCTTTCTTTTCTTCTTCATTTTCTTCAGCAGGAGCTTCTTCCTCAACTGGTTGTTCTTCAGCAGGAGCTTCTTCCTCAACTGGTTGTTCTTCAGCAGGAGCTTCTTCTTCAACTGGTTGTTCTTCAGCAGGAGCTTCTTCTTCAACTGGTTGTTCTTCAGCAGGTGCTTCTTCTTCAACTGGTTCTTCAGCAGGAACTTCTTCTTCAACTGGTTGTTCTTCAGCAGGTGCTTCTTCTTCAACTGGTTGTTCTTCAGTAGAAGCATCTTCAACTGGTTCTTCAGCAGGTGCTTCTTCCTCAACTGGTTCTTCAGCAGGTGCTTCTTCTTCAACTGATTCTTCAGCTGGAGCTTCTTCTTCAACTGGTTGTTCTTCAGCAGGTGCTTCTTCTTCAACTGGTTCTTCAGCAGGTGCTTCTTCTTCAGCTGGAACTGCAGCTACTGCTTCATCTTCTTTAGATTCTTCTTCAGCAGGTGCTTCTTCTTCAGATTCAGCTGCTTCAGCTTCATCTTCAATTAACTTATCATAATATTCTTCGAATTCATCAAGAATATCATTATAAGCATTGTCATATTCTTCTAATACTAGTTGATCAACTTCTTCATCAGTTAATTTAACAGCATATACAACTGTTTCATCATTTTTAACTAATTTAACTAGTTTAGAAATATAAAATACAGCAACAAAGAACATAATAACGTATAAGCAGAATAGATAAGGATCATAATTTGCTGCAGTATATAAGAAACCATTATCAACACTTGCATAACTATCAGAATATGTCTTTGCAACTCTAAATGAGATTAATGCAAAAATAATTACTGCACATACAAGAATACCATCTACAATAGCAGTACCCTTTTTAGTCATCTTCATAATGAATTTCTCAAGCACTGGAAGAGCACAGATAGCAATTACTAGATATGCAACCGCAATAACAAGTAATAATGCATGAGATACATCATTCATTGGATGAACTTTAAATGTAAGTGTATGAACAGCGAAAGCTAAAACACCAACTGAATAAACAACAACTGGTAAATAGCTTAAAACATTTGCAGTTCTTGATCTTTCTACTCCTTCTTTAATTTGTTTATACTTAATAACATCAAAATATGCTATGATAAGTAAAATTATTACTGGAAATGCGATGAATTTAACAATGTTTTCAACAGCTAAAATATCAGCATTAGAACTAAGTGTTCTAAATGGTACAGCTGCCACAATTCCAATAATAAGAGCTAGAATACCTAAAATATAACTAGCAACTTTTTGTGACTTTGTTAACATATAATTCTCTCTCCTTTTTTGTATATTTTAACTCCATTTTATGCTTTATTATAACATAATTTTTAAAAAAAGTAAAACAATAAAGACCTTTTTTTAGTCTTTAAAATTGTTCTTTTGAAAAAAGGAGAAAATAAGAGGCTAAAAATGAGGTAAAAGCAATTCTTTTTTCATCATTTTTGTTTTTTTGTTTTTTCAAAAATTTCCTATTGAATAATATTTTTTATTAAAAAAAGGCGTTAAAATTAGTATTTTAACGCCAATTTATTAAAACTTAAATAATGCATTATCATCTTCCTCAGGTAAACAATCTAAAACACCTAAAGAAATCAATTTTGTTATTTGAGTTTTGTTTAATTTTGTACGATTTTCTAAATCTTTACGTGATGAGAAAGGACGTTTATTTCGTTCTTCAATAATTGAATTTGCAACACTTACACCTAAAGCATCAAGCGCAACAAATGGTAAATATAAACCTTTTTTATCATCTGTTATAACGAAACTTACTGAATCAGATTTATTAATATCAATCATTTCAAAGCGATATCCTCTAAGAACCATTTCTTGGGCAATATATAATTCATCGAGAAGATTTAATTCTTTATCTTTAACATCTTCTTTTTTCTTTATCTTATCTTGAATTTCTTGAATACGATTCTTTATAGCATTACGGCCAGCCGCAAATACTTCAACATCAAATTCTTTACAACGAACAGTAAAATATACAGAATAATAATAAATAGCATGATAGATTTTAAACCAAGCAATTCTTAAAGCCATGATTACGTAGGCTGTTGCATGAGCTTTAGGGAATAGATATTTAATCTTATTACATGTCCAAATAAACCATTCTGGGATATTTTTTTCATGCATTAAATTGATATCATCTTTCGTTAAGCCATTCCCTTTACGTACTTTTTCCATAATTTTAAAGGAGCTACTCGCATCAACGCCATTTTTAATTAAAAAAATCATAATATCATCACGACAACAAATTACATCATCAAAAGGAACTTGAATATTATTAAGTTCTGCAACTTTACCGAGTACTAAGTCTTCCGCATTACCAAACCATACATCTGTACCATGTGATAGACCTGATACTTTAATAATATCATCATAAGTTTTTGGTTTAATGGTTTCGAGCATTCTTCTAGTAGTATCAGTACCAAATTCAGGAATACCAATTGTTCCACTTGGCAATAGATCAATATCATCATCATCTAAGCCTAAAGGTGCTTTTGAGGAGAATAATTCAAGAATCTTATTATCTAAAAATGGAATTTCATCTACCGTTTTAAAATTAAAGATATCTGGATTTTGATTTACATATGTAATCAATTTTTTCATCATCGTTGGATCATCGTGTCCTAGAATATCTAGTTTTAATAGATTTGGTTCAAAAGTATGATAATCAAAATGCGTAGTACGCCAATTTAATTCACCAACACGATCTTTATCATCAAGTGGTGGATATTGAACAGGAGTAATGTCGTAAATATGCATATAATTAGGTACAACAACTATTCCACCGGGGTGTTGACCAGTTGTTCTTTTTGATTCTTGAATGAATGATGCAATTCTTTCAATTTCACAATTACGTTTTGGAATACCTAATTTATCATAATAACCGCGAACATATCCAGCTGCTGTTTTAAGTTTAACTGTCGAAATTGTTCCCGCTCTATATGCAAAATCTTTGCCAAACATCTTTTGGACAAATAAATGGGCATTAGCTTGATATTCACCAGAGAAATTTAAATCAATATCCGGAACTTTTTCACCAGTAAAGCCTAAGAAAGTTTCAAAATTAATATGAATACCATCACGATTTAATTTTTCTCCACAAACAGGACAATTAAGTTCTGGTAAATCAAAACCAATATTTACACTTTGTAAAGCATCTTCAATATAACGTGGAACATTAAATTGCCCATATTGACTCTTTTGATTTTCATCAAATTTGAAGGCTACAAAATGACATTTTGGACATACATAATGTGGTAATAAGGAATTTACTTCTGTTATATTCATCAAATGAGCGACAAAACTACTTCCAACACTACCTCTACTACCGACAACATAACCATTATCATTCGAATCTTTAACTAATAGATGAGAAATGTAATAAACGGAAAAATATCCATGACCGATTATCGCATCTAATTCCTTATCCATTCTTTCTTGAACATATTTAGGAATAACTTCGCCATAAATTTTATGACAATTACTGATACACATTTCTCTTATTGCATTTTTCATTGAAGGAACATTATAATCTTTTAAGAAATCATCTTCAGGAACAAATAATTTCTTAGGGAATAAATCATAATCTTCAATCATTGAATTAATCAAATTAGTATTCTTAACGACGATATCATACGCAACATCAGATGGCAAATAAGAAAAATCATTTAACATTTCCGTAGTATTTTTAAAATGACAGTCTGGTATTTCTTTATAACTATTTAATTCATGAGGTCCTCCCCCATTAGGTCGAGGAATTGAAAGATAGATCTTCCGATATTGACGATCTGTTTCAATTAATTCATGAACATCTCCGGTTGCGACAACGATTTTGCCTAATTCTTTAGCCGTATCAATAATTAATTTAATAGTATCTTTAATATATTCATGGAAGCCTTCATCTTTAGTATTTTCAAATAAGAAATCATAATAAGATGGAGCTTGCACTTCAATATAATCATAATACTTCATCTTTTCTTTTAAGATTTCAGGTGTTTTTTCTAAAGCTGCTTTCCAAACTTCACCAGTATAATCACCACTACCAACTAATAAATCACCACGGAATTTATCAAGAACACTCTTTAATAATCTAGGGTTTTTAGCAAAATGGGTAGTTTGTGTATCACTAACTATTTGATATAAATTTCTTAAACCAGTTCTATTTTTAACTAAAATATTTAAATGACTTGGAATTACATGTTTAAAGATTTCTTCAATATTAATAAAATTATTTAATTGATTATAGTTTTTATAACCTAGTTCTTCTAAATCACCTAATAATTTCATAAAAATATTATTTAATGTTCGAGCATCATGAATAGCTCTATGTTGTTGTTCAACTTCAATACGTAAAGATTTTCCTAAAGCTCCTAAATTAAATTTTTTAAGATTATAGGTGTTTGCAAAGCATCTTGCTAATTGTAAAGTATCAATACATGGATATGGACCATCATAGATGTTTAATCTTTTCATATTTTCATAGATAAAATCGGTATCAAAGCGAGCATTATGCGCAACTAAAATAGTACCTTTGATGAATTCCTTAAACATCGGTAAAATATCATCAATACGAAGTGAAGCATAAACATCATCATTAGTGATATGTGTTAATTCTTCAATATAATGAGGAATTGGTTTAAAAGGACGAATAAATTCACTAAAAGTATCAATAATTACACCATTTTGTACTTTTACAGCACCAATTTCAATTATTTCATTAAAATTAATACAAAAACCGGTTGTTTCTATATCAAAAATAGTATAAATTGCACCTCTTAGAGGAATATCTTCATCTGTTAAGCTAATTTTTATTTCTTCTTCATTGACAAAATCTAATTCTATACCGGCAATTGGTTTTATTCCCGCAGATTTAGCAGTTTTAAAGAAGGAAGGTAATATATGAACATTTTCATAATCTGTTATCGCAAGAGCCTGATGTCCATAACGAACAGCTTGTTCAACATATTCATTCATATCAAGAACACTATCAAGAACGGTCATTTTAGAATGAGCATGCAATTCAATTCTTTTTTCTTGTTGTCCATCGAATCTTTTTCTAAAATTATCTGGTCCCATTGTAACTATTTTATTAATAGAAAGGATAGGAACATTCGAATAACTACTCCAATCAAGCTTACCAACGATATCAACCGTTGTATTTACTTTAATTCCTTCTAAAATTTCTCTATTTCCATCATTAATAAAACCTTGGAAATTAACGGAATCTTGATGATCTGTAATAACGCCAGAACAAATTCGATATAATTTATTATTCTTTTTCGAAATAACTTCTCTTATTTCAACAGCTGATACTACCCCGTGAACATTGACTAAATTAGTACCATTCATTTGCGTAAAATTAGTTAAATCTAGACTAGTATTAGGAATATCAGCTATTTTCACATCTAATCTTTGATTGTTATTACGATATTGATAAGTATCTCTGACTTGATTACTTTCATTATTCAATTTTCTTTGTTGATAATTCTCATATGCTTGTGCAGAAATAGTATTTTCTTCGTTTTTAATAGCTCTTTCATGTTGCGTATTAATATCTGTTCTTTCTACATCAATATCAACATCAAAAGAGACAATATTTAAGCCTAAAGAATAAAAATAATGTTGAATAAATACTAAAGCTTGTTCAACAACTTCTTTTTCATTATTATTAGGGACCTTACCACTAATTGTATTACCAGTTATTTGCCATTGATAATGTTTTAGTGTTGAAACAATTGGATTAGAGGGTTCAATTGTATTTATCGCATCAAAATAATAATCTAATAAATAATTACTAATTTTAGTGAAATGATTATATTTTATTTCAAATAAACAACGTTTACCACCAATTTTAGAAATCATTTCCTGTTCAAATTGATTCATCAATTCTTTTATGGTTGAAACACTTAAGAGTTCATCAAAAACAACGCTTATGTGCCAACATTGAAATTCATCATATTGTCGATCAATTAGTTCACCATTATAGATTTCACTCGAACAAGTGATTTCTAATTTATCGAGCATCTTCTTCCATCTTTCTTTATTATCCATAATAATACTCCTTAAGAAAGTAATAAATCTTCAAATGAGAAGACTTTAGTCGCTAATTCATCAATAAAATTACGATCATGCGACACAAAAATAATCGTACCTTGATATTTTTTTAAAGAATTGAGTAAATCTCTTTGCGCCGTAACATCCATATGATTAGTAGGTTCATCTAAAATTAATACATTTGATTTTTTCATCATTACTTTGCATAATTTAAGTTTAGATTGTTCACCACCTGATAAGGTTTTAATAGGTTGAAGAGCTAAAGAATCTCTTAAACCACATCTTGCTAAAACCGATCTAATTTCACCATTAGTCATTTTTGGATAAATTCTTTGAATTTCTTCTAATGGCGTGATATTCCAATCCTCAAAATTATGTTCTTGTTCATAATAAGATATGATAACATTATCAGTAAATTTAAAGGAACCACTAATTGGTGGCAATTCTTTTATTAAAGTTTTAATTAAAGTAGTCTTACCAATTCCATTGAATCCTGTTAAAGCAAGATGTGTACCACTAGATATTTCAAAACTAATAGCTGGTAAAAGACTTTTATCATAACCAATTTCTAAATTATCCACTACTAATAATTTATGCGAAGCTATTGGTGCATAATTGAAATATAAATTTAAATGAATATCATCAGAATGAGGTTTATTTAAAATCTCCATCTTCTCTAGTACTTTTTCTCTTGATTTTGCAGATTTTGCGGTAGAAGCCCGCACTTTATTTTTCGCAATATAAGTTTCTAAAGTTTTAATTTCTCTTTGTTGAGCCTTATATTGTTTTTCATAAAATTCATTATAAGCTTCTTTTTTTCTTAAATATTCATCGTAATTGCCTTTATATTTAGTAGTTTTACCAAATTCTAATTCAATAATGCAATTAACGACATTATTTAAAAATTCTTGATTATGGGAAACAATTAAAAAATTACCTTTGTATTCTTTTAAATATTTAACTAACCAATCAACATGAATAGTATCTAAGAAATTGGTTGGTTCATCAAGGATTAAAAGGTCAGGTCTTTCTAATAATAATTTTGCAAGAATAACTTTTACCTTTTGACCACCACTTAGTTTACAAATAGGAGTGGTAATACCATAATTGTTAATACCTAAACCACTAGTGAAACGCGCAATATTGGAGTCTAACGCATAAAAATCATTGAATTCTAATTCTTCTCTTATTAAATTAGCTCTATTTAGTTTTTTATTAATTTCGTTTTGATCTTTTAAATTCTTAACATCAATTAATAATTGATTCATTTCTTTTTCTTTATTATATAAGGAAAGAAAAGCTTGTTTTAAATAATCAATAATACTTAAAGAGGAATCAATATTTAAATATTGGTCCAAATAACCAACTCTGATTTGTTTATCAAAAGTAATTTGTCCTGAATCAGGAATAACTTTTCCACATAAAATATTAATTAAGGTAGTTTTACCAACCCCATTGGATCCAACCACACCGATTTTTTCCCCATTTAATACGCGAAAGGAAGCTTTATTAAAGATTACTTTTTTATCATATGTAAGAGAAAGATTTTCAACATTTAATAACATTTTAAGCACCAATAATATTATTTATAATCAAATAGATTATATCATTTTTTTAAAAATTATTTCGTAAAATCACTATATATTTTTATCTAAATAAGAAATAAGGTAATAAAAATATTACCTTATTATTTTAATTCTAAAAGTGACATGATATGACAATCACAAGTTACATAATCAACACCCTTATCAATCCACGTTTGTACTTGATTATAGGCGCCACTAAACGTCCAAACCGATATTTGTAAACCAGCTTCTTTATATTTTGCAAGCCATTCATCACCATTAGGACCACCATAAGTAACATTTGTACTTAAATCACAATTATATAATTTACAGAAATTTAATACCGTATTGCTTTCGCAAGAATTAACAAGATATTGACAACGAATATCATAACCTTCTTTTCTGATTCTAATTAAGAGTAAATCAATCGATGTAAGGATTATTGATTTATCATATGCCCCTTTTGTTTTTAAATATTCCATAAATTCTGGTATTTTATCTTGACTATAACTAGAAAGTCCAGGTGCTGAACCTTTTAATTCAATAATTGGTGTACAATTATATTCTAAACAAATTTCTAAATAACGATCTAAAGTGCATAATTTACCTGTATAAGTACTATATTTTAAAGTTATATCTTTTAATTCATCATAAGTATGTTCATTAATAACTAAATCATCGATTGTTGAATCATGGCTACAAACATAAATACCATCTTTTGTTACTTGAACATCACATTCAATAGCTTGATATTTTAATACTTTAGCAGCATATAGAAAAGCTTCTTCTGTATTTGGTACCGCAAAAGTACATCCAGCATGACCAATAAATTTAGTATGATAACCCCAAATAACATTAATTCTTCTTGTGAAAGACGCGCTGTTACCCGCTTTATCTTTTACAGTAAGTATTATATCTTTTTCACCATATTCTTCTAATAATTTTTCATCATATTCAAGTACATTACTTAAATCACCATCACAATTATCAATTACTTCTAAGCCTTGTAACAATTGACTCTTATCCGCATAATTGACATCAAGTAATGTTGAATAATCATCTTTTTTAATAAATTCCGGATTCTTATTTTCAACTATTTCGATTTTAATTGTTTTTTCAAAGTTTTCATTACTTAAAGATTTAATTAATATTGTACTATTTCCGATTTTTTCAAACGATAATTCTTTTTCATTAATACTAATTTTATCATCGTTATTGATAATATATAAGTCGTCAACTGCATCAATTGGTTCAAATTCATATTCTAATTCATAATGAGAACCAACTTCTACTTTTAATTCATCGACAATATTAATTGATTCAATACTTTTATATCGTATTTCAACTTCAATTTCTTTTGTGATTTCTTCTATTTCCACACTAATTAGACATTTACCAGGTTTTAAAGGAGTAACTACTCCTCGCGGTGATATTCTCGCCATTTTTAAATCACTGATTGACCAACTAACCATTTTACCATCTAATAATGTATCTTTTTCTAAACTATAAGTATATTTATCACCAATATAAAGAATATTAGGACCAATTATTTCTAATTTTGGTTGTTGACCTTCAGGTTCAATTTTTTGTTCATCTGGCTCTTTTGAATTATCTTCAATTTTAGTATCAGCATTATTATTTTCTTCTTTATCATTCTTTTTTTTACAGCTAAAAGAAAAAACAAAAAGAAAAATTAAAATTATTAAAAAGAATTTCGTACTTTTCATAAAACACGTCCTTCATTTATTTATTATTATTTATATTATAGCACATAATAAACATATTTTTTTAATATTCGCTAAATAAAAAATCTTCTTAAATTTAATAATCAAATAATAAAATGTTATTTTACTTTCTTTTTTTTAAATAATATGGTATAATATCA
>CAMODB010000023.1 GCA_946611195.1 uncultured Bacillota bacterium
TATTTACTTTATCTGTTTTTTTGAAACTAGTTAGATATAAATATTCTTCATCTTTTTTTATTAATATTTTATTAGTTCCTAAATAAATTATTAGATTTTTTATTTCTAAATATAAATAATATAAGCCAATAGCAAGAAGTCCAATAATAACAGCTTTTACCATAATTGTATATTGGCTAAAATAGAAAATACGCCAAATACACACACCAAGTAAGATGAGAATTATAAATAACATTATTAAAGTTCCATAAAGAACTTTTTTTTCTTTATATGCTACATTAGTCATTATTTAAACCACTCTTTTCATATTGTAATTTATATAATTGATAATAACGTCCACGTTGTTTTAATAATTCTTGATGACTTCCTGATTCAATTATTTCTCCATGATCAAATACAAAGATTTTATTTGCATGTTGAATGGTTGATAAGCGATGAGCTACCATAATCATGGTATTATTCTTAATTACTTTTTCCAATGAATCTTGAATTAATAATTCAGTTTCTGTATCAATATTAGAAGTAGCTTCATCAAGGATAATAAATTTAGGTTTATGAACCAAAACTCTTGCGAAAGAAATTAATTGTCTTTGTCCTAAAGATAAATTATTACCTCTTTCACCAACTGGTGAATAAATACCTTCTTCATTCTTATTAATAAAGTGACTAGCATTGACATCATCACATGCTCTTTTTATATCCTCATCGGTGATAGAATCTTCATTAAGTCTAATGTTATCCGCTATCGTTCCACTAAAGAGGAAGACATCTTGTAGCATTTGACCAATTTGACTACGTAATGAAGATATCTTTATTTTCTTAATATCGATACCATCAATTAAGATTTGTCCTTTTTGAATATCATAATTACGAACAATTAGACCAAGAATAGTTGATTTACCAGCACCTGTTGCGCCAACGAAAGCTACAACATCATGAGGATTAATAGTAAATGATACATCTTTTAAAATCCATTCTCCTTCAATATAAGAGAACCATACATTCTTAAATTCTATTTTACCGACTAAATCAATATCTACAGCATCTTCATCATCTATTATTTCCGGTTTAATATCTAAAATAGTAAAGATCTTTTCAGCTGCCGCAAAAGCACTTTGTAAATTATTATATTGATCCGCTAGGTTTTGAATA
Source organism: uncultured Bacillota bacterium (assembly GCA_946611195.1). Taxonomy (GTDB): domain Bacteria; phylum Bacillota_I; class Bacilli_A; order ML615J-28; family CAG-313; genus UBA1737. The sequence goes on from CAMODB010000023.1 coordinate 1,153, forward strand.
GGGTTAAAGAAGCGGGAGATATATTGGTAGAAAGTATATAATTGATTATAAGTAATGACACCAACAAATCCCGCTGTTATCGCATCATTCGATCCTGTATAAAGAATAATAATAACAGTTGTAAAATAAATTACATAAATTAATGGTCTAAAGACACCAAAAGTAAAGATTTCTTTTAAACTTGCTACTTTTAATCTATTATTAGCTGTTTTAAATTCATTGTATTTTTTATCTTCTTGATTGAATAATTGGGTTATTTTCATTCCCGAAATATTTTCGGATAAGAAAGCATTCATTTTCGATACTTCTGTTCTTACATCACGATGGATCTTTCTTAACATAATTCTAAATACTACTGTTAAAATAACAACTGTTGGGAATATTGCCAGAACGATTAAAGCTAATTTAACATTTAAAAGTATCATTGCGATAAAGACACCAACTAAGGTAGCTACATATCGTAAGATATTAATTAAAACACTTGTGTATAAAGTAAATAAGACATTGATATCAGCTGTACATCTGGTAACTAAAGTACCTACTGGTATTTCATTTAATTGATGATGACTGAATTTTTGAATATGACTGAATACTTCTTTTCTTATTTCATAGATGATATATTGACCAGTCTTATGCATGAATAGGTTTTGCACAAGTCCAACCACGTTTGCAAGAATTGCTGATAAAACACCTAATGAGAATAATAAGATATGATGTGCTAAATCAATATTTTCGTTACCTAATTCTTTTAACGCAAGACCAGTTAGATATGGATGTAAGATATCTAGGGCGACACTTAAACCAACTAAGAGAATTCCTATAATATATCGCCATACATGAGGACGCATATATTTAAAGATACGTTTGAAAAGGGCTTTATCAGATAAGGTATAACGTTTTTCTTTTTCCTTAATTTCCATGAACACCACCTACTTCCTTTTCAAGTTCTTGTAAGTGTACTTCACGAATATATTTATCACAACGCTTTAATAATTCTTCATGGGTACCAAAATCCACAATCTTACCATCATCGACTACTAAGATTCGATCTAGAGTTTCTAAAGTAGTAATACGATGAGCAATAATAATGGTGGTCTTACCTTCTCTATTATGTCTTAATTCATTTAAAATATGATTTTCCGTTATCGTATCAACAGCTGATAAGGAATCATCCATAATTAGAATTGGTGATTCTTTTAATAAGGCTCTAGCAATGGAAATTCTTTGTTTTTGTCCACCAGAGACTGTTACTCCTCTTTCACCTAATACTGTATCATATTTATCTTTGAATTCTTGAACATCTTTATCGATCCCCGCAATAATGGAGACTTCAACATTTTTTTCATGATCAACACTTTCTTTAGAAAAAGAAATATTTTCATCGATTGTTTGTTTAAATAAGAAAGTTTCTTGGGGTACATAAGCGATTGCTTCCCGAACTGTTTTAATTGGTAGATGCATTAAATCCATATCATCAATTAAAATCTTATCTTCATCAATATTATATAAGCGTAATAATAATTCAACAATAGTGGTTTTACCAGAACCGGTTGGTCCCATAATACCAATCATTTCTCCACTATTAATTGTAAAACTAATATTTTCTAAATTAAGAGTAGGGGATAATGGATATTGGAAACTTAAATTATTAAAGGTAATTTTACCTTTAATATCTTCTTTTGTTACATCAAAGACAACATCACTATCTTTAATATCTATTTCTTCATCCAAAAGATCACTAATTCTTTTTTCACTAGCTTTCGATTGACCACGTAAATTAATTAAATCACCGATTGCCATTAAAGGCCATACTAGGGCACCTAAGAGGGAATTGAAAGTAATTAAATCACCAATATCAAAATATTCATTAATACGACCGATTTGAGCAAAATACATTAATAGTCCACCAAGGAAAATAACACCAAACATTCCCACATTGATAACGACATTGACAATTACTTGAACTAAAGCTTGATCTTTAACATATGAATAGAAAGTATTTAAATCATGTTCACTATGACCTTTAAATAAATATTCTTGTTTCTTTTCTTTTACATATGCTTTAATAACCCCAATACCGGAAAAATCTTCTTGGGTAAAATCGGATAATTTAGAAAATGCTTCGAGATTTAATTTAACTTTTTTACTGATTCTTTTTCGCATTAGGGCTGCAAAGGCTGATACTAAAGCTAATGGTACAAAGCTTACGATAGTAAAGAGCCAGCTCATTCGAAGCATTTTTATTAAGGCAATAACACCTAACGTTAACGCATCAACAAACATCAAGGTTCCCCCGGCGAAGCTTCGTCTAATGGTTGCTAAATCATTAGTATAAAGAGCCATTAAAGCACCTGTTTTATTTTTTTGATAATAAGTAGTTGATAATTTTTCCATATGTTCGAACATTTCATTTCGAATATCAGTTTCTATTTTTACACCATTACCAAAAATACAAATACGCCATAAGAAACGCCCACTAAAAACAACGGCCATTATTATAATTAATTCATTAACAAAACGTAATAATACTATTCTTGTGAGTCCATCTTTACCAGCTTGTCCTTCTTGAATACTATTAATTAATTCACCAACTAATTGTGGTAATTTTAATTGATATATATCAACAAGGATTAAGGCACCAATACCAATAATAAAGGTTAATAAATATTTTAAATAATATTTTGTAAAGTGTTTACCAAAAACCATAGTAACCTCCTTTCGCATTTTTATATTATCTTATCATAAATTCTCTTCTTTCTTAATGTTTTTGCAATAAAGAATAAAAAAGTTAAAGCAAGATTGCTTTAACTTTCATTATTAAGATTATAGATATAAATCCTTAATTTTTTTAATATTTTTCTGCATTGTTCGATATAGATAATATGTTCTATTTAAAGAAATACCTAATTCTTTACTAGCATCTTTAAATGATAAACCATCAAGAACGATTAATTCAAATATTTGTCTTTCTTGTTCGGGAAGATATTTTTTAAATGTTTCTATTTGATAATCTAATTCCCAGTTTGAATAAGTATATGGGAGTTTTGTATCATCAATTTCTGAGAAAGCAAATTCATGACGATTTTTCTTAAAATCATTAATCGTGATATTACGAGCTATTGTACATAACCAAGCTCTGAGATTAGTTCCCATTTGATATTTATCTAAATTATTTAACATTCTTAAATATGTTTCTTGAACTAAATCCGTGATTTGTGAATGATTATGATTTAATAGATATATTGTATAATAAACACTATAATAAGTATCATGGTAGATTTCATCAAAGGCTTCTTCATCACCTTCTTTGTATTTTTTAAGTAATTCATCTAATTCATTAGGTTTTAGATGACCTTTCGCAAGTTCTGGCATATTATATCTCCAATTATCTATTATATTCTACCATATTTATTAAGTAAAGGATTAAAATTAGGAATTATTTATTCTGTTTTTACATAACCACTCTTATTAGTTACATAAGTCTTAATTTGTAAATTAAGTGTTGAATTTACTTTTACGATATAATTTAAGACTACATAAGAAGGTATTGCGTAACCCATGGATTCTGATGTTGCAGATGTTACAATCTTAAAGGAATTAATACCAATTATATTTCCATAAGCATTACTTAATGGTCCACCACTATTACCGGCATTAATTGCCGCATCCGTTTGAATAGCTTTAACAATTGTACCATTATCATTAAAATAACGGATTGGTGCACTAACAACACCACGGGTAACACTAATACCATAACCATTAGCATTACCAATTACAATAGCAGTTTCGCCATAATATAATTTAACAGCATCTTCTTTATAATAATCATCACTAGTCGGATCAGTTAAATTAAGGAAGGTTACATAATGTAAATTTTCAATATCTGTAATGTTCATTCTTAAAACACATAAATCTAAATCAGTATCATAAGTAACAACTTCCGCATTAAAGGTTACACTTGAATCAGCAAAATTTACTTTAATTTCTCTACTTGTATATTTTAAATCACGATAATTTGATTCGTTTTCTAAAGTTACCACATGGGCATTAGTTAAAACATAACCATCTTCATTAATAATAAAACCAGTAGCTTTACTACTTGAACTACTTGATACAGTTCTACCACTAAAAGGATTAAAATATCCTCCTGTTGATGTATATGAATAATTTAATGTACAAGATATTTCGACAGTTGATGGCATTACAATTGATGCGACAACGCTAGCGACATTAGTGTCGGTTACATCGCTATATGAATCGACATTAGCCGTTTTAATAACATAAGTATTGCCTGTTGATTCCGTTAGAGAACCATTAGAGCTATTAGGAAGTAGTGAACGGCTACATGAAACAGTTAATACAACTAAGGCAAATACAAAAATAAAAATAAATGATTTTAAAATTCTTTTCATTGTATCTCTCCTTTTCTATTTATATTATACACCTAAAATGTTAATTTTATATTAATTATAATAAAAAAATAAGATTATTAATATAATCTTATTTTTCTTCTTTTTGTTCTATTTCTTCATCTTCTTCATAACGATAACGATTATAATTTATTTCATTATCATTTTCTTTTGTTTCATTGGTAAGAGAAGAATTAGATTCTTTTATATCAACATTTTCTTCATTTATATCATTATTTATTTCATCATTATCATTTGCTGCTACAACTTTTTTATTATTACCAATTATATAATAGCCTTCCATTAAACCTTGAATCATTCTTCTTACTTGTAAGATTTCAAAGACAATATACATTATTAAAAAGACACTTGTAATTATTATATCAATTAATAAATCTCTTTGAATTTGGGGATATTTTATATAATTTAAAAAAGCAGTAAAGAGGTTATATGTTACACTCTCTTCTTCTTTAAAATAGATTATTCCCGCAATACCATAATTTAATAAAATAGATAAAGCACTCATCAAGATCGAAACTATAATTGTCGAATAAAGCATCAAATAATTGATTTTACCACCGAAGCGAACATAGAGTTTAATTCCTAAACTAAAAGTAATAAAGATTTGGATTACACCGACTAAAAAACCGAGGCGGAAGAGAGCCATATTTAGAACTAAGCCAAGGATGGAAGCTAATAATAAACCTAAAAAGCCTTTCGCAAAATTAACCGGTTGATCAAGATATGCTTGTTTATTTTTTTCTTTTTCTAAATCATTTTTATTATTTAATAAATCATAACATTCTTTATGTAATCTTTCTCTAATTACATTATTAGTAAAGACAGATGTTTCATCATGAAGACGACCACAATGTGGACAATATTCATATCCTTTAGCTTCATATTTATTTAATAATTTTATGATAGTGGGAATTAGAATATCTAATTTTTCTATTATAACTTTTTTATTTATTCCATATATTGATAAACCTAATAATTCTTTCGATATTTCTAATTTTTGGGTTCTATTATTATAAGCTTTTAATTCTTCGTTAAGATTATTTAATTGGATTTGATCTTGTAAATAAAAATCAAAAGCAACAATTAGAAAGGCTTGTTTATTATAAACAAAATTGACATGATAATTATCAATTATGCCATCTCCACTTTGTACACCTTGACTACTACGCAATGTAAAATCTTTATTTTTAAAATATTCAATTATTATATTCATTACTTACTCCAAATAAAAATAGCTATGTTTAATTATAACATAGCTATTTATTTTTTAAGAAGTTTTTACATTGTTTACCGCATTAGTTAGTTTCTTGATATCACTATTTTCAAAATAAGAGAATGGGATACCAGTTTTAACTGATGTATAATCGCCATTGGCGTGATCAACTACAGGGAAAGTCTTTTCAATAGCTAAACGCCAATTATGTTTCCAGAATAATTCATCTTCATCTTCTTCTACATAACAAGTTGGATATTCATCTTTATTTGGACTTTCTTCATTAAGAATCATATCATAAACACTTTTTAATACTGGACAATAACCAATATCACGGTTATTATACCAAGAATAATTCTTATCAAGTAAGAAGTTCATGAAATCATGAGCTAAATCAACATGACGAGCATTCTTAGGAATAACTAAGGTATCAACGTGAGCCATGGTAACTGATGGTGTATAAGTATAGAATTCAACATCTTCTAATTTATTACCATCAAGGATGGATAAATAAACCATATCTAAGCAGTCACCAGTATAGGCAAAAGCAATATCTAAGTTGTGAGAAGCAATACCATGTTTTAAAGAATCGCCACCCCATTCTTTATATTTACGACGAGAAATGATTTCTTTAAAAGCTTCTAGATTATCATCAACACTAACATTAGGGTCAGACGCATGATAAGTCATTACGGCACCGTAAAAGAAACGTACACTATCATAAGCTCCTACTTTAGTATCAAGGGGAAGTTGAGATTCTTCAGGAAGTGAATCATCAAAGAAATATACTTTCCATGCGTTATTATCTTCTTGAAGTTTATCTGGTTCACCATCAGGAATATTACTAACAAATTTACCATCACTATCATAAGTATTATTATCAACAAAGAAGGGATTTAATTTATTATACATTAAACCAAAGGTTCCCCAGAAATATGGCATATGATAATGATTGATTTCACTTCTTGCGTGATCATAATCAAAATTAAGAACTTGACTTAATTTTAACATATCATCATTTAAATAATCTTCAATTTGAATTACGCCTGGCATAATAGAATCACGATAATTTTGATAACGTTCTTCATTAGTATTACCGCTTAACGCATCAAGCTTCATATAATCAATTTCTTGAAGAAGATCATTGATATACATCTTTTCAACCATATATTCGGCTGGACATACTAAATCATAAGCTGTTGTACCACTTTTTATTTTCGCATAGAATAATTCATTGGAATCCGCAATATCAACGATTAGATTACAATTATATTTTTCTTCAAATAAAGTTACTAAATCATCATTGATATATTCACCCCAGTTAAGGAAGAGAAGGGTTCTTCTGGTTGTACAGCCACTAAGGAAAGTAGAAGAAATTAATAATAGAACAAAAAGAATAAAAAGTTTTTTAATGCTTTTTACCATTTTTAACTCCTTTCTTTCCCATAAAGAAATTAATAGCTAGTAAAATTACCATTGAGCCAAAGGTTACAAGAGTAGAGAAGGAATGAACATAAGGACGTAGTCCTTTACGACCAATACTACTATAAACCCAGATTGATAGATTATTAAAGCCATTACCAGTTGTATAATAACTAATAACGAAATCATCAAAACTCATTGTAAACGCAAAGATTAAACCGGCTAAGATACCACTTACAATAGATGGAACAATAACTTTAATTAAAGCTCTGATTGGTTTTAAACCAAGGTCTAAGGCAGCATCCATCATATTAGAATCTAATTCTTTTAATTTTGGAAGTACATTTAAGATAACATATGGTAAACAGAAATACATATGAGCAACTAGCATAGTAGGGAAACCAAAGATATATTCTAAACCAGGAATCTTCATAACTAAAGAGAAGATTAACATGATGGAAATACCAGTTACAATATCCGCATTAAGGAGAGGGATATTATTAAGTAACATGATTTTTTGATGGAATCTCTTGGTTGAATAATGAATACCTACAGCAACAAGGGTACCAACTAGGGTTGATATAAGGGTTGCGGCAACACTAATGATAAAGGTATTACGCACTGGTGTTGCAAAAGATGGTTCATCAAACATATGTGTATACCAATAAGTTGTAAATTTATTAAAGCTTAAAACATCTGATGATGAATTGAATGATTGTAACGCAATAATTAGGATTGATAGATATATCATAAAGATGATGACAACTACTAAAATTGTCGAAACGACTTTCCAAATTTTAGCTAAGACATGATAATCACGATAACCATAATCAGATAATTTTGCAACAGGAACATCATTAAGATTTTGTACGTTATTTTCCATTATAACAACATCTCTCCTTCCTTATCAACTTTGTTTACAATTGTAATACTAAATAAGATTACAACTAAGATGATCATCGCAAGGAGTGATCCAATGTTATAATTCATATTATTGAATAATTCTTCAATAACATTACCAATCATAACGATATTACCACTACCTAAAATCTTTGGAATTGCGAAACCAGATAATGATGGTAAGAATACCATAATAGAACCAGTGATAATTCCTTTACTTGACATAGGTAGAATTACTTTCCAGAATTTTTGCATTTCTGTTAATCCTAAATCGAGAGCTGCTTCTTCTACACTACGATCAATCTTTTCTAAGGAATTATAGATTGGCATAATCATAAAAGGAACATAAGTCACAACTAGACCAAAGACTACCGAAAAATATGTACCACGTAATTGTGGGAAAGTAATATTCGAATTAAATATTTTATTTAAAAATGTTGTAACAATATTATTAGATTCCATAATATTAGCTAATGCTTCTGTACGAAGTAAGATATTAGACCACATTGGAAGAATTAAAATAACTAATATTAAGAATTTATTTTTAAAGTTTGATCTAAATAATTTATAAGCTACAAGATACCCTAAGACTATTGATATTGCGGTAGTAATAACTGATAAAAGAAAACTATTTTTAAAAGCAATTAAAGTTGATTTTTCACCTAATTGACTAAAGTTATCTAACGTCATTTTAAGATTAGCAAGATCAAGACCTTCCATATCTGTAAAGATAAGAAAAGACATTACAATTGCGGGTGCAACCGCAAAAATATATAGCCATATAATATAGGGTTTAGCCAAACGCCCAAATTTATTATTCATAGCGTTTACCTACTCTAAATTATCTTGTCCTTCTTGATCGGAGACAGGTTCTTCCCTAGCAACCTTCATTAAATGAATTTCGTAAGGGTCAACCTTTAAACCGATCTTATCGCCCACTTTTGGTGTTTCATAGGCATGAATCATAATTTCTTGTTCACCAAACATGGCACAAATTTCATAGTGAACACCTTTAAAGATACAAGATGTTACTTCACCAATTAATTTTGCATTTTCAAGTGGTACTACATCCCAGTCTTCTGGACGAATAACGACATCAACATCTTCCCCATCTTCGAATTTATAGCCTAAGCAATCAAATTCAGCGCCAAGGAAAGAGATATGATTTTCGTATAAATATTTACCACGCATAATATTAGTTTCACCAATGAAGTTAGCTACAAAGCCATTTACTGGTTCATTATAGATATCTTCAGGAGTACCTAATTGTTGAATAATACCATTATTCATAACAACAATACGATCACTCATGGTCATGGCTTCTTCTTGGTCATGAGTTACAAAGATAAACGTAATACCTAAAGCTCTTTGCATTTCCTTAAGTTCATATTGCATGTTTTGTCTTAATTTTAAATCGAGCGCTGCTAGTGGTTCATCAAGGAGTAGAATCTTTGGACGATTGATGATTGCTCTCGCAATAGCTACTCGTTGTTGTTGTCCACCAGACATTTGTTCGATTTTTCTATTTTCAAATCCATCTAATTTAACAAGCTTTAACGCATTATATGCTGCTTCATCAATTAGTTGATTAACTTTTTTATTTATTTCAAAATAAGATGCTTTCTTTATTTTATCTTCAGCCACACCTTTATTTATCTTATCTTGTTTTATTAATTCTTCGATTTTATCTCTTCCACCAAAGAAATCGATTAGATATGATGTTGGTCTATTTTTAAGACCGATTTTTACATTTCCAAGTACATTAAGATGTGGGAATAATGCATAACGTTGGAAAACTGTATTGATTGGTCTAGCATATGGTGGAATATCATTAAAGATTTTACCATCAATAATTACTTGACCTTGGGTTGGCTTTTGGAAGCCCGCTATAATTCTTAAAGTAGTTGTTTTACCACAACCAGATGGACCTAAAAGAGTGATAAACTCATTTTCATAAATTTGTAAACTAATGTTGTCGACGATCGGTACGTCAGGCTCGTCATCATAACTTAAAGAGACATTCTTTAATTCAATAATTACCTTCTTCACCGTTTTTATTACCTCCATATTCTTATTATTATTGAAAAATCAATAATTCGTTATTATTATACACTATTTTCAAAATAATGGGACAAATTAGCCCTATAAATTTTAATTAAAAAATAATATTGGTTTTACCTAGCAAAAATTTAAAAAATTTGTCGAAATCTTCTTACATTTTTCTATTGACAATTCTTATTATTATGTGATATAATATTGGTGTAGATGAATGATATTTCATCTTTATTTGAAGAGCTGGTGCTCCACTACCATAAAATGAGGGAACGAACAAAAGCTGGTGCTCCACTACCACAAAATGAGGGAACGAACAAAAGCTGGTGTATCCACTACCATAAAAGGTGGAACGAAAAGAGGAAAGGTGTATAGTTCTTGACACCTTATTTTTTTTATTTTGATAATTAGAAAGAGGAAGATATATTAATCTTCCTCTTTTTTGATTATTTATGATCTCTTTCTGCAACTTTTATTAATTTTACAAATTCATCAATTGACATTTCGATTGAATCTTTTTCACCATAGCGACGAACATTGATAGTCTTTGATTCTACTTCTTTATCACCGATTACTAATTGGAATGGAATCTTTTGCGTTTGAGCTTCTCTAATCTTATAACCTAATTTTTCATCACGATAATCAGCACTTACTCTAATCTTATTCTTTCTTAAGATTTCTTTAATTTCTTCACAGTAAGCCATATGATATTCTAGATTTACTGGTATTAGTTTTACTTGGGTAGGAGCAAGCCATAATGGGAAGACACCTTTTGTTTCTTCAATTAAATAAGCGATAAAACGATCTAGAGAACCAAGGATTGCACGATGGACAACAACTGGACGTTTCTTTTCGCCATTTTCATCAATATAAGTTAATTCAAATCTTTCTGGTAATTGATAATCTAATTGAATAGTTGATAAGGTAACATCATGACCGATGGCACTTCTAATTTGAACATCTAATTTTGGTCCATAGAATGCAGCTTCACCGATAGCTTCATAATATTTAACACCTAATTCATTTAAGACTTGTCTTAATTGCGTTTCACTCTTTTCCCATAATTCATCATTACCGAAATATTTTTCTGTATCATTAGGATCTCTTAATGATAATCTAAAACGATAATCTTTAATACCAAAATCTTCATAAACGCTTAAGATTAATTTTGTTACTTCTTTAAAGACACTAGATATTTGATCTGGCGTACAGAAGATATGGGAATCATTTTGATAAAAAGCTCTTGTTCTTTCAATACCAGTTAAAGCGCCACTTGCTTCGAAACGGAAATCGGATGCTATTTCCGCAATTCTTAATGGTAATTCTTTATATGAATGAAGTTGTGATTTATACATTACCATATGATGTGGACAGTTCATTGGACGAAGAACATATGATTCATCATCTAAATCCATTTTAGGAAACATATCATCTTTATAATGATCCCAGTGTCCACTAGTCTTATATAAATTAACATTACCAATCGCTGGTGTAAGAACATGTAAATAACCTAATTCATATTCTTTATCCATAATGTAATCGCATAATTTACGACGAATAATGAAACCATTAGGTAACCACATAGGTAGACCACGACCAACTAAATCATCAAACATAAAGATGCCTAATTGTTTACCTAATTTACGATGATCTCTTTCTTTTCTTTCTTCTAAGATTCTTAAATAATTATCTAATTCTTCTTTACTTGACCAACAAGTACCATAAATTCTTGTTAAGACTTTATTCTTACTATCGCCTTTCCAATAAGCACCAGAGAATGATAATAATTTAAAATATTTTAAGAATTTAACATCTGCTACATGGGGTCCTCGGCATAGATCACGATATGGGCCTTGTTCATAAACAGTAATAATTTCTTCTTCTGGTAGATTTAAAATTAATTCTGTTTTATATTCATCATCTTTAAATAATTCTAAAGCTTCTTTTTTACTTACTTCTTTGCGGATAATTTTTTCTGATCTTGCGACAATTTGTTGCATCTTCTTTTCAATGACTGCCAGATCAGCATCAGTTATCTTATCTTCACCTAAATCGATATCATAATAATAACCTTCTTCAATAGCAGGTCCAACACCGAATTTTGCGTGAGGATATAGTTCTTTAACAGCTTGAGCCATTAAATGAGCACATGAGTGATTCATCACTTCAAAATAGTCTTTTAAATCTAAAATAAGCTCTATTTCTGCATCTTTTTCAATTGGACGGTATAAATCATAAAGTTCACCATTTATTTTCGAAATTATGGCTTTCTTAGCAAGACCACTAGAAATGGATGACGCAATATCAAAACTATTTACACCTTTTTCAAATTCTTTAACACTTCCATCAGGAAATTTAATTTTGATCATTTTTTTATTTCTCCTTTAATTACAAAATAAAAAGCCTTAGATTTGATTATTACTAATCTCATCTAAGGACGTCTCTAAGCAGGCTTTTAACTTAGGTACGCGGTACCACCTTAGTTCATAATTATTAAGATAATTATGCCCTTTAATAGTCTTAACGCGACCTACGTCTAAATTTCTTTAGAAAACTCCCAGGTAGTAATTATTAAGCTTTCAACTGTAGTTCTCACTATCCTACATCACTTTTGATTAAGTTCTTAATAATCGTGTCCTGTTCATCGTTATTTATATATCTAATATATTATAATACTTAAAGACAAAAATTGATTAAAAAATACTTTTTATTTTTAGAATTTTCTTAATTTTCCATCAAGACCATGTAGCATTACCGAACCATCTTGTTTTTTAGCTAGTTCTTTTGCGTAAGCTAAAGCTTCAGCTTGTGTAGCAAATAATTTGATTACTTTGTCACTACCAGCATTAAATACTTTCCATTTAGAATCTTCTTTTCTCTTTGATACATGATAAACATGAGATGGATCTTCTTTAGCAGGTTTTGCTGCTGGTTTAGCTGCTGGCTTAGCAGCAGGTTTTGCAGCAGGTTTATCGGCTGGCTTTGCAGCTGGTTTAGCGGCTGGTTTTGCAGCTGGTTTAGCTACTACTTTCTTTTCTTCTTTTTTTGGGGCTACTTTCTTTTCGGCCATAATTTTTTTCTCCTATCGTTGTGCTTGATTTTTTGCAGCTTCCACAGAATGAGCTATATATGTCATGTGGTCAGCTGCTCTTTCTAGATTGTTTACTAGATTGACATATACTCCGCTATTTTCTGGCTTACATTCTCCGTTTGTAAGTCTGGTGAAATGATCAGCGATTAGTTGTTTTCTCATTTCATCGATTTCATCTTCTATTTCATCAACTTGTTTAGTTTTTTCAATATTTTTAGTTAAGAATACTTCATCACTTTTTTCAAATAGTGAATTGATTTTAGTTTTATAGAATCCTAATTGTAAGAATACTTCATCACTGAATTCTAGATTTTCTTCAATCATTTGATGGGTATATTTACATACATTATCACCGATTTCCCCAATTCTTAAGATATCACTTAAAACATTGTGGAAGATAGATACGGTACATTCATCTTCATAAACGACAAATCTAGAATCGGCTAGTTTAACTAAATATCCCATGATTTTTTCATTCATTTTATCTAATTCTTCATTGCCTTTAATGACTTCTTCTCTTTTTGAATCATCACGTTTTAAGAAAGCATCAAAACTAATATTTAAGATTTGGGCTGCTTTCATATATAAAAGACCTAATTCTTTTCTAACTTGATGGGTAGCTACCGATGGAGTTCTTATCATACGTTCATCGACATAACTAAAGCCAATTTCATTTTCTTTATCTTTATCTTTGATGAGAAATTCTGATACCTTAACAAAGACTTTACTAAATGGTAAGAAGATTAAAGTTGTTACGATGTTAAATGCGGTATGGAACATCGCAATTTGGGTTGCTGGTTTATCTTTAAACCAACTAACAAAAGTATCAGCCATAAAATCTTTCCAGAATATTAAGATTAAGATAAAGATTAAGGAACCAAATAAATTAAATAATAAATGGATAATGGATGCTCTTTTCGCATTGGTTTGCGCACCAATGGAAGATATTAAAGCGGTGACACAGGTTCCAATATTTGTACCAAGAATTAAGAATAAAACATTATTATTAAGCTCTGTAGCACTTGTTCCTGCCCCGATATAAATACCAGTTCCAGCCAGTGTAATAATAACAGTAGTAATTAAAGCTGATGATTGAACAGCTGCTGTTAGTATTATACCAAGTACAAATAAGATTACTGGCGCAAAGCTTCCATCAATACCAGCTAATAAATTACTGATGGCATCTTTTACGACAAAGGAACCTTCATATTGGGCATTAATTGCTAAATCCATACATTTAAGACCAAGGAAAAGTAAACCAAAACCAGATAAGGTACGTCCTAAAGTTTTTATTTTTTCATTCTTACCAAGGTTAGTTACAAAGACTCCTATTCCACACATTACTACCGCATAAGCACCAAAATCAAAAGAATTTAGAGCTGCTAATTGTGCTGTAATAGTTGTACCGATATTTGCACCCATGATAATTGAGGTTGCTTGTAATAATGTCATCATACCAGTGTTTACAAAACCGACAACCATTACTGTTGTTGCGGCTGAAGATTGCATAATCACCGTAACGATGGCACCAATACCAACACCCATTAACGCATGTTTACTTGTTTTATTAAATAAATTCTTTAATCCTTTATGAGCAAGTTTAGTCACGTTCTTACTTAATCTATCTAGACCAAGAAGTAATGCGCCGACACTCGCAATCATAAAGAAGATTGTTTGTATCCAATAAGCTACCATTTGTTAATCCTTTATTTTTCTATATCATATATATTATAACAAATATTAACAAAATATTCAAACAATTATCTTTATAAATAAAAAA
>CAMODB010000024.1 GCA_946611195.1 uncultured Bacillota bacterium
TTTAGGATTATTATTTCTGTTGACATATAAAAAATATGGGTCTAAATTAAATGTTTTGTCAGGATTATATAATAATTCAACATTACTTTCACTAATATATTCTACTTTTACATTTTTATATTCATAATATTGATAAGCAGTTATTCGATATTCAATATCATTTTTATAACTATTAGGAATTTTTAAAATAACATCACTATCAATAGAATAATCTATTTTGGCATAAGTAGTTAATTCACTATCATTATGTTTATATACAACATTTAGATTTGCAGAAGTCATAGTTAAATAATTAGCTAATTTTTCGGAGCCAGTAAAATATAAGGTGTCAGAAATAAAATCAAAACTTGAAATACTTTTTTTAGCGATTTCGGCATACCCAACAATCGTAAAATTAGTATCTCTATTATCAATTTTTAATGGTTGATTATAACTTTCTTTAATGTAATCAACCAGATTAGAATTAAATCTTTTATAATCTTCACCTAAAATAATTAATATTTCATTTTCCGTCTTTGGTAATCTACCATCTACCAACTTATAATTAACCGAATCATTATATAAAAAATAACCAACAGGATAATATGAAGAAATATTTAAAGTATAATTATTTTCAAGACAAAAAGCATTGACTTTATAATCATATTTTTTAATTTTATTAGTATCAATAGCTTTAAATTGGTCATCATAAATATAAAAAGTATCTTCAAAATTATTTTTATATTCACTACTATTTGTCACCATATTTTTTAAAGGTCCATTAAGCACTTGCATTGTAAAGGCTAAACCAATACTAATAACTAAGAGAATAATAAAAACAAAGAGCGTTTTTTTCGGTGTACTTTTTAAATTAAGAAAACTTAAGCGTAATTTAATTTTATTATCTAGTGGTCGATAATCTAAATCTAAATGTTCATCAATATCTGTATCATTAATATTTTGATAAACAATATCTTCGACTATTCTGCCATCAGCCATTTTAATTTGACGATTGACTAATTTTTCTACTTCTGGATAATTATGAGTTACAACTAGAACTAATTTATCTTTTGCGACTTCATGAATTAAATTAATAATTTCTAAAGCTGTATTATGATCAAGATTACCAGTTGGTTCATCACAGGCTAAAATTTCACAATCACTGGCGAGTGCTCTCGCAATTACACAACGTTGTTTTTCACCACCACTTAATTTAGAACCACGATTCTTAATTTTATTCTTTAAACCGACTTTTTCAATTAAATCTAAAGCTTTATTTTTTGCGTCAATTTTACTTAAACCTTTAAGTAAAAGTGGCAACATTACATTTTCAAGGACAGTATACGAATCAAGAATATTATAATTTTGGAAAATAAAACCAACCTTATTCTTTCTAAAATCATCCATATCCGAAATAGAAAAGTATGATGTTTCATTTCCTTTATATAGTATTTCCCCATCATCAAAATTATCTATTTTAGAAATTACATTAAGGAGAGTACTCTTACCACTGCCACTTTCTCCCGTTATAGCGATAAACTCTCCTTTATTTAATTTTAAATTAATATTTTGAAGTCCAATATTGGTAACACCATTAGCATTATAATATTTATAGACATTCTTTAATTCAATCATTATTTAATCTCATTTATAATTGGCATAATAATTGGACGATGTTTTGTATATCGATAACATAGATTACTAATCTCTTTTTCGATTAATTCGTTTACATCATTATTATTCCAATTCTTTTTCTTAAGTGCGTTATTAATAATTCTCTCCACTGTCCCACTAAGAAAATTATTTAATTCTTCTTCTGTTAATTTATGGGTAAAACCTTTTGAAGAAATACTTACTTTATTTTCAAGTATTCTTTTTCGTAAATTAACTGTTGCGTGAACGATAATAACACCTTCTTCAGCTAATCTACTTCTTTCTTCTAATACCGCATTATCCACAATACCAACGCTACTACCATCAACCAATAAATCACCAACGGGAACATTGAAATGTTCTTTGACTAATTTACCATCTTTAAATTCAATACCTTCTCCATTATCAAGTAAAATGACATGATCACGATCATAACCAGCACTCTTTGCGACTAATAAATGATCATACATATGACGATATTCACCTTTAATCGGTACAATATATTCAGGTTTAGTTAAATTATATAATAATTTTAAATCATCAGGTGATGCATGAGTACTACGAAGAACTGTTTTATCAAAACTAGTTAAATCAGTGTCATATTCACATAAAGTATTAATAGCTGCTGTGGTTTGTCTTTCCGTACCTGGAGTTGGCGGACATACTAAAACCACTTTATCCTTAGTTGTAAATTTAAAACGTTCATGATCACCAGTAGCCATCTTTGTCAAAGTAAAATAAGGATCAAATCTAAAGCCTGTTACAATAATAACAATATTATCTAAATTGGCAATTTCTTCATTACTTAATTTATTTAAATCAATTAAATAACCATCTTTTACTTTTAAATAATTAGCTTTCATCGCAACATCAATGATTCTTTCCATTTTACACGGGTATATTGCAATCTTTTTACCGGCTTCAATACTTAAATCAATAATTTTTTGAATTCGAATTAAATCAGTTGAGAAAGCACCTACAAAGATTCTTTGATGTTTTAAAGTTAAGATTGTATTATAATTATATTCTAATAATGAATCATTATTAATTCGATTAATTGATGACGCATTAACCGATTCACACATTAAAGCTAATACTTTATCTTTCATTATTTGGGTAATCTTATCAAAGGAAGTATGATAAGTACCTAAGCCATTCATAACAAAATTGAAATCCGTACAATAGACAATATCACCATCTTTTGTCGAGATTACAATTCCTAAAGATTCCGGGATACTATGAGAAGTATTAAAGAATTTTACTATGACATCATCAAATTTTAAAATTTTATTATCATTAATTCTAAATAATTTATAATCCTTAATCTTTTCACCATTTTCGATTAAATGTGCTTCGAGTAAACTGATGGTAAAATGTGAACCATATATTCTTGTTTTTAAATGTTTTAGAATATAAGGAATCGCTCCAATATTATCTTCATGACCATGAGAGACAAAAATACCTTGAATATCTTCTTTTCTTTTAAGAAGATAATCAAAATTAGGGATTACCGCATCTACACCATACATATCCACATCCGGATATTTGATACCCGCATCAAGAATAAAGATTTTAGAATTAACTTCGACAATGTACATATTCTTTCCATTTTCTCCTATACCTCCCAGAGAAAATAGTTTAATATTTGCCATGTTTTTCCTTTCTATTTATTTTTGGGTAAAATAAATTTAATTTTCTTTTCTAAATTTATAAGTTTTAATTCCTTTTTAAAGATGGTTTCGCCATCTAGACACACTGTTAAATCCTTATCACTTTCAATTTCCACTACTTTTCCTTTTGCAAAAGTAACGATTTTTTGATATTTTGGATTATTATAAACTTGACCTATTTTATATTTACCAATAATGGAAATAAATTTGAGTATGGAGACGTTTTTTACAATCATTATATCAATGATTCCATCATCTAATTTAGTATTAGAAAAAGGTTGGAAACTACCACCATAATGTTCTCCATTACCAAAAGCCATAAGTAAAGCTTTAGAATCATAAATTAATTGTCCATCAACCTTTACTTTAACCTTATCCGTTGTTTTATGTAATACATTTTTTATAATTGCTTTATTATAAGCTTTTTTTACATTTTTATATTTACTTCTTAGTTGAATTTGATCATAATTTACTTTTGCATCAAAGCCGATATTACACAAATTTAAACAATAATAATCATCAACCTTAAGTAAATCGATATTTACATAATCCCCATTTATTTGGGATTCTAAATTCATAAAATCAAAATCTGGATAATTCTTTAAAAAATCATTGCAGGAGCCTGTAGGAACAATTCCAAGTATCGCATTATCTGCTTCCGCAATCCCATTAACTACTTCATTAGTGGTACCATCACCACCACATGCATAAAAAGCAATTAATTCATCTTGATTATTTTTTAAAACTTCTTTACAAAAGCGAGTAGCATCTCCTACTCCAGTAGTATTATAAAGAATGATTTCATCACTAGTTTTATTCTGTAATTCATTAAAACTTTTCTTAAAGATTTCTTCTTTTTTTCCACTACCTGCAATAGGATTATAAATAAAATATCGCTTCATTTAAATATGCCTCTTTCCTTTAAAAAAGTACAATGTTAAACATTGTACTCTTTTTTTGTGTACAATACTAAATAGCTTACTTAATATTGTATCATATTATTCAAATTTTTTCAAACCATTAGTTATTCTTCATTATTCTCATCAATGAACTCTTTAACTTCATCTTCATTAGATATTGGTTGTAATCTTAATTTATTCAAATTAGAAATTAATTTACTATGATTAATAAAGGAAATCAAGTAACTTGTTAAAGACATAATGATATATGATGTTGCTACTAAACTAAAGGTTAAAAGTAAAGCCGTTAAATTATATTTAGAATTTTCTCTTAATTGATCTAATTTTTCAATTGATTTATCAAAACTATCCACAATAGTAGTATAATCATAAATATTTTTTAAATAAATAACTTTATTATCAATATCTAATTTTTCATCATTTAATTCTAAAAGATAATTAGCATGGCTACTTTTATCTTCCATATTGAAGATTTCTTCATCAATTTGTTCACTTCTTTTAATTAATCTATCTATTTCAGTATTTAAATTAAAGGCATTAAGACGATTATCAAAAATATTTCTTAAGTCAATTACATAACCACGAATATTACTGATATGATATACCGTATTTTCGCCTAGATAATTATAAATAGATGTACAATAATTATAGGCAGTCGCAAATTCTTCCAATCCTTTGACATTAGCAATCGTATAACCAAGAGATAAAAGTTCATCATAATCAATCATATAATCTTCTACTTCTACTTTTAAATTATTGATTACTTCAATATTTTCGGTCGTCATATCGACATATTGATGGTCAAGGAGGTTATCTAAATCCATACTTTCTGCTAAATAGTCACTTAAATTAAAATTAAAGAACTTAATTCTTGGCATTCTGGTCATTGATTCAGCAGTAATAAATAAACAAATTATCAGCATGGATACAAATAATGCAATCTTCTTTTTATTAAATGGTCGACATGCCAAATACAAAATCATTAAACCGATAAAGGTTACTGATAAAACTACGATAGTTTTTGTAGTTCGAATTTCAAAGCCACAAACACTAGTTAATAAATAAGCAATGATTACCGCAAGAACGATTGCGACAACACCTGGAAGACTCTTTTGTAAGACATTCCATAAGAAATTACCACTAACTCGAGAATTATTCGGTTGAATAGTTAAATATGCTGATGGAATACCGATAACAAACAATTCTAGCATTAATAATTGGGTTGTGGTTGAGAATGGGAAGGTTGTATCACCAGTTAATTTTCTAAAGAAGCCAAGAACTGTTAAAGTAACTAAAGCTAAAATAAAGAAAGTCTTAACTAAGAATAGCATTGATATTTGTTGGACGTTATTGATAGCTCGACGTCCTTCATTAACTACTTTCGGCATTGACGCAAAATTAGAATCAAGTAAGACTAATTGTGCTACACTTCTTACCGCATCAGAACCAGATGCCATTGCAATAGAACAATCGGCTTCTTTTAATGCTAATATATCATTGACACCATCACCGGTCATCGCAACAGTCTTCTTATTATCTTTTAAAGCTTTAACAATTATTTGTTTTTGATGAGGCTTAACCCGACCAAATACAGTACATTTAGTTGCTAAATCATATACTTCATCATCCGATAAACCATCAAGACTTTGATAATTATCGGCATTAGCTACCCCTACTCGTCGTGCAACAGCTGATACGGTAATGGGATTATCACCACTTATTATCTTAACTTCAACACCATTTTCTCTAAAATAACGAATAGTTTCTTCTGCTTCTTCTCTAATTTGATCTTCAATATAGATAAAAGCTAAAGGTTTAGGACTACGAATATTCTTCGCTTTTTTAATATCTTGATTTGTTGTTGCTAAACACAAAATACGATAGCCTTCATTAGCTTTCGTAGCTAAATGAGCAGCATATTTATCAAAACCACTTTTTAAAACAAATTCGGGTGCTCCAATAATATATGACGCTTCTTCACAAATAACAGCACTATATTTACGATCTGATGAAAAAGGAATCGTATCTAAATATTTAGGATTTTGATCAAGACCAAAATATTTTTCTAAAGCTTTAGCGGTTGCATTAGTTTCTTGTAAAGCACCATTAATAAGGGATATTATCGAATTAATATCATATTTTTTCTTTTGTAAATCTTCAAAATTAACTACTCGCATTTGTCCATTCGTAATTGTACCTGTCTTATCAAGACATAATACATCAACACGAGCTAGCATTTCTACACAATAAATATCTTGAACTAAAGTTTGATGACTACTCAAACGAATAACACCTAATACTAAAGCTCCTGATGTCATCATCAAAAGTCCAGCTGGTATCATTCCTAGTAAAGCCGTACAAGTGGAAGTAATTATCGTATACCAATTTGAAGATGCGTAAGGAAATAGATTATGTAAAAAGCCTAAATATAATTTATCATAAAGAAAACGACCCAGTGGGGAAGTTGAATCTTTAAATTCAATGAAATTATAGCCTTCACAAATCATTAATATTCCCGAAATAATTAAAAATACGGTAATAAATTTAATCATTTTTCTTAAAGAATTTAAGATTTGTGAATTTGGTTTCTTATATGCTTTCGCATCACGAGCTATTTTTTCAATTTGGTTATCACTACCTATTCTTTCCACTTTACAATGACAAGATCCACTTACCACAAAACTTCCAGAATAAAGGACATCACCAATCTTTTTTTGAATTGGTACAGATTCACCAGTTAATTGTGATTCATTGACTTCGACTTCACCTTCAACCAAGATACTATCGGTAACAATTTCATTACCGCTATTTAGAATCATAATATCATCTAAAACAACTTGATTATTCTTTATTTCAACTTCTTTACCATTTCTTACTACTTTAACAGTAGGTGTCGAAATAAGTCTTAATTTGGAAATAGTATGTTTACTTTTTAATTCTTGAATAGTACCAATTAATAAATTGATAACTACAACAATAACAAAGGTATATTTAAGAATTGAAGTAGATACTTCTATACCTTTATGTACCATATATTGTTGACTTGAGAAAAGTAAAAAGAAAATAACTACATAAATAAAATTAAACAAAGTACAGAAATTATCAAAAATAATTTGGAAATAAGATTTACCATTCTTTTTAACAATTTTATTAGTTAAACCTTGTTCTATTCTTTTATTTACTTCTTCATCATTAAGACCAGTTTCAAAAGAAGGATTAAGACGATTAATTGGTTCAAACTCTTTCTTCTTTTTCATCGGTTTTACCTCAATAATTACTTTACTTTTTGTTCTTAATTATAAAATATTTTATCACTTTTTACTTTATTTTTCCAAAGATATACTAATAATTGCTTTTATTTGAAAAAATAGTAAAAAAATGATAAAATATCTACTGAGGTAAAACTATGAAGAAATTTGTTTTAGGAATTAGCCCACGTTATAACTTTGAAGGACAAAATTTTGTACGTGTAGCTAGTTACTATATTGAAGCTGTACAAAGAGATAATATTATACCCTTTATCATAGTTAAAAGCCCTAATCTAAAAGATACTTTAGCTTTATGTGATGGTTTTTTAGTTATTGGTGGCAATGATATTGATCCAAAATATTATCACGAAAACAATGATTTGTTTTTATCAAAAGAAATTAATAATGAACTTGATGAAATCGACAAAGCTATCGTTGAATATGCTTATGAAAGTAATAAACCAATGATGGGTATCTGTCGTGGAATCCAAGCCATTACGACATTTTTAGGGGGAACATTATATCAAGATCTTCATTATAATGGTATTAAACATCCATTAATTGAAGAACATAAACATTATATTGATAAAGTGGAGAATTATGGTATTGCACAAAAATTACCAAACCATTTTTTAATTAATTCTTATCATCATCAAGCAGTTAAAGATGTTCCTAAGGATTTTAAAATACTTTATAAAAATGCAGATACCATTGAAATGATCGAATCAACAACAAAACCTATTCTTGCTGTTCAATGGCACCCTGAAAAAATGATTGAAGATGAAAATTCGCAAATTATCTTTAATTATTTCTTTGATATGTTTAAATAGTGCTATGAAAAATAGCACTATTTTTTAAGGAGTTTAATATGAAAAGGAAAAGAATTATCTTCTATACATATCTCTTCTTTTTAATCGCCCTTCTTCTTTTTACAATTTCTTGTACAAAAAAGAATACTGATTATCTAGAAGATTCTTTCGCAATAGTTTATGAAAATAATAAACCTTATCTTATTGATAAAAATCAAAAGACTTATGATTTAAGTTATTATGATCAAGTAATTGATATTTTCAATGATTATATTGGTGTTAAAAAGAATAATAAATTTGGTTATATCGATTTAACCGGAAAACTTGTTATTCCTACTGAATATGATGCTATTTATCCAATGTATGAAAATAAAGCAGTTGTCATTAAAAAAGGTCAATTCTTAATCATCAATAATAAAAATGAAGTTCTTTATACCTTTAGTAATAATTTATATTCTGAAAGTTATTTTTCAGAAGATCATTTAGTAGTAACTGATGGTGAAAAATATGGTTATTTAACATATGATAATGGTAATTTCATTCTTTCTGAACTAAGTTTTGATGCGGCTAAACCATTTAAAAATAATTATGCGGTAGTCGGAAAAAAAGAGGAAATTATCACTTATAAATTAAATGCTGATGGTGAATTAACTGATGAAATTGAATCAATTACTTATAGTGAGAATTTAAAATATTATCATATTAATAAAGAATTCAAATGTCCATATCAAGATAAATTAGCTAGTATCAATGGACCATTTGATTTTGCGGATGACTTTTATGATGGTTATGCAAGAGTTGCTAATATGTCTAGTATTCCCTATAGTACAGTAGGACAATTAGTTACTAATTTAAATTATATTGATGGCTTATTATATAAATATATTCAAGTTGATGGAACGGAATTTCATTTCAATTATGCTTATCATCGGACAATAATTCTTAATGACCGTTGGCATTCAGGAATTGTCGATGAAGATGTACTTGAAGATGGCTTAGTTGAATTCCCATATGCCACTAATTTCCATGATGGTTTCTGTATTACCGCAAAATTTGAATATTTACCAACCAATAACCAATTTATTAAAGAATATATGTTTATTAGAACTGATGGTTATATGCCCTTTGTCGAAGCAATTTATTTTGCCCCTACATCATATCGTTTTGGTTATGATATTCCTTATTCTACTGGTTATCGTACACAATCATCTGGTCAATTCTGGCCATCAACAATTAATAAAATTGATGATATTTATTGTTTTTCGGTTGGTAATACTTTAAATAATAGTTATTTTAAAATAAAATTTACAACATTAGAATATGATAAAGCAGAAAATTTAGATGAAGCAAAAAAATATTCCCGTTTTAGTGATGTACGATGGGTTCATCCATATTTGAATCCTGATAGCCCTGCTTCTTGGGCAAAAGAATTCAATGAAAAATATTTGAAGAATGCTTCAAATTTTATATTGTTACAAAATTTCTTAGAACTTCCTTATGAAATGAATGAAGTTAGTTATTCTAAACATTTTTCGGATACGACACCGATTGTTAAAAGTCGAATCACTTATTCCGATGCTTATGGTTTAATCGTTTTAAGTACAGATAAAGCCCACAATAATACACATGATATTGATTATACTATTGTGAAAGCTCAATATCTTCTTCCACCAATCTATCAAAAGATTGTGTATTAAGGAGGATAAAATGATTAAATTAATAAATATTAATAAATATTATAATTCCAGTGAAGGAAAATTCCATGCGTTAACGGATATTAACCTTACTCTTCCTGATCAAGGAATGGTTTATGTAACTGGTAAAAGTGGTAGTGGTAAATCTACTTTACTAAATATTATTGGCGGAATTGATAATTATGATAGTGGTCAAATGCTCATCGAAAATAATATCTGTGATGAAAACAATAATCAATCTACCCAAATAATTGATACAACTAATTTTACAAAAAAATCTTATAATGCCTATCGTAATTCTTATATTGGCTTTATCTTCCAAGAATTTAATGTCATTAAAGGCTTAACTGTTTATGAAAATATCTGCTTATCCTTAGAATTACAAAAGAAAAGTCCTCGTAAATATCATCAAGAAATCTTAAATATTATTGAGAAAGTTGGACTTAAAGGTAAAGAAAAACGAAGAATTAATGAACTTAGTGGTGGTGAAAGACAAAGAGTCGCTATCGCAAGAGCTTTAATTAAAGATCCAAAAATTATTATTGCGGACGAACCTACTGGAAACCTTGATAGTAAAAACCGCGATATCATTATGGATATTCTAAAAGATTTATCCAAAGAAAAACTCGTTTTAATTGTTACACATGATCGCTTTTTAGCTTCGCGTTATGGTGATCGAGAAATTTCCATAAAAGATGGCAAAATCATTAATGATCAAATCTTACATTCAGAAAATGTTAATGATATTGTTTATACAAATCATGAAATTAAAGCTATTTCACCGAAATTTAGTGTTCCTTTACGAATATCTTTAATCGGTTTCAAACTAAATATCTTCCGTTTTATATTAATAATTATCCTTTTTAGTATTTCATTAATATTTGCGGGAACTGTGTTCAATCTATATTTAACTAATACAACTAAAGAATATGCATCTTTCCAAAAAGATTATGGGAATTATGCAATCGACTTAAATAATAATTATAATTATTTAGGAATTAATAGACAAACTGGCTTCTTTGGCTTCCGTTTAGAAGATTTAAAGAAAAATTTCTCTTCTTCTTCTAATCCTGGTATGACTCCCTTTACTTCCTTCCATTTTTCCGAAAATATTAATAAAAATGGCGAAAATTTAAATGGTACAGTTAAAGTTTACACCGAAACAATCAATAATATTATCATTTATGAAAATAAGAATGAATTTGAAAATAATTTTGAACTCCTTAATCCAGCTATTACTTCTTCTTCATCTTATAAATGTTATATTACAGATTATTTAGCTGATTGTCTACTACAATATCAATATTTTGGTACCGATGCCTTTACAAAAGATGATTTATTAGGATATCGATTAAATATCACAGGTATTAAAACCGGACCAACGATTATTGGTATTATTAAAACAAATTATCAAAGTTTTATCTTTAATGATAATTTCTATAATGATTTAAAAT
>CAMODB010000025.1 GCA_946611195.1 uncultured Bacillota bacterium
TACGAAATACTGGTTATGAATTTAGTCTTGATAAAGTAAAAATGTTTTATGAAGATAATACTTATTATATGTATTTTCTTCCTTGTCGAGAGAATGGTAAGCTAGAATATTATCGTGTCTTTATTGATAATGACATTATTGTAGATAGAGATACAAATTATAAATCAATTTATTTAAATTTAAATGATTATAACGATAACGCGTCACATAGTATCTTTTACATTGAATATCTAGATGATGGTAATTTTAACAAGATAACATTTTATTTTACTATTCCTCAAGGTGATATTTATTTAGATAATTATTTTTATTCTTTGTCGAGTAATATTGATACTTATGGTCATTCAAACATTTATTTAGATAAAGGTCAGTATGTCGCTTTTAATTCATTAGCATATGAAAATAAAGTTGATGAACATCGCTACCTGGATTTAGATAAATACGGCAACGTTTCATTTAATAATAATTATTCTTTAGGAGAAGTATATTTAAGTATAAAAAATGATAATATTTTTTCTTATTTTGATGATGAATATCTTAATTTAAATCTAGATATATATAATGACTCTTTAATCATTAATGAAAATCTTTCTTTAAATAAATATTCTAGAGAAATATATTTAGATGCATATGGTAATTTAGATAAGATATATTTTCCTAAAGAAATGGACAAAGAAATAGTTGAAACAATTTTTAGTATTAAGAACTTTTATGGCACTAATATTAATTTATATTTTCAAGCTTACTTTAATCTAGATAAAAGCTTATTAAATGATTATGAAATAATTATCGAAGATAAAGATATTTTTGAATATGATTACGAGTTTCAGGTATGATGTTTTTAATTATATTTATCCTATTTTCTTATTCTTATAATTTATCTTCAGAGTCCTTTAAGCTTTATTTATCTTCTACTATCTCGGAAATCTATGTTTTAAGCCTTGACAACGAAGAAAAGACTATCGATGAGGATTTATTCGTTAATACTTTAAATGAGATTATACGTTCTTATTCTTCTAAAGAAATAACTAATATAAAAACTTATTATTCATTTAATGGATTAGTAGTAAATTTTAAAATTACCTATAATATCGATTTTTATTCTTACCAATATAATAAGGAGATAAAAATAAATGAAAAGTAAATTAACAAGTTTATTCATCTTACTTTCTTCAAGTATTGTCTTTTGTTCTTATAAGAAATGGATCTGCTTATTAATATCTTTAATTATCATCGTCTTAATTATTTGTTCTATTCCAAATAATAATTTTTTGGATTTAAAGAATAATTATTTATTACGAATTGATAGTTTAGAAAATAAAGAAGATTTGATTCGTTTTACGTTAGGATATGATGAAAGTAAAAGTTATGAAGAAAATACTTTAATATTTCAAAGCAAGTACAAAAATAAAATTGAAAAAGATTTCTTTCTTTATTTAAATAAATGCAAGAACCTAAATGATATTAAAACAGTCTTATTTGTTTATAAGAATTATGGAGAATTGAATATTAATAAATTTATATGTTATGGCCTATTTTTAGGAACATATTTAATCTTAATTAGATTCTTTCCTTTCTATTTAAATTTATTAGATTTCTATTTTAAGATTAATGCAGTTTATTTAATGTTATTACTTATTCTAACTTATAAAGATTTATATTATTTACCTGGAAAATTTAAATTGTTTAATGATTTTTATTATTCATCGTTATTATCTTTAATTGCAGAAAATAAAAAGGAATCTTTTAAAGAGAATGTAAAAAGATTTTGTAAGTATAATAAGATTTATAAAAAAGTTGAAGAAGATTTTGAAAACGGAAATATAGGGAATTATAAATTAAGTAAAATTAAGATGAGTAAGATATCCTCATTATTTGATCTTTATACTAATGATAATTTTATTGAACCTGTTGAAGATAAATATTCTTGGTACGTTATTCTAAATGAATATTCTTTATACGTCTTTGCTTTAATTGTTGTTATTAAAGGAATATTATTATGAAATTAAAAATCATATTAATGATAGAAATGATTTTAGTAATGACAACTAATTTAAAAATCAAAACTATTAATAATTATGAGAAAACTAAAAGTGAACTTGAATATGCTTCTAGTCAAATCTATATTTCATTTTTAAAATATTCGAAAAATAATCCTTATGTAATTACTTATCTAAAATCCCAAGAAATTGATATTTTTAACGAAGAGATTACTTCTTCATCTTATCGTTATACATTACAAAAAAAATACTTTTCTTATGAAAAGAATAAAGAATTACTCCTAACTTTAGAAAAGTATTTTACATATTAAGAATTTAGAATTAATAAATATAATTTATCAACATTCATGCGTAAATCAAGTAGTGAATAGTTGTTATCAATTAAATATGTACACTTTTTAGCGTTCTTATCAAATTGAGAAGATTCATTAAGTTTTAAATCTTTTGCAACATTGAGTGATTTACGAGCGTTTAAATGATTGATCTGAGTTAATGAAGAAGCTTGTACTCCAATAATGACATCAAAGAGATTTTCAAAACCTGCTTCAAATAATAAAGGAACTTCTACTACAACCATTTTTTCATTCATGTGAGAAGAAATAAATGATTCAATTTTAGCGCGGACTAGAGGATGAACTAACTCTTCTAGTTCTTTCTTTTTATTTGGATTTAAATTGATGACGTTTTTAATATATCCTTTGGAGATTGATAAATCATCATTCAAGACTTCAGGAGAGAACATCTCAATTAATTTCTTTTTGAATTCTAATTCTTTATAGAGGTTAGTTACAATTTCATCAGAAGAGATTGTAGGGCAACCTTTTTCTTTAAATAATTTAGTAACCGTTGATTTGCCAGAAGCAATTTTACCAGTAATACCGATAACTAGCGCGACATTTTGGCAATGAGGACAATAAGTTGTGCCTCTTCCTTTAATTATTGCTTTACGCATTGTGGAAGCACAAACTGGACATTTTTTTCCTTCTTTACCATAAGCAAGTAGTTTAGTTTGGAACATTCCATCTACTCCTTTAGCAGGATGGTAAGTAGCAATAGTTGATCCACCTGATTTAATAGCATCATTTAATGTTTCTACTGATGCTTTTAAAATATCTTCACATTCTTTTAATGTTAAAGTATTGGCTTTTTTGAAGGGATTAATTTTTGTTTTAAAACAAACTTCATCAGCATAGATATTACCAAGTCCTGTCATAATAGTTTGATCTAAAAGTGCGGCTTTAATTTCAACTTTTTTATTTTTAAAGGCTTTATGTAAATAAGAAGCATCTTTAATTTCAAAAGGTTCAGGTCCAAGTTTTGCAATTTCTTCAAATTCATTTACTTTTGTAGTTGGAGTTAAATACATAATGCCGAATTTTCTTACATCTTCATAACATAATCTAGAACCATTTTCTAAAGTGAAAATTACGCGAGTGTATTTAGATAATTCTTCATTAATTTCACGAAGAAAATATTTACCTTCCATTCTTAAATGGGAAATAATAGTATAACCATTATCTAAATTAATTAATAAATATTTGCCTCTTCTTCCAAAGGAAGAAATAGTAGATGAAGTTACTTTATTAATGAATTCATCTAAAGGTGATTTAATCATTCTTTCATAAAGAACTTCTACTTTGACAATCTTCTTATTAACGTAGTTTGCTTCTAAGGTTCTTCTAATTGTTTCTACTTCAGGTAATTCAGGCATAAGACCTCCTTATTTACAGTCGTACCAAGTTTTAGCAAGACTTCCTTCAACTTCTAATTTAACTTTTAATTCAACACAATTTTCCATTACTTCTTTTAGTAAAGGAACAATGAAATCTTTTTCTTCTTTAGGAACTTTAAAGATAAGTTCATCGTGAATTTGAAGAACCACTTTAGTCTTATAATTGTTTTCTTTTAAGAATTTGTCGACTTTGATCATACAAATTTTCATGATGTCTGCAGCAGTACCTTGTATTGGTGCATTCATACAGACACGTTTACCAAATTCGCGCGTCATATAATTATCAGAAGAGAGTTCTGGAACATATCTTCTTCTTCCATATAAAGTTTTGCAGTAACCTTTTTCTTTAGCGTCATCGATCGTCTTAACAAAATATTCTTTAATTTCAGGATATTTGTTATAGAAAGTTTCAATAATTGTTTTAGCTTCTTTTGGACTCATATCGATTCGATCGGAAAGTCCCCAGTCAGAAATACCGTAGATGATACCAAAGTTAATGGCTTTGGCTTTTCTTCTAATATCAGAAGTTACTTCTTCTTTTGTTAAGTTAAAGACTTTCATTGCAGTCGCGGTATGAATATCTTCTCCTTTATTAAAGACTTCAATTAAATCTTGAGAAGATGCAACTGCTGATAATACTCTAAGTTCAACTTGAGAATAATCTAAAGAGAGCATATAAGTATCTTCATCATCATAGAAGAAAGCTTTTCTTACTGCTTTACCTTCTTCAGAACGAGTAGAAATGTTTTGTAAGTTTGGATCAGAAGAAGAAAGTCTTCCAGTCTGAGTTAATGCTTGGTTATAGGTAGTATGAATCTTGTTATCTTCATGAAGATACGATAGTAATCCAGTTGTATAAGTAGAAATTAATTTAGAATATTTACGATATTCAATAATTAAAGGTACTACTTTATGAGATGAAGCAAGTTCGTTTAATACTTCTACTGAAGTTGATTCTTTTTTGCCGTGAGGTAAAGCAAGTTTAGTATAGAGCAATTCTGCAACTTGTTTAGGAGAAGAAATATTAAATTCATATCCTGCTAAATCATAAATCTGTTTTGTTAATTCATCTAATTTAAGTTGATATTCATGGTTAATAGATGATAAGACATCTTTATTTAATGGGAAACCTTCTATTTCCATACGTGCAAGAATGTCACATAGAGGGAGTTCAATATCGTTATATAAAGATAAGAGTTCTCCTTCTTTTAATTCTTTTAAAGAAGCTTCTTCTACTTGAGGAAGATAATATGCCATAAGTTTAAATTCTCCATTATCTTCAAATAGAGAAATTTCTTCATTCTTTAAAAGTAAATTAATTCCATAATATCCGTAAATTGATACTTGGTCATTATTTAAAGCTGGATTAATTAGGTAAGAGGCTAAAGTTAGGTCGTATTTTAGGCCGTTAACTTCAATACCTAAATAAGATAAAGCAACTTTAAGTGCTTTAAAATCATATGTCTTTTTAGGTAAAGATTCATCTTTCATATAAGCGATAAAATCTTTATCGTTAAATTTATTTCTAGGTAAATAATAGACTTTATTATCAACATTAAAATATAATCCATTAACTTGAGAAAGGTGATAATTACCTTTTTCTATATCTAAGATAAGATATTCTGGATTTTTGATTTCTTTAAAACTCTTTAATTCTTTTACTTCTACATCGATAATTTCTTGTTTAATTTCTTCTTTCTTTTCATTAGTAGAAGAGATGTGACAAGGTTTAAGTTTCTTTGCTAAAGAGAAGAATTCATATTTAGAATAAAATGATGATAATTCGTTGTAACTATAACCTTGATAAACTAAATCATTTAAGGTGAATGGTAAAGGTACGTCAGTAACGATAGTTGCCATAAATTTGCATCTTTTACCATCTTCTTGATTAAGAAGAATCTTTTCTGCTATCTTAGATTTTTGGCCTTTCATACCTTCAATGATAGCTTCTAAAGATCCGTATTCATTTAATAGTTTAACTGCAGTTTTTTCACCAACCCCTGGAATACCTTTTAAGTTATCTGATGGGTCACCCATTAAACCTTTAAAATCTTTGATTTGTTCAGGCGTTAAGCCCATTGTTTCTTTTAATAATGGTGCAGTCATATCGACTACATCAGTAAGACCTTTTTTTAGCATTCTTACAGTAATATGGTCATCAATTAACTGTAAATAGTCTTTATCAGAAGTAAAA
This sequence comes from uncultured Bacillota bacterium, assembly GCA_946611195.1. Lineage (GTDB taxonomy): Bacteria > Bacillota_I > Bacilli_A > ML615J-28 > CAG-313 > UBA1737. The sequence goes on from CAMODB010000025.1 coordinate 5,927, forward strand.
CAAATTGTTTCAATCCCTTCTTTTGAACCAAGTTTTGCCACAGTACCTGCAATATCGTCTGCTTCATATCCATCAACTTCATAATATTTGATGTTCATAGCATCAAGCATTTCACGTGCTACGGGGAGCTGCGCGACTAAATCTGGGTCAGTTTCTTTACGTTGAGCTTTATATTCAGGCATTGCTTGATGTCTAAAGGTTTTACTTCCTTTATCAAAGGCAACGACAATTTCGTCTCCCTGTTCTAAAGAAGAAACAATTTTAGTAATCATATTGGAGAAACCAAAAATTGCGTTAGTAGGGAACCCATCTTTTCTTCTCATGATGTTTCCTGTGAAGGAAGTTGCAAAGTACGCTCGAAAGAGAAGTGAGTTTCCGTCAATTACATATAATTTCATTTTATGCCTCCATTTTAATTACTTCGTTTGCAATAAATGATATTCCATAATGTTCATCGTTTCTAAAATATCCTTTAAATGCAAAACATTCATTTTCATAAACAACTTTTTTATATTGTTCGTAAGTTTTTGTAAATAATGTAACTTCAATATCCATAGAAGAATCAAAGCCGTGAATAATACCCATTTTTTCTTTTTTCTTAGTATTAATTTCTTTTATTTCGCTAACAAAAATAGTAATCATGGTGTCACCTTTTTTATTTATTTGAGAAGCGACACTCTTAACTTTGTGTTCACGAATAAATTTTTCATATTTTTTAAGTGGCGAAGAAGATAACATGATTCCTAAAACTTCATATTCACGTTGAAGTTTCATATCTTCATCTTCATCTCTTTCATTGACTTTTGGTCTAAAAATATCGGTTGAGTTATCAAATAAAGAGATATTATATGCAATATCAGCATACTGCATAAAGGCTTTAATTGATTGGTGAAGAGATAGACGTGAATGATTAAATTCATCAAAACATCCTCCATCAATCATCTTGGAAAGATTATCTTCTGATAAATTATATTCACGCATTCTAGCGACAAATGTGTCGACATCATTAAATAGACCGTTTTTCTTTCTTTCATAAGCAATAGCCTCACCTAAAGTAGAAGGTAGACCTTTAATAGCGGTGAAAGGAATAATTAAAGTATTGTCTTTAATTTCGTAAGTTGAAGAAGATAAATTAATTGAAGGTAATCCTAAAGTTAAATTGAAATATTTTAATTCTTTTAAGAGCTTTACATATTGAGGAGAACCAAGAGTTACTCCGTTAAAGATTGTCGCATAGAATTCTTTTGGATAATTTGCTTTTAAATACGCCATACGATAAGTAATTAATGCATATGCTACTGAGTGAGATTTGTTAAAACCGTAATTTGCAAATTTATCGATTAATTCAAAAATCTTTAAAGCCACATCATCGTTAATTTTATTTGCTTTTGCACCTAATAAGAATTTTTCTTTTAATTCATTTAATTTTGATGCGTCTTTTTTAGAGATAGCACGTCTAAATAAATCAGCTTCTCCAAGATTAAAACCTGCAATATCTTGGACGATTTGCATGATTTGTTCTTGGTAAACGATAACTCCATAAGTAGATTTAAGTGTCTTTTCTAGCAATGGATGTAAATATTTAATCTTTTCTTTATGATTCTTGCCTTCAATAAATAAAGGAATGTTATCCATAGGACCTGGTCTATATAAAGCAAGGAGCGCAACTAAATCATCAAAAGAATTGATCTTAACTTTTTCTAATGACTTAGTAATACCTTCACTTTCAAGTTGGAATAAATAAGAAGTGAATCCTAAATTGAGAATTTCAAAAGTCTTTTTATCGTTTAATGAGATATCTTTTAAGTTAAAGTTAGAATTAGTTTTATTAATTTGCTTTTCAATGTTATTAATTAAAGTTAGATTTCTTAAACCTAAAATATCCATCTTTAAGAAACCTAAATCTTCAATATAATCTTTTTCAATTTCACAGATTAATCCTTGTTCAGTTCTAAATGTAGGCAAGACTTCAGTTAAATCTTGTTCATTTAAAATAATACCAGCAGGGTGAATAGAAGTTTGTCTAGGTAGACCATAAATTTTTGATGCTAAATCAATGATTCTTTTAAAATATGCATCTGATGATAATTTAATTAATGTTTTAGAATTTTTTATAGCGGCATTTAAATTATCAAATCCTCTAGTAGCATTTGATAAATTATTAATATCCATCTGGTTGATAGAGAAGACTTTACCTAAATCTTGGAATGCTTGTTTTGGACCAATTTCTTGAAAAGTAACAATGTAGGACATTTGATTTTTTGAATAACGATTTTCAATGTAATTATAGATATCTTGTCTATTAATATCTGCAATATCAATATCGATATCAGGAAGAGTAACTCTAGAAGGATTTAAGAATCTTTCAAACATTAAATCGTATTTTAAAGGATCTACTTCAGTAATACCAAGTAGATAAGAAATTAATGCACCTGCGGCAGAACCTCTACCAGGACCAACAGGGATATTTAATTTTTTCGCGTAATTAACATAATCACTGACAATTAAAAAATAATCTAGATATCCCATTTTTTCGATGATATCTAATTCATATTTTAATCTTTTGATGTAATCTTCATTTAAAAATAGATTTCTTTCTTTGCTTCTTTGTAAACATAGAGAATAAATATAATCTTTTTTGTCTATTTTATTTTCTAAAGGATAAGAAAGTAGTTTACCTCTTTTCTTAAAGAAATCAAAATTAATTAAATCTTTAATGACATGAGTGTTCTTAATTTCTTCTTCTGTGTAAATAGCATTGACTGCTTTTTCACTTAAGAAAAAGTAAGGACCTACTGATTCATCATTTAATTTAAGATTATCTTTATTTTTAATAGCTTCAACGATTCTTAAAATAAAATCATCTTCCTTCTTTAAATATAAATGACGAGGAAAGGCTACTAAATTATAAGAATGCTTTAAAGCAAA
>CAMODB010000026.1 GCA_946611195.1 uncultured Bacillota bacterium
GCGGAATCTACACAGTTTTTAGTAATTACAATCGCATTAGGATAAGCAAGTCCTATATCTTCACATGCGACTGCAAGAAGTCTTCTACAAGGTGAAAGTAAATCACCTGCTTCAAGTAATTTTGCAAGATAAAATATTGCCGCGTCAGGATCACTTCCTCTAATTGATTTATGGAAAGCACTTAAGGTGTCGTAATGTTCGTCTCCATCTCTATCATATCTCATTTGAGAACGTTGACCAATTTGACGAGCCTCATTCATAGTTAAGAAATATGTTTGATCATAATGGTTACAAATATCAAACATTAATTCTACTGAATTAATAGCCTTTCTTACATCTCCTCCACATATTGTAGATAGATATTTAACTACACCTTCTTCAATATTAACTTTGGTTTGCTTTTGAGTGGCAACTAGATGAAGAGCTCTTTCCACAGCCTTTTGAATTTCAAAAGCAGAAACTGGTTTAAATTCAAAAATTGTAGAACGAGAAATTAAAGCATTATAAACATAAAAATAAGGATTTTCCGTTGTAGATGCGACTAAAGTAATATCACCCGTTTCAATATATTCAAGTAATAATTGTTGTTGCTTTTTAGAGAAATATTGAATTTCATCAATGTATAATAAAATACCATTTCTACCTTCTAAAGTATCAACTTTACTTAAGACATCTTTAATGTCTTGAGAAGAAGCAGTAGTAGCATTGACTTTATATAAAGTCATATCTGTCATTGAAGCAATGATATTGGCTAGAGTCGTTTTACCAGTTCCAGAAGGGCCATAAAAAATCATATTTGGAATATGACCACTTTCAATAATTTTTCTCAGTGCACTATTTTTGCTTAATAAATGTTTTTGTCCGACAACTTCATCTAAAGATTTTGGTCGGAGTAAATCCGCTAAAGGTTGACTCATTACTCTTCACCTACCAATCTTTCTTTTAATGAAGAAATTTGTTCATCAGTTAATCCAATAGTATGGAAATAAGAAATAACATCTCCATATTTTTCTTTAAACATCTTTAAAAAATCAATTAAGTATTCTTTCTTACAATAGCCTAAAGAATGTGGGAAAGTACCATTTCTTTCTTGTTTAAGATGAATTCTAGAATAGATACATTCATTAGAAGCAAAATAATCTTCAATAATATCTTCTTCACTGACTTTAGCAAGTAAGAATAATAAGACAGTAACTATACCTGTACGGTCTTTACCTGCAGTACAGTTATAAATAACATTTCCATCAGCATTTAAGATAGTAGTAAAGATTTTATAGAAAGTATCGTGATTACCCACCATCTGTAAATATAATTTCGCGGCATTTTCATCAGTAAGAGGAATACCACTTCCTTCAACTAATGAATAATTATAATATTTAAAACGCTTATCATTACTTAAAGCAGAAGGATAAGTGTTAACAACAGTTTCAGTTCTTAAATCAATTTGAGTTTTAAAATTATTTTCAAGCAAAAATTTCTTAGCTTCTTCACCAAGCATATCTAAAGAATCGCTTCGAATAAAGCGTAAATATTTAGTAACTTTGCCTTCACTAGTTTTATAGCCACCTAAATCGCGTGTATTAAGAGTTAAATCAAATAAATATTGTTTCATAATTTATCCCCTTTCGCCTTGTAATATTGTACCACTATAAAAGCATTATATCTATACATAGATATTTGTAATTTATTATCGATTATATGTATGTATCTTTTACCACTTATTAGATACTTTTTCTGCAAATCCTAAGGCGTTTTTAATCTTAACTACTCCGTCTTTAGTTTTAATCTTACCATTAAATAATCCAAATACCTGATGAGCGTCTTGAGCAATAATCAAGGCATTAGTTTTATCGTGTCTATCCATAGTAGGAGTAAACTTAATATCAATATCTTTAGATTCACTAGTAAAGGTCCATTCGCTCATAAAATCATCTTTATTATTTTTTTGAGGAATATTAAAAATAACATCTTTTAATTTATAAACTTTATCATCGACAAAGAGCATATTTTCACTAGCGTTACTAGTATCTCCAAATCCGTATCCTAAGTTCCATCCAATCTTCTTATCATCTTGAGTAACATTTAATGATGACCAATACCAAGTATTTTTATAAGTCCAGACACCTCTTCCCCAATCAAGTACTCCCAAAGTACCTTCTTTAAAGGTATATTCATCATTACCATATTTAAAAGAGCCTACTGCAACTAAATTATTAATCTTTTGGTTGTAATAGAAATGTCTTTCTTTTTTAAATGGGGTTGCAATAACCATTGAGTTCTTGCTAGAAGGAGTCAAGTAGATATCAGCATAGAAATCTTTACCTTTAGTCATATTCTTCATATAGACTTTAAGATGTCTATTACCATGATCATTTTCAAATGAGAAATAATAATTCTTACCTTCTTTTCTAGCATTTCCATTTGAAGATGAAGAAGGTAAATGTACTTTGCCAAAAGGGAACCAGAACATCCTTGCAGCGTTAATATATGTCTTCTCTTTAAAATTCAAAATGGAAGCAGAAACAAGTCCCATATAAGAATTATCATCTATAGTTAAAGCAATACCAAAATTATCGTCTCCAATATAGTAGTAATCCCATTCTTTAATACGAGATTTTCTTGCCTTAATATCTTTACGAGAGTATGTTCTAACTAAGTTAAAAGCATATCCAGCTTCTAATAAATTGCCATCTTTATCAAGTAATGGTCCTGAAGTTAATTTGTGTTGTTCCATAATTACCTCCACAAATCATATTTTTATATCTACATTATAAAAATAAAAAGGACACCTTGACAAGTGCCCCCCATATTAGACTCTTCTAGCAATTTCAATAGCTTTTCTTCCGCTTTTAGATGTTCCTCCAATAGAACTAATTCTAATTTTACCAAAATGACGAACAGAGATTTCTTCATTTTCTTTAACTAAATAAGAAGGATTTTGATTTAATAAATGGTTAACATATACTTCTCCATTAATTAAGATTTCTAAAGTTTCACTTCTAGATAAAGAAAATCCTGCCGCAATAATAACATCAAGTCTTAAAGAAGAAACAAAATGTACTTTAGATTCTTCTTTAATCTCATTTTCTACAGGGAAAGATACTTCTTTTAATTGTATTTGAGCCTTTCCCACGCTTTTAAACTCACTTTCAATAAATGATGATATTTCAATTGTACACGCAAAGAATGCATCTTTATTGTCTTTAATAACAATATCACCTAAGCATTCTCTTTTAATACCTAAGCTCATTAATGAACCAAGTATAGAACGATGATATATCTCATAAAATTTCTTATTATAGATAATCTGATAAACTTTAATTTTATAATCTTCTTCACTAACGTCGTAATAAGACATAATACATCTAACTCTATCCGCGTTTTTAATACCGCCAGAGAAAGAAATATTTAAAGATGAACGAGCAGTTAATTCTTCAACGACGCTTCTTTCCGCATCATCTAAAAAATTAAGAAGAATAACATTACCTTCTTCACCTCTTTTAATGAATGAATTTATTTTCTTAGTAAATGAAACTAAATCTTCCATTATTTATGCTCCATAAAAAATGAATCAACTTTATTCATTAAATCTTGATTTGCCACATTGCCTTTAAAGACATCATAAGTATCATAAGATTCCATATAACCTTTAGCCTTATCACCATATTGATTTGCAAGTTCTATTCTTTCTTTTTCTTTCATCTTTTGGTATTCATAGCATTCAGTAGAAGCAAGAATTGTTGAATGATTATTATGAGGAGGAGTATCTACTAAGATATATTCTACTAAATCATTATTAATTTCATCTTTCTTAGAATAAATTGAATCAAGCTGATAATTAACAACTACGTCATCATTACCTTGTAAAACTAAGGTTGGTACTTTTGTCTTTTTCAATTCTTTAGAAGCTTTTTTATTAGCGCTAAAACCAAAGATTAAAATCATCGCGCTTAAGAATTTAAAGCGATTCTTTTTCATATAGTTTCTAGTCTTATCATTAGTTAATGAAGTATTAGTAATTTCACTTAATGGTTCATCAAATCCTGCAATAGATACGCAAGCTTTAATCTTAGAAGATTCATTAACATCAAGTGCCACAGCGTATCCACCCATTGAATGACCATATAAATAAATATCTTTATCTTTAAATTCTTCAGATTTAGATAAGAATTTTAAGCAAGCTCTTAAATCAAATGCTTGAGTTTGAACACCTTTCATAGATGAGCCTTCAGAAGAACCAGTACCAGTAAAATCATACGTGAAAACTTGGTATCCCCTATTAACTAATTCAATGATATCTGACAAATATCCAATATGACCTGGACACATACCGTGAACATAGAGAATAAAACCTTTAGTATTATCTTTACCATATAAGAAGGCACTTAAAAGATTCTTACCTGATTTAAATGAATATTCGTTTCTAGGATATTTATCTTTAATATCATCATAAGTAATAAACATTGGATATTCAGGCTTTTCATATCTAGGCATAGTACTTAATAATATCTTTTTAATCATAAAGACCATGACTATATATCTAATAAGTAAAAAAGTAATAATTGAACCCAAAATTATTAATAAAACAAGTTGCCAAATTTCCATATTTCTCTCCTAAAATATAAATCTATTTTAATCAAAAGAAAAACCCTGATAAAGGGTTTAACTATTTTTATTTGATTTAATTAAGATATTCTTTAATTCCGTAATATTTAATAATTTAGGTACTGGGTAAAATGGATTTGCTTCTTTAGAGGCATGACGCGCGAGTTTATTTAAATCTTCATCTTTAATTAATCCATCAAAAGAAGAAGGAATTCTAAGTTTATTATTTAATTCCTTAATCCAAGAAATAACTGCATTAGCTTTTTCTTTATCAGATTTATCTAATGATACTAATTCTAAATAGTCAGAAATTTTACTTAATTTTTTATAAATTTTACTATTATATGCTTCTAGTACATATGGGAGTAAGATACCAATACAATAACCATGAGCCTTGTGATAAGTTCCTCCTATTGCATGGGCTAAAGAATGAACGTAGCCAACATATGCTCTAGTAAACGCTAAACCTGCTAAATATGAAGCTCTTAGCATATTGCTTCTAGCATTATCATTAGAAGGATCATTATAGAAATCTAATAAATTTTCTTTAATTAATTTAATCGCTTCTAAAGCTTTTTCATTAGTATATTCCGTTCCATCTATTCCTAGATACGCTTCTATAGCATGAGATAAAGCATCTACTCCAGTTACAGAAATAATATTTGAAGGCAATGAATCTAATAAAGAATCATCTAGAATTGCATAATGAGGAATTAATTTAGGATTAGAAAGTGCGAACTTATCATTATTTTCTTCATTAGTAATAACCGTTGCTGCAGTACATTCTGAACCAGTTCCTGCAGTAGTAGGACAGGCAATAAATAAAGGCATCTCATTTTTAACAGAAAGAAGTTTTCTAAAATCTTCAATTTTCTTATCTAAATGAGATACTAGTAACGCGCATCCTTTACTTGCGTCAATAACTGAACCTCCTCCAATAGCAACAAAAGCATCGCACATATTATCTATATATTTTTGTTTTAAATTATAGACCACGTTAAAAGTAGGATCGTGACTAACTGAAGTATCGACCACATAATTAATTTTCATTTTATCTAAAGCCTTAATTAAAGATTTAAAGCGTTTAGACTTAGATACAGTATTACTAACGACAATTAAAGGATTAATTTTATGTTTTTTAATCAATATAGTCTCTATATCTTCAAGATTACTGTAAAGTTCAGGCTCACGAAAAACTAATGAGCTTTGAAATAAGAAAATTATTTTTTGTACTGCTCTACAGTACATTCTTGAAAACATGTTCATAATTATCACCTAACAAATTATAGGTAAGATTAATATTGACCAATTGATTTTAAATATCTTTCTAAAATAATCATCGCGGCAGCAGAATCAATAACTGCTCTTTGCTTTTTAGAATTCTTATTACTATCATGTAACATTTCACTAGCTTCAACAGTAGATCCTCGCTCATCTTGTTTTACAATGTCTGCTTTAGGAAATAAAGCCTGTACACGAGGAATAAATTCTTCAACAATAGGAGTCATTTCACAAGGATCTCCGCTTGGATAAAGAGGATAACCTATAACAATATGTTCAACGTGTTCATATTCAGTAGCTTGCTTAAGCATCTTTAAACATGTATCGTAATCCATCATCTTGAATCTTAAATTTGGTAATGGTGTAACAAGCATTCCTGAACGAGAAATAGCAAGTCCCAGTGAACCTTTGCCAAGGTCTAACGCTAAAATATTTGTTTTCATTTTGTAACCTCAATAATATTATACTCTAAAACCCATATATTGTTAAATAAAAGACTTTATTCAATTTGCTTGCTTTATGTAATAAAAAGCGCATAATTAGTGGGGTTTAAATTATGATTACTACACTTATTATTGCACTTATTACATTTATTGGAATAACATTGTCTATACTCTTATTCCCACATATAAAAATTAAAAATATCACTCTAGATACTTATTGGTTAATCGCTTTATTAGGAGCAGCAATTTTATTAATCTTCTCCTTAGTACCATTAAATGAATTATGGAAGACATTAACTTCATCTTCTGCAATTAATCCATTAAAGATTTTAGTCTTATTTTTCTCAATGACTATTATATCTATTTATCTAGATGAATTAGGCTTATTTAGATTTCTTGCTCTTGAAGCAACTAAAAAAGCAGGAAAGAACCAATTTGTTCTTTTCCTAATCTTCTATTTATTAACATCATTATTAACAGTCTTTACTTCTAACGACATCGTCATCTTAACATTAACACCATTTATCTGTTTCTTCTGTAAGAATACTAAGATTAACCCTTTACCATATTTAATCGCAGAATTTGCAGGGGCAAATACTTGGTCAATGATGCTAATTATCGGTAATCCTACGAATATATATCTAGGTACTTCTGCAAGTATTACCTTTATTGAATATTTTAAGATTATGTGGTTACCTACTTTATGCGCAGGTTTATTACAAATTATCTTATTAGTTTTAATATTCAATAAAAAATTAAAACAACCTTTAGAAATTACTAAAGAAGAGTTCCATATTGATTCTAAATTAGATTTATTTGTAGGGGTTATTACTCTAGTAACATGCTTAATTTTCTTAGTAATCTCTTCATATATCGATATGGAAATGTGGTTAATTAGTTTTATTGCCGCATCATCATTGATTATTGTTGTCTTACTAATTAGATTAATTACTCATAAACATTGGGAATATTTAACTTCATCATTAAAAAGATTACCTTATCAGTTAATCCCATTCTTACTTTCAATGTTTGTAATAGTTCTTGCCTTAAATTATCAAGGTATCTCATCAAAATTAGGTGAAGTACTAAATCACGAACCAGTAATTTGGATCTATGGTCCTACATCATTTATTGCTTCAAATATTATTAACAATATTCCAATGAGTATTCTCTTTAGCACATTACCTAATGGATTAGATTCAATTAATTATACTCGTGCAATCTATTCAAGTATTATCGGTTCTAACATTGGAGCCTTCTTTACTCCACTTGGAGCTTTAGCAGGAATCATGTTCTCTTCTTTAGTAAATAAGCAGAATATCAAATTTACATTCTTAGATTTTACTAAATACGGATTAATTATTGCTCTACCTACATTATTTACTGCATTATTAACTTTATTCTTTATAATTTAATAAATACTGCCACCATTCATTGGTGGTTTTTCTTTACAAAAA
>CAMODB010000027.1 GCA_946611195.1 uncultured Bacillota bacterium
CACATACATTCAATATTTCGGATTTCTCCAATATTTTCATTTGTTTGTGGTTTGATACTTACATTTTCAATGCCAGTATCTAAAATTTTAGCGATACTTGCTCTAATTTCTGGTAAATATTTTTGTAAATGTGGTTTATCAAGAATTACACAAGCATCTAGATTAACTAATTTATAGCCTTTTGCTAAAACTAATTTATAACACTCTTTAAGGATGATTTTAGAATCCATATTTTCAGTTTCTTTGCTAGTATCTGGGAAGAGTTTACCTAAGTCTCCTAAAGATAAAGAACCAAGAAAAGCTTCCGCTATAGCGTGAAGTAGGCAATCTCCATCACTATGAGAAACAGGTCCGTAGATAGAAGGAACTTCGATTCCTCCAATCATAAATGGACGACCATTTTCTTCAATGCGATGAATGTCTCTAGAAAATCCGATTCTAATCATAGTGTCTCCTTATTAAACGTTAAATCTAATGAGTAAGCAATCTCCGTCTTGAACTAGATATGCTTTACCTTCACTTCTAATCTTACCAGCTTCTTTTAAAGCTTTTTCTGTCTTTAATTCAAAGATGTCATCACAAGAATAAACTTCTGCTCTAATAAAACCTTTTTCAAAGTCTGTGTGGATAGTACCTGCACATTGAGGAGCAGTCATACCTTTTGTGAATGTCCACGCTCTAACTTCATCTTCACCGACTGTGAAGAATGTAGCAAGATTAAGTAAGCGATAAGTAGTTGCAACTAATCTATCTAAGCCTGTTGCAGTTGCGCCTAATGAATTTAGATATTCTAGTTTTTCTTCTTTAGGAAGCTCTGATAATTCACTTTCGATGTTTGCGCAAATTGCAATACATTCTGAGCCTTCACTTGCAGCAAATTCTTTAACTGCTTGATAGTATTTAGAAGCATCAGGATTTGCGTAATCTTCTTCTGCAACGTTTGCAACATAGATAACTGGCTTAATTGTAAGTAAGTTATATTGTTTAACTAAAATCTTTTCATCATCAGTTAATTCAACAAGTCTAGCAGGTTTTTCATCTTCTAAAGCAGCTCTAATTTTTGTTAAAAGATTGTATTCTGCAACTGCTTCTTTTTCTTTAGTAGTATGAGCCTTAGTTTCAACTTTGCCAATTCTTTTAACGACTGTATCTAAGTCTGCAAGAACTAATTCTAAGTTGATAGTTTGAATATCTCTGATTGGATCAATTGTGTTATCAACGTGAATGATATCTGGGTTATCAAAGCATCTAACTACATGACATATCGCGTCAACTTGACGGATGTTACCTAAGAATTGGTTTCCTAAGCCTTCGCCTTTAGATGCACCTTTAACTAAGCCTGCAATATCGATGAATTCAAAAGTTGTTTTAACTGTTTTCTTTGGTTTAAATAATTCAACTAATTTATCAACTCTTTCATCGTTAACTTCAACGATACCTGAGTTTGGGTTGATAGTAGCAAATGGATAGTTTGCAGCTTCAACATGGGAATTTGTAATTGCATTGAACAATGTGGATTTTCCAACGTTTGGAAGACCAACAATACCTGCTTTTAATGACATTTCTTTTTACCTCGTTTCTTTTTAAGAAAGGAAAAATCTATATTTCTTTCGCTAAAAGAATATCACTAAAGTGATAATATTGAAAGAACAAAATAATCTTTTGAGGATTTTAGTTCTCTTTTATTTCTTTGACAATATTCATTTTTGAATATTTTAAGTATGAAAAAAGCATTGTTAGACCAATAGAAACTCCTCCAAGGACCACGATAGACAAGTAAGGAATAAGATTAAATTCTATTCCTGCAAAGAGATTATTAAATCTAGGCAAAATGAAATTTGTAAAGATTAAAGCGCCACTTGTAACAAGAATACTAAAAATAACCATAATCGAATTAAAAACTAGATAAAATAGATAATTAGATTTTTGACAATATCCATTGAATCTATAGATTGCCATTTCTTTCTTTGTTTCGCCTATTAATAGGTAATTTATCAAAATGTTTAAAAACAAATTTGAAATCATAACAATTAAAGAAAAAATCATTAATCCAATCGATAAATAACTAAGTGCATTATTCATTTCTTTTAAATAATTTTCTAGAGGTGAATAAAAGATATATTCAGGATATTTTTCATTTAAGGCGCTTACTAAAGAACTCGCATTTTCTTTAAAAGTAACAAGTATTGAACTTATTTCTTGATCTTCATGTTTCACATTAAATTTGCAATGTTCTAAGACTAAAGGAAACAAATTATCTTGTTTAATTAATAAAGAAGAAGATTCTATAATTCCGACAATCTGTAAAGGTAAAGACATAAAATTATTTTTATATTTATCACCTTCACTAGTAATATTTATTAAACGAGTCAAATAAACTGTCTTTTCTCCTTCTTTTAATTTTAGTTTTTCTTTTAAAGCAGAAGAAATAATTATCTCGTTATAATTAGACGGATATCTTCCCTCTAAAAGTTCATGATTTTTATTTAAATATGGGACAAAACGCAAATAATTTTTCTTTGCAGAATCAAGTAAGGAAAGACTAAAAAAATCATCATTTTCATTATTGATTAAAGATGATTGGTAGGCACCTAAATTAGATGAAGAAAAACTATTATAATCAATAAATTCATTAGTAGATTCTAAGGATGAAGATAGATATGTCGGCATATAAAATCCTGATAGTAGAGCCTGTTCATCAACATAATAAGAATTAGGGCCACACGGTAAATAGGTATCAACTTTCTCTTCATTATTTAAGAAATTAAAATCACTTAGATTTAAAGATTCATTCTTATATGTAAGATAGATTAATTTAGTCTTATTATTATCTAAATAAAGATATGGAGATTCATTTGATAATAAATGAAAAGAATAATTGTTCATCTTTTCATCATTCATCATATTTACAAAGAAATTATCTACTTCATCTTCATTTACTTCATAACATACTGCCTTTTTAATAGTCCAAGGTGAATAAGAATTATCTTTTAAATTATATGCGACAGGAAGTTGCATAATATTCCCTTCTAAGATGTTTTCAAGAAAAGTAGAAGAGGTATGACAAATTAAAGGCTTACTATTAACAAAGAATCCTTTAACTAAGAACTTAATACTTATATCGTATCCCCAATCATAATTTGTAAAATGAGCAGTTAACTCTAAAGAATTTCCCATCAAATACATTTTTAAAGTATCTTCATAAGGAGTAGATAATCTCAAACTTCTTGCAATTAAGGACAAGGTAGGATAAGGTAAACCAAGTATTACCTCATCATCTTCTAAAATCTCTATTTTTGGGTTTATTTCAATATTTTTAGAAGATACATTAATGTAATTAGTTAAGGTCTTAAAATTATAATTTTCTAACCTCAAATTATTATCCCCAGCTTTTAAGGAAAAATAATCTTTATCCACAAAAAAATTGTCGTAATCAATAAAATAATAAGAATAATATGTAGAAGAATAATCTTTACATTTTTCTTCAAGTTCAGCTTTAGGAACGCTTATCAACGAACTCAAATTATCTTTCTCTTTTTTATCTTTAACAATTAATTGATTAAAGTTATATGAAGAGGATAAAGATTTTTTAATTCCAGAAGATAAACTCAAATTAGTCATTAAAGATAAACCCATAGTAAACATACAAATTACTAAAGTTATGATTAAGCATAAATACCTAATTCGATTTTTCTTAAATAATCTTTTACTTCTTAATAAAAAATAACTTAAATCTAATTTATTATTTATTTTATTAATCCTATATACTTCGTTATTTGAAATATTGATATCTTCCATTCTCCCGTCTTCTAGAACAAAGATCTGACTTGCAATATTACTAACCGAGCTTATATCATGAGTAACTAAAATGATTATTTTAGTTTTAGACATCTCTTTAACAATCTTTAAGACTAATGATTTATTATTCTCATCGAGTCCAGAAGTAATTTCGTCTAATAAAACTAAAGGTGTATCTTTTAATAAAGCAATGCTTATCATTAAACGTTGTCTTTCACCTTTAGATAAAATACTAACATCAGTCTCTAATGATTTATTTAATCCAACTTTTAGTAATAAATCTTTTAGATATTTCTCATTTGGAGATTTATAAGATAAAATTTGTAAATTAGTTTTAATATCTTCTCCTTCAATTAATTTAGGATCTTGAAATAGATAAGTAATATTCGCCGCAATTAATTTTTCTTTTTCTTCTTTAGAAAGATTATTTACATTCTTTCTAGCAAAATAAAAGCTTCCCACATAATTATCATCAACTAAAGATAGGATATTTAATAAAGATGATTTTCCACATCCTGATTTACCTTTAATAACATAAAAGCCTGGAGTAGATATCTTCATATTGATGTTTTTTAAAACAATATGATTCCCATAATTTTTAGAAACATTCTTTAATTCAATCATCATTCCTCCTTCAAGATTTTGGAAAGATCCAATTTCTTAATTATTCTTTTACCAAATAAATAAGCACATAAGCTAATTCCAAGTGTAAAAATTAAACTTAAAGAATTCTCATATTGAAGACTCTTTATATTAGTTAAAGAAATAAAAGTGATATATCGATTAATAATTAAATATGCAAAATATTTAATAATAAACGCAGATAAAAACGAAGAAAGAATTACATATAAAATCTGTAATAAATAGATAGAATTAAATTCTTTAGAAGTCACTCCTAAAGATTTAAAGATGGCAATTTCTTTTCTTTCATCAATAATTAATGAATTTAAAGACAATATTAAAACCATAAACGAAATAAGTGAGGAAATACTAACAAATATTCCTAAAGCACTTTTTAAAGCCTCAAAAAAGGTATTTATCGTATTATAAGAAGTAATAGAACGAGAAGAGACACTGAATTCATTTTGATATGAAGATGAATTAATTATTTTCATTACTAAAGGAACTTCATTTTTATAAGGAATCAAATATAAAGAATGAGAAGAATAAATATCATTATCGTATGTATAAGAACTTAATCTAGAATATAAAGAGACATGTTTTTCCATTTCATTTGATAAGTTCTCTAATTTAATTTTCTTCAAATATTCATTAAAAGCATTATAAGGATAATAAATACGTGGAATATCAAAAAGATTCATTTCTTTACTTATGTTTTTTACTTTTAAAACTAAAGCAATTCTTACTGTATCTTGGGTTATCTTATTTAACTGAGATTTATATTCAACATCTTTCTTTAAATAATATTCTAGGTAATTTCCTTCCATTTTTTCATACAAATTAGGATTAACATAAATATCAGTTACTTCTTCTCCGTTTATATCAAGATACGGGCAAAAAGTTGCATCTATTTTTTCCCCATTCATTCTTAAAGACGTATAACTATTAATAAAAGTCGACATATTAGGTCCTAATTCATAATTGCTAATTAACGATTTTAATTCATCTAAGTCATCGCTAGTAGGAACATCACTTTTTACTAACGAAAAAGATGTTCCTTCAATTTTAGTAGTACTAGTTTTTGCAAGTTCTAAAAACTGATAATCAGGTGCACTTGTTTTATATTTTTCTAAATATGAAGAAAAGTTATAACTAACATTAAGAATTAAACCAAGTAAGACAAAAGATATTATTAATGAAAAGAAAGATAAAATTAATTTACCTTTAGATTTACGCATCAAAAAAATACTATCTAAGATTCTCTTTTTCAAAGATAGTTTCTTCTTATTAATATTTGTTTTATTAACTTCTTCTTTATATAAATCTAAAGAAAGGTTTTCTTTTAAAACAATTACATAATCATTATATTTCTCTACTAATTCTTGATCATGAGAAATCATAATTACTAATTTATTTTTAGAGATTTCTTTAATTAAATCCATAATGATAAAAGAATTCTTTTTATCTAAAGAACCAGTAATTTCATCTGCAAAAATAATATCTGGATTTTTAATTAAGGAACGTGCGATTGCAACGCGCTGCTTTTCTCCTCCAGATAAATCTCTAACTTTCTTATTCAGCAAATTATCAATACCTAATTTCTTAACGATATTTAAATAATTTGATGAAGAAGATATTAACAATATATTTTCTTTAACTGTCAAATCATCAAGTAGATAAAAATTTTGAAAAATAATCGA
>CAMODB010000028.1 GCA_946611195.1 uncultured Bacillota bacterium
AAAAGGATTATATTTATAGTGTCGCAGGAGAAGAAATGGCTAAAGTTTTTTCTAATTTTTGGCCTGAACTTAAAACTATTCCTTGTAATGAAAATATGAGTATAGGTAAATATTCTTATGTTCCTTTTAGTACTCCATTTATTGAAGAGAGAATTAAGGCGTTAAATGTTTCTAAAGAGGATTATTTAAATAAAATGAATCCTTTAATTAATCTAGATTTATCCAAAGAATATTGTTTAGTTTTTGGAGAAGATGAATGTTGTAAAAAGAATATGGAGATGTTAATTGATTATTTTAGTTATCTTAATTATTCTTATCGCCTTCATGTAATTGTTTTATATGATGAAGTTAATTTGAAAATAAAAGAAGTGTTTGATATTTTATTCAATAATTAAATTGATAGTTTACTAAATTTTTATTTCTAAATGCATTATAGTTTTATAAGTTATTATTTTAGGGGTTACTTAATTTATATATATGTTTTAAAATAAGATTATGTTTACATTGATGCTTTGTATTTATTTATTTAGATTAGTTTTTAAAAGATGGGAAGGCGATTCTCCTTTTGAAAAGATGTTTATTTCAGATAACATTTCTTATCAAGAAGAGATGATTTCTTATGATGGATTAAAATTAAAGGCTAATGTATATTTACATGATAATGATCAAAATACTTTTATTATTTTCCATCATGGTTACCATGAATCTTATCCAATGGTTAATGGGATTATCGAGAATATCTATAAACAAGGCTATAACGTTGTTTTAGTCTTTGGACGAGGAAATATGTTTTCGGAAGGTAAATCTTTCTCTATGGGTCCAAAAGAGGCTAAAGATTTTGCTTCTTGGGCTAATCATTTCTCTAAAAAATACCCAAATAGTAACATTATTTTAGGTGGATGGTCTATGGGAGGACATATTACTTTAAGAGTACAGAAAGAAGTTTTACCTCCTAATGTTAAAGGTATTATTGCAGATTGCCCATATTTTACTGCTAGTAAACAATTCTTAGATATGACTAAAGGAAAGAAAGAAAAACCTTCTTTAGTCATGAGATATGCAGTATACGCATTAAATATTTACTGTAAATTATTCCATGGCTTTAGTATTAATGAAGATATCTCTCCTATTTTAGAAAATTCAACATTACCTGCATTAATAATGCAAGGAGAAAATGATGATTTAGTATTACCTTATAATACAAAAAAGATTGATGAATTATATAAAGGTAAACATAAAGTAAATTATTTTAAGAATGCGAAGCACGTAGAATCTTATAAAAGTGATTTAGGCCGATATTTCGACGAATTTAATTCATTTGTAAAAGATTGTATAAATAATGAAAATTATTAACACTGGTAGATTTGTCTACCAGTTTTTTTAACTTAACAACATATAGGAAAAATGTAACAAATATTGCAAAAAGTTTGACATTCTATATTGTTAAAGTAAAATTATATCGATATACTATTAATGTATAAAAAGTAGGAGGAAAAATTTTTTATATGAAATTCAATAGATTATTATTAACTACAGGCTTAGTTTTAGCAGGCTCACTCGTCGGTTGTGGTTCTACTGAAGCAGAAGTTCAAGTAGGTACTGGCTATGTTGCATCATTTTCAGATTCAACATTAAATGAAACATTAGTTTCAGTTGTTATGAAGGATGGCAAAGTTCTTAAAGCAGACATCGATGTATTACAAGTTAAGATTGCTGCTGAAGAAGATGAAGTTATTGAAAAGAATGAAACTAAAGCTGCTTTTGCTTATTCTATTCCAGATGATAGATCTAAAGTAGAAAAAGGCGATTATTATGGTATGAGTAAAGCTGGTAAGACAGAATACTATAAACAAATCGATAACCTTGAAACAGCATTAGTTGGCAAAACAGCAGATGAAGTTGCTAATGCAGAAGAAAAATCAGGCTTTACTGGTGTTACTATTTCTACAGTTGATCACAAAGCAGCATTTGCTAAAGCAGTTAAAAATGCAAAAACAGTTAAAGTTGCAGATTACAATGCATTAAAATTAGGCGTTGCATTCTATGTTGGTACAAGTTCAAAGGCATCAACAGTTGTAAAAACAAAGAATTTCGAATTTGCAGTAGATTTTGCTTCATCATTAACAGATGGTACAAACGTTTTAGCTTCATATGTTGATAACTTAACAGTTCCAGTTAACGCAGAACTTGTTCCTGCTACAGAAGAAGGCAAAAAAGATACATATAAGACAGTATTAGCATCAGGTACAAAATATGTAGTTGATGGTGTCTTAACTTCAAAGAGAGACTTAGGTTCAGCTTATGGTATGAAACAGTCTGGCGGAACTTATGAATGGAATGAACAAGCAGCAGCTTTCGATGCATATTTTGAAACAAAGACAATTAAAGAATTAACAGATTTAACTGCTGAAAAAGGTTCTATTACTGGTACATCAATTACTCCAAATAACACTGTTGCAGCCGCTAAGAAAGCAGCACAATATTCAGTATTAACAACTGCAAATATCGCTGGTAAATAATAAGAATTTTATTTAGATTAATAAAACTAAGGTCACATGATAAAACATGTGGCTTTTTTATTTATTAATGGTAAAATATGAGTTATGAAAATTAAAAGATTATTATTTATTTCATTGTTAAGTTTAACTAGTTGTTCACCAAGTTACGATATGTCTTTAAGTGAAATTATGTATACTCCTTATAAATATGTTTATAAAGACGATACTTTTGAATATATTGGTCCACTTGGTACTTCTTTATATTTAAAGATGTATAATGCTGATCAAATTAATGAAGTTTATGATAACACTAGTGAAATATTAGAGAAATATCATAAATTAAGTGATAATTTTTTAGATTATGACAATATTACTAATATTTATTCTTTAAATGAAATGGAAGAAGTTAATGATGTAGTTATTGATGAAGACTTATTTAATCTAATTAAAAGAGCGAAGGAACTATCCATTTTAACTAAAGGTAAATTTAATTTATCAATGGGACAAATTACTTCTCTTTGGAAAGATAAATTTGATAATTTAAATATTTATGAAAAAGCTACTTCTTTTTCTAAAGATGAGACTTATTATATAAAAAATATTAGAAATAAATATCTTCCTGTATATGGTTTAACTGCTTTTGATGAAGATAAAACTTATTATGTTTTTAAAGGCAAGTTTACAAATAATATAGTAGATCCTTCTAAAGAAGAAATTGATGAAGCTTTAAAAACGGTTATTCCTTATGATAAATTAGATGAATATCTGATTTTAAATGATGAAAAACATTCGCTTACTATTAAAAATTATTCAAGTGATAAAAAAACTAAATTAGATTTAGGAGGTATTGCTAAAGGTTATACCTTAAATGAAATGAGAAAAGTAGTTTCTTCTACTTATCCTGGTTTTATTTGGGGAGGCTCTTCTTCTATAGTTACTTTTGCAAAAAATCCTTCACCTACTAGAGATTATTATGGAATTAATCTTACTGAACCTAGTGGCGCTATCGATTCATCTAACAAAGTCTTTTCTTTCATGATGAATGAATTTTCTTCTATTTCTACTTCAGGAGATGAAGAACAATATTATTTTAATACTGAAGGTATAAGAAGAACTCATATTATAAATGAAGACGGATATTCTTCTTCCTACCATCGTAATGTTACTGTTTATTCTTCTTCAGTAAGTGCAGATGTTCTTGATGTTTTAAGTACTGCAATTATGAATACTAAGACTCCTCAAGAAATCAAAGAATTAGTAGAATTATTTGAAAATAGATATTCTTCTTCTATTGCATATTCTTATGTAGATGAAGTTAATTCTTCATATAATTTATATTTAAACCAAGAATTTAAAGATTTAATTATTCCTTCTTCATATTCTTCTAAAATTAATTCTGTTACGGTAATTTAAAAAGCATTCCTTGTGTCGAGGAATGCTTTATTTCTTTTTATCTTTTCTAGATAATTCAAGAAGAATATTAACTGCTTTATCTTCATCATAATAAAGATTATTTATTTCATTTTCTTCATCTATATTTTCTTTATTAATTTTTATATGCTTATTTAATTTAGATAGAACTAGAGAAGTTACTAGAGCAGTTAAGGCTCCAGAAATTAATCCTGAGAACATTAATATTGGTAAATATAAGATTAAATTATAAGAAGAATAAATAATCATTACCATTAAGATTTGACCTACTCCATGAAATATTGCACTGGTAATAGATAGACCATAAATGGAAAATTTCTTAGTAGGATAAATAATTAAGATTATTAATGTAGATAAGGCCCAACCACTTAATGAGAGTAAGAAGCTAATAGAGAATAAGCCTGTATAAGTTACTCCTACTAATAAGACTCTTAATAAACCAATTAAAATAAATTCAATCGGTCCAAAATAATATAAGACGGCTAGACCAATGGTATTAGCCAGTCCCAACTTAACTCCAGGTACAGGCATAGGTAGAGGAATTAAATGTTCGACGATATTTAAAATAATACCTACCGCTAAAAAAAGGGCAAGTTTAGTCATCTTCTTGATGATTAATGAACTTCTATAGGATGATCTTTTCTTCATAATAGATTCCTCCTATAACTGCGTCACCATTATCACCTGCAGTAGTTTTAATAACTACTTTGACGTCATTTGGAATACAAATAATTGGTAAATTTGGAATATTAACCCAACCTTGAGATACACAGGTCTTATTTGGACAAGTGACATCGTGAACAGATATACCTTTGTTTTTATCAATTAAAATATGGAAATCACCTAATAAATCTTTATGATCTTCTTTCTTTAATTCAAATTCATAAGGAGCAGTTAATGAATCAATATCAACTTTATATACTTCATTACGATGAGTGATTTCAACGTATCTTTTTCCTCCTGAAAAGGAATTATTAAAGCCGAGAATTCCCATTAATAAACTGGTAGAGATAATTAGTCCAAGAATAACGACAATTACATCTTGCCATTTAAATTTTAAAGAGAAATTATTGTTCATAATTTAATCTCCTTAAAATAATTCTGTAAGATTTCTAAAGAACCTTCAAAATTAGATGTAGCATAATAATGATAATTATTATTTTCGTCTAAATTAGAAATAAAAACTATTTCTAAATCTTTTGATGTATCTTTTAATAATTCAGTTCTAAATTCTAGACCTTCTTTTAAACTCATATTAACAAATGCGGTACTAAAAGCATCAAGTTCAACTCCTGTAAATGAGTGAGAGAATAATAATACTGTAGAAAAATCTTCTGAAGGATAACCAGTATATGGATTTATAATATGGTGTCTTCTAGATAAGATCGTATTATTATCACCATAAAGAGTATATGAATGCCCTGAATCGTGATTACCCGATGTTGAAATTGAATAATCTTTAGCTGACGCGATACTTAAACCATAAGTTAAAAAATATGGGAATTTATTTTCAGGAATAGTTAAGGTAATTTTTTGTTTTTTACCATCACCAAATGTTGGATCACTTAAAGTAGTTAATGATGAAGAACCAGAACTAAGCCAACCTTGAGTATAATTTTTAGAAATTAAATCTTGTTTGATATAGTCTGTAGCAAGTCCTTTACCAATACCTCCAGTAGTAATACTTGGTCGATATAAAGAAGTAGCAGACGAACGTTCTAAGATGGTTCCGTTTTCTAAAACTTTATCATCTAAAGTATTGAAAGTAACTTCTAAAGTTTCATCATTAAAGGTAAGAAGAT
>CAMODB010000029.1 GCA_946611195.1 uncultured Bacillota bacterium
TGCGATAGCGCTAACATTTCGTGTCTTTCGTGTAAACGCCAAAAGCTATCGTCACTTTTCGTCACCACTGTTTTTGCTCCAACAAAAAATAGGTTCTAAAGAGTTTAGCTAAAAATCACTCCTAGAGCCTAAATTCTTAAATAAAAATATAAACGGCGGGATTTGAACCTATAAAAAAACAGACTGACACGAAGAATCAGTCCGGATTTTTTAATATCTGGTAGGTCCAGCAAGATTCGAACTTGCGAATGATTGGGTCAGAACCAATTGCCTTACCACTTGGCTATGGACCTTTTAAAAGTCTTATTTATCAAGACTAATTGATAAATAAGCTTTATTAAATTCATGATTATTTAAATCATTCTTTTTGATTAGAAATACTATCTCACCACCAATATCATTAAACATTTCATGTTTTATCGAAGCTAATATTAATTCATCTTGTTTTAAAATATAATTTTTAAGCTTGAATTTATCTGGTAAAATTTGTATTTCCCCGTTTAAATCTTCTTTTAAGAGATATTCTTTATTTAAATCATATTTAAATTCAATTTCAGAATTGAAATCAATTCTTTCCATTTCTTTATCTGATAAACTATAACGAACAATTCCACGATAGGGATGAGATTTAGACGCAATAAAGAAATATAATAATCCATCTTTTAAATCATTAATTGGATATTCTTTTAAATTAATTTGTAATAAAAAGATTTCATCATTATAAAATTCTGCTTTTTCATTCCAAATGCTTGGAACATCGGGGCAGCCAAGAAAGTGACTTGATAAAAAATCTGATTCTTCATCTTTAGAAAGCATAATTAAATTAAAATTCATTTTTTTCTCCTTAATATTTACGAATATCTTTCATTTGTTCATTTTTCTTTAAATCTTCACGCTTATCATAAAGCTTCTTTCCTTTACAAACAGCGATTTCGAGTTTTACAAGTCCTTCTTTATAATATAATTTTAAAGGAATAATTGTATAACCATCTTGGGTTTTTTTAGTAGCTAAACGAACAATCTCTACTTTATGAAGTAATAATCTTTTTCTTCGATCAGGATCATGATTAAAAATATTACCCATTTCATATTTTGCGATATGGAGACCTTTAATAAATGCTTCATTATTTTTTATTTCACAATAAGCATCATTAAAGCTAGCACCATGACTACGAATAGATTTAATTTCCGTTCCATAAAGTTCTAAACCGGCTTCAAAAGTATCATAGATGAAATAATCATGATAGGCTCTTTTGTTATTACAAATTAGATTATCATCTTTTTTCATATTCTATTCCTTTCTACTAATTTAAAATCAATTGTTCGATAACCTTTATCCGCATCAAGGACTCTAATCTGGACTTTATCACCTAAACAAAATCTTCTTTTTGTTCTTTGCCCAATAAATTGATTATAATTAGGTAAATAATTATAAAAATCATCATGAATATCTTTTATTCTAACGAGTCCTTCAATGGTATTATCTAAACTTACATAAAAACCATATGAAGTAACCGAGGAAATAATACCATCATATACTTCACCAATATGTGACATCATATATTCTGCTTTTTTATAATCATCGGCATCTCTTTCTACTCTTTCTGCTCTTTTTTCTAAGCAAGTAGTCTTATTAGCAATTTGATCAATTATATTTTCATAATAACCTAAATCTTTACTTGTTTTATTTAATAAAAATATCTTTATTAGACGATGAACAATTAAATCAGGATAACGTCTAATTGGTGACGTAAAATGGGTATAGCATTTTGATTGTAAACCAAAATGACCAATATTATTACTAGAATAAATTGCTTTTGCCATTGATCTAATTAATTGTTTATTGATTGCATATCTTTTAATTATCTCTTCTTCACTTAAGCCATCGACATTAGGGTCAAATTCGGTTAAAACATTAAAGAGATATTTAGCTAATTCTTTATCATTTCTTGGATATTTATCATAATTAAAACTAGCCATTGTCAACATTAATTTATCAATGTTAGGTTTATCATGAACACGATAAATAAAAGGAACATTTAAATAACTCATTGTTTCCGCAATCGTTTCATTACATACAATCATAAATTCTTCAATGATCTTTTCTGCTAAACCACGATTACGCTTTTTAATATCAATTAATTTTCCTTTATCATCTAAAATATATCGAACTTCATCATCTTCAAAATCAAAAGATCCTCTTCTAATTCTTTTATTTTTAAGTATTTCTTGTAAAGCAACCATATTATTAATTAAAGGAAGAATATCTTGATATTTTTTCATTAATTCTGTATCCTTATTAATAATTTTATTGACCTCATCATAAGTCATTCTTTCCTTAGTTTCCATTACCGCTTCAAAAATACTAGAATCAAGGACTTGACCATATTCATCAATAATCATTTCACAAGCCATAACAAGTTTTTTAGTATGAGGATTTAAACTGCAAAGATTATTTGATAATTTTTCTGGTAGCATAGGAATAACTAAATCTGGTAAATAAACTGATGTTCCTCTTTTATATGCATCTTCATTTAAGAAAGTATCTTCTTTTACAAAATAACTGACATCCGCAATATAAACACCTAAAGTATATGTTCCATCATTATTTTTAATTACACTTACCGCATCATCAAGATCTTTGGCACTTACATCATCAATCGTTATAATGGCTTTATTAATCATTGGTCTTTTCTTAATTTCTTCATCCAAACCATCTTCAATTGTTTCTAATTCTTCTTTTGATTCTTTTGAAAATTCTGTTTCAATTCCTGATGCGTAAACAATAGACATTAAATCTAAACCTTTTTGGTCGGGGTTTCCTAATTTTTTAATTATTTTTCCTAACGCAATATGATTAGGAAAATAGCGATCGACTACTACTTCCACATAATCACCTGGCTTAAGATTTAAAAATTCATCTATTTCATTAATTCGAATATCTAAATTTAAAGATTTATCAATTAAAGATAAATAATAATGTTTTTTATATTCTTTAAATTTACCAAAATAAGATTGATTACCTCTTTCAACAATTCTTTCGATGATACCATATAAACGATTATCTTTATCTTGTCTAATTTTAATTAATACTTTATCATTAGATACAGCTGTATCAGCATCCTTATCTAAAATATAATAGTTATCAAATTCGGAATCGACAAAGCCGAAACCTCTACCCTTATTATGATAAGTACCATAAGCTAAATTAAAATATTTTAGAGAGGCAAATTCATTTCTTTTATTATGAGTAATAAGATATTCATTTTCTAATTGGGTGATTAAAGAACAAAAAGTATTATATTCTTCATCACTAATTTTAAACAGATCTTTTAAGGTTTCTAAAGAAACTGGTTTTTTAAAATCTGGTGACGAAAAATATTTAATTAATTCTTCTTTCATAATTTACCTCCCTCCTTTTAGACAAAAAAGAGCTTAATTTAGTAAGCCCTTTTTTTATTATCTTAATATCTAGAAAGTAATGCTACTAGGATTGCTAAAGCGAAGAAAGCAACAGATAAACCAAATGTAATACGGTTAATTACTTTTTCTGGACCACGAGCTTTTTGATTAGCAAATAATTCTGATTTTTCACCTGAGAAAGCATTATTTACATCATCTTTTGAATTTTGTAAAACGATGATTAAGATTAAAGCAATTGATACGACTAATAAAATCCAATCACTCCATTGTAGTGCAGCCATATTCGCACCCTCCTAAATTATATTTTGCTATTTATAACGACAATATTATAGCATATTTTCCTTCATTTTGCAAATATATTGATTTTTACATCAAAGTATAAGAAATTGCTTCACTTGCATTTTCAATTGGAATAATTTCTAATTCTTTCTTAACACTTTCTGGTATTTCATCAAGATCCCGAATATTCTCTTTTGGAATTAAGATTTTCTTTAGTCCTGAACGATGAGCAGCGATTGCTTTTTCTCTTAAACCACCAATTGGTAATACTCTACCTCTTAAAGTGATTTCACCGGTCATACCAATTGAATGATTAACAGGTCGATTAGTAAAGGCCGAAACAATAGCTGTAACCATTGTAACCCCAGCGGATGGTCCATCTTTAGGAACTGCTCCTTCAGGAACATGGACATGAATATCTTGTTTATTGAATAATTCAAAATTAATATGATATTCTTCCGCATTAGCTTTAACATAACTTAAAGCTGTTTCGGCTGATTCTCGCATAACATCACCTAATTTACCGGTAAGTAAAACTTTACCACCACCATCATAGTGTGCTACTTCAATTTGTAATGTATCGCCACCATAAGTGGTATAGGCTAAACCATTAACAACACCAACTAAATCTTTTTCGGTTACTTCGCTATTTTGGAAGATTTCTTTTCCTAAATATTCTTCGAGATTATCTTTATTAACTTCAACTTTTTCAATTTTATCCATTAATAATTTCTTACAAGCTTTACGAATAGCTTTTGCTAATAATCTTCCTAATTGTCTTACGCCACTTTCTCTTGTATAACCTCTAATTATTTCAAAAATAGCTTCATCAGTAATACTAAATTTATTATCATCTAAGCCATTAAGTTTTAATTGTTTAGGTAATAAATGACGTTTACCAATTTCAAATTTTTCAAATTCTGTATAACTAGATAATTCTACAATTTCCAAACGATCTCTTAAAGGAGCTGGAATATTTTCTAAATAATTGGCTGTTGCGATAAAAAGACAATGTGATAAATCAAATGGTTCTTCAAGATAATTATCTGAGAAATATTTGTTTTGTTCAGGGTCAAGAACTTCTAACATGGCGGAAGTAGGATCGCCTTTATAATCACTAGACATCTTATCAATTTCATCTAATAAGAAAACCGGATTATTAACTTTAACATTAGCTAAAGATTGTAAAATACGACCTGGTAAAGCCCCAATATAAGTACGACGATGTCCTCTTATTTCTGCTTCATCATGAACACCACCAAGAGATTGTTTAACAAATTTCTTATTTAATGCTCGCGCAATGCTTTTTGATAGACTTGTTTTACCAGTTCCGGGTGGACCAACTAGACAAAGAATTGTTGAAGGTGTTTCTTTAGTCATAGTTCGAACAGCTAAATATTCAAGAATACGATCTTTAACTTTATCTAAACCATAATGGTCTTCATCTAAAATCTTTTTAGCTAAATTGATATCATTACAATCTTCACTAGCTTTACTCCAAGGAAGATCTAAGACAAAATCAAGATATGTTTGGATAATACCTGATTCAGGTGAAGTTGAAGGGATAATTTGGAATCTATTTAATTCGTCTAAAGCTTTTTCTTCCATTGTTTTAGGAAGTTTAGCTTCTTTAATTCTTTTTCTTAAATCTTCAATATCACTATCTTTTTTAGCTTTATCGCCTAATTCTTCTTGGATAGCATGCATCTTTTCTCTTAAATAGAATTCTTTTTGTGCTTCATTCATATTGCGGCGAACATCATTTTCAATTTTTTGTTCAAGGTCACTATAGAATTTAACTTTTTTAATATCTACTAAGATTTCCATTAGACGCTTATTAATATCGGTTTCAAAAAGATATTTTAAACGATCTTGATTACGAGTTGCGATTAAAAACGCAATCATATCGCTCATTTCCCCAAGATCAATATTACGATTAAAGATTAAATTTAATTTTTGATATAGAACTTGTTCTTCCGGTGTGGAAG
>CAMODB010000030.1 GCA_946611195.1 uncultured Bacillota bacterium
CCCATTAGTACTGAATAAATTAATAAGCAAATAAGTCCGCCTCTTTTAGCCTTAATAGTAACTAACTGAGTAATAAACATCATGATAATTGAGCCTACTCCTGAAATAATTAATAATGCTAAATAGGTATTTCCTGCTTTTAGCATTTGTTCTTCAGTAGGATTAGATCCTAAAGCAGCATTAAATATAAAATATAAACCTACACAAGTTAAAGCACTGACTAAAACTGCAACAAACATATATAAATAAGTTTTAGCAATGGCTCTCCATGTTGAAGACGTAGTTACATTATTATTTGTCTTATGAGAAAAGCCACTTCCATCATCTTCATAAATGATATTTTTATCTTCCATAATTAACCTCCTTAAAAGAGTAGTTATCTTTAGATAACTCATTATTATTAGTATATATTATAAAAAAATACATTAAAATCTTTTTTAGTATCTTTATTTTAGAATGTTTTCAATAATAACTTTGATATTTTCTACAGTATCACTAGGCGTCATAGTCACTTCACTTCTTTGTTTAGCAGCCTTTTCACCGGCAAGGCCATTAATATACGCGCCTTTAGCAACATTTGTTACTATTTCATCATTAAGACAACAAATCCCTGTTAGAAGGCCGGAAAGTACGTCTCCTGAGCCTCCTTTTGCCATTCCAGGAGTACCTCTATTAATTAAATATACTTTATTACCATCACTTACAATTGTTGTAGGGCCTTTTAATAAGACTATAACATTATTTTCTAAGCAATAATTTTTAATAGCATTAATCGGAGAAGATAATATCTCACTAACTTCTTTATGAGATAATCTACTAAATTCATATAAGTGAGGAGTTAAGATAATTTTAGCCTTACTATTTTTTAAGCATACTGAATCTATTTTTGATAAAGCATTTAAAGCATCTGCATCTAAAATTAAGATTCCTTCATAATGATCTAAAACATATTTTACTAATTTTAATGTTTCATCATTATTCATAAGTCCCATACCAATAGTTAAGACTTTTAAATTTCTAATAAATTCTTCTATTTCTTTTTCATCAAACAAAAGATGATTATCTATTTCACTTAATGGATAATAAGTAGCCTCTAGAATATTAGGTAAAATATTATTAGCTAAAGACTTAATTGTCGCAAGTTTGACAACTCCTGCCCCTGACACAACACTAGCAAGAGCCATAGAAGATAAACGTAATGCTCCACTATAATTAATAGATCCACCAATTAAACCAACATAGCCATAATCTCTTTTAGTAGTAAAATTCTTACGCTTAGGAAACATATTAATCAAATCTTTATCTTCAATTAGATAATATGGTTCATCTATTAAATTAATTCCTATATCCACTACTTCTAGTTCATGAATATAATCTTTTGCCATATTTAAGAAATGCCCTGGCTTATAATTATTAATTGCAATTGTTAAAGATGAACGAATTATATTATTTCCCATTCCGTTTTCCGCGTTTAGCCCAGAATTAATATCAATAGAAACTACCTCTTTGTTAGATGAATTAATTAAATCTATAACTCTAGCAACTAAATTATTTACTTCACCTTTAAAGCCAATACCAAAGATACAGTCAATAATTAAATCTTCATTAAATTCTTTTAGATTATGTATTAAAGAATAATTGCATCCTTCTTTAAGTGCTTCATTAAAATAATATTTTCCATTTTCAGAAAATGTCTCTTCGATTAAATAAATATTAACATCGATATTATGTTTTTTTAATAATGAAGCAATAACAAATCCATCTCCTCCGTTATTACCTTTTCCACATACTATTCCTACAAATTTAAGATAAGGATATCTTTTTAAAATAACTTCAGTACATTTGCTTCCAGCATTAAACATTAATTCTTTACTTGAAGATAAAGAACATGCTTTTAAATCTGATTTTTTCATATTTTCTAAAGAAGCTACATTAATCATATTTAATCACCTAATAAACATTATATAGCAAAAAAAGAAGTTCAATGAACTTCTTTAACCATTTAATAATTGATCATCTTGTTCTTCAGATAATCTTAAGAATTCTTTGTAATATTCTTCCATCTTCTTATCATCAAATGGGAAAGTACCATTTTCCATAAGCTTTCTAGTTTCTTTAAAAGCATGTTTAATGACTTTATCTAAAGTAGAAGAATAACCCATCTTTTTACGATGATATTCATATTCTTTACCATCTAGTTCAACAATTGATTTATCTCCCAATAATTTAAGATCTAAATCATAATCGATATATTTAATACAGTTCTTATCAAGTAAAGAAGGTGAAGCGATATTGCAGTAATACATTAATGCATCCTTTTTAAACATCGCGATTAAGTTATACCATTCATTAAACATATAGACAGATACAGCAGGTTCACGAGTAAACCATCTTCTGCCATCTGATTCAATTACTTTAGTAGAATTATTAACAGTAACAATGTAGTCATCAGTAACATCTACTACCATTGCCGCGTCCCAAGTTCTATGTAAGGATTCATCATGTTTATAGCTTTGGACATGAATCCATTGTCCAATCAATTCTTTGTTATTCATTTTATACTACTTCCTAAGTCATTATCGATTATAACAAAGTAAGTTTTATAATTAAACCTTACAAAGAAAAAAGCATCGAATTCGATGCTATAATGAATAATTTTTATTAGATAAGATGTTTCTAGTTAAGTTAAAGACCTTAATAACATCATTATTATATTGATCTAAATATTTTTCGTTAAAACTATTTTCATAAGGAATAGTCATCATTTCATCTACGTAAGATATGCCAACAATAATTTCTTCTTTATTAATTTTAATTATTATATCATCAATTAATTCTTCTCTAGTAAAAGCATTTAATGCATTAACAGTATTTAAAGTAATTAATGACGAAGAAGTTGGAGTTAGATAAACTCTAAAATCGCTTCTTAAGTTTTTAATTATTGTAGGTTCAAGACCTTCTAAAGAAGTAACTTCACCTTTTCCTTTATTTCTTAAATAGATGACACCTTCGCCTTTATTATTTTTAACATTAAAAATAAATAATCTACCGCTGAAAGGAGAAAATGAATTATTAACTCTTATTAAACTTTCAACACATTTAAAATTAGTTTTATTGTACGTACCTTTAACGTAATCTCTAAAGACTACATTACTAACTTCATCAAACACATTAAATTTATTAACTAATTCTTTTTCTAAATTAGTATTATAAGATAATTCCAAATTAGTTACTCCATCTTTATTAAAGACGTAAGAATCTAATTCTAATAAATATTTCTTCTTATAAGACGAAAAGACTACTTCTCTTTCTTTTTTATAAAAACTTAAGAAAATTAAAACAAATAAAGCATAGACAAAAAAGACAATTAAAGAAGGAACAAAGATTTTATTAACAGAATCCTTATTGATCATTAAAATAATCGTTAAAACGCCAATTAATACTAAAAAAGAAACTAAAACAATTCTTTTAATCCACGCTGCCTTATTCATAAAACTTAAAAATTCTTTTCTAGCATCTTCAATATTATTTATTGTAGTTTCTTTATCTTTAACATTACATGGAGAATAAAATTCACCAGGCATAGTTCTTTTAAAATCTTCTTTTTTCATCTTTCTAAATTCCTTTAGGATTATATTATAATAAATAATATAAAATTACTAGATTTAAAGTAGTTATCTACTCTTTATGTTAAGATATATTTAAGAGGTAATTTATGAATACTTGTTATATTTTTGGTGCATTACAACCAAGTAAAAGCTTAATGATTGATGAATCAGATTTAATCATTGCCGTAGACAAAGGTTATTCTTATTTAAAATGTCGTAATGAACGTATCGATTTAGTAGTAGGAGATTTCGATTCTCTAGGATATGTACCAGAAGATGAAGAAATCGTCATCTTACCAAAAGAAAAAGATATAACAGATTTACATAAAGCTATCGAAGAAGGAATTAAAAAAGGTTACAAACAATTTGTAATACTAGGGAGTATAGGTGGAGAAAAAGAAGAACACACTATTGCAACTCTTCAAGATGTCTATCATTTCTCTAGATTTGGTTATAAATTCACTTTATATAGTCCAAATAGAACATATATTTTATTAAATAATGATTCAATCTCTTTAGAAGGTAATTCTTTGATTTCAATTTTATCTTTATCTCCTATCTCAAAAGGAGTAACTTTAAAAAATCTAAAATACGAATTAGATAATAAAGAATTATCATTTGATTTTCCTCTAGGAGTATCAAACGAATTTATCCAAAATAAAAAAGCAACCATCGAAGTTAAGGATGGTTGCCTACTTATCATCTATTAATTTTCTTTTTTATCTTTTAAAACAAAATAATGTGCACATGAGGCAACAAGTAAGAATAAGGCAATTATTCCAAGAAATAAATATGAAGAATAATCTGCAAAAACAAATTCTTTTCCTTTTGCCATGGCTTTAAATAATGCCTTAAAGAAAACACCTAATGTATAAAAACTACATAATGAAGTAGATGTAATACTTGCAAGAACTGAAGCATACTTATATGCTTCTTTTTTAGTTAATAAGATGTAAAGTTCATAGCCAAAATATGAAACAACAATTAATCCTACTAATAACATAATTAAGTAATTGTTATCTGCAACGAACTCTTTTCCATCGGCGCCATAATCTTCAACTGATGCACTTTTAATATACTTAACTAAGCCAAGGACAAAGACAAATAGTCCAGATGCTAAGAATGATAAGTTTTTAATGAGTTTACTTAATTTCACTGACAGCTTCCCCCTCTTTATATTCATAGTCTTCTTCAACAATAAAGAATTTTGGATACTTAATTACAACAGGAATCATAACAATTAAGCATAAGACAATAGATGGTCCAGTATAAGCAATGTTATAGACAAATGAATATAAGTATTTGCCTCCAACAAAACCTTCAGGGCAAGATGAGCCCCAGAAGATAACTCCTGCTAAATAGTGGCAGACAAACTTGAGTAATCCACCAAGTACTGTACCAATACTTACCCAAGCAATCTTTTCTTTATCAGTTTTTGCGTTCTTAAATGGCTTAAAGAATAAACCTGCAGCAGCAACAACTGGATAAGCTAAAATATAATCTAATAAAATTTGGAACATGACTTTATACCATGTGTCAGCAATGGCATAAACTCCTCCAAGCATTTGTAAGAAACTGAGAATAAATCCAGATATAAAACCCGCTACAAAGCCCCTTCTATAACATAGAATTAAGATTGGTAGCATAGCAAGTCCGATAGATCCTCCGTTTAAAAATACCCCTCTCCATAGACCACCTTGTAAGAAGTCTAAAGCAAAGGCAATCGCGGTAAAGATAGCAATTTCAACAATACCTTTAACGCTTAAAACATTGTTTTTTCTTTTCTCTCCCATAAAAAAATCCTTTCAGACCTAGTACGCCCAAAAGGATAGAATAAAATACATTGTGTTAGAATCCTTCCGCTAGCATTACCTAGATCAAGTTATTGGTCCCATAAGTCACACTTATGATCTCAGCCTAGTTTACTAAGCACCCATACTAAATTGTTTTGCAAATAATTACTCACTTGCAGTTTTTAATTTTGAATCCATTTCTAATAAACTTTCCTGCTGTTTTTTAGAAGGGATTCGTGACTCAACTTTACCAGTTCTGACA
>CAMODB010000031.1 GCA_946611195.1 uncultured Bacillota bacterium
AGGTTTAGCAAACTACAAAGCAGCTGGTATTCCAGTTCACGGTTATGTTTGTGACGTCACTAAAGAAGACCAAGTTCAAGCTATGGTTAAGAAGATTGAAGAAGAAGTCGGTGTTATTGATATTTTAGTTAATAACGCTGGTATTATTAAGAGAGTTCCAATGACTGAATTATCTGCAGATGATTGGAGAAAAGTTATCGATATCGATTTGACTGGACCATTCATTTGTTCAAAGGCTGTCATTCCATCAATGATTAAAAAAGGTCATGGTAAAATCATTAACATTTGCTCAATGATGAGTGAACTTGGTAGAGAAACTGTTTCTGCTTATGCTGCTGCAAAAGGTGGCTTAAAGATGTTAACAAGAAACATCTGTGCAGAATATGGTGAATTCAATATCCAGTGTAATGGTATTGGACCTGGATACATTGCTACTCCACAGACTGCTCCATTAAGAGAAATTCAACCAGATGGTAGCAGACATCCATTCGATCAATTTATTTGTTCAAGAACACCAGCAGGTCGTTGGCTTAATCCAGACGAATTAGGTGGACCAGCTGTATTCTTAGCATCCGATGCATCAAATGCTGTCAACGGACATATTTTATATGTCGATGGTGGTATCTTAGCATACATCGGCAAACAACCTAAATAAGAGATAAAAACCGCTAAATTATCTTTTATGCTACTAAAACGTTCGGATCCTCCTCTGGGCGTTTTTAATTTTGCAGTAACAAAAAAGATGCTCTGTCGAATAGAGCACCTTTTATGTCCGCGATTATAATATTATATTAGAAACGTGATGGATTTACTTCGTTGTCATTTAACATTGAGAAGAAGTGAACGAAGTAATCAGCTAATTCTGCAGGTGTTTCTGGATATCCTTTGTTGACCCAAGAAATGTAGACGTTGAATAGTCCACCTGAGAAGAATAAATAGCCGTATCCTGTCTTTCCACCAATGAGCATGTATTTATCGAAATTTCTTTTGAGAAGGTTTAATAAATTTTGCTTCTTTAAGATATTTACGATCTCTTTTGCTTTTGGTTCAAGGAAGTGTTCGAAGAATCTTGTATAGAAAACTCTTGGTGGTAAAGAATCGAAGTCCATTGGGTTTTGTGCTAAGTATTCATCTGAATAACAATCAAGATAATATTCAATTACTTCATATAAAGAAGTGAAGTGACGGTAGTAAGTTACTCTAGTGTAACCTGACTTGTCAGCGAGATCTTGAATTGTAATATCTCTGAGTGGCTTAGTTTGTAGTAATGACATTAGGGCTTCTGAGATGTTCTTTTTAGCAATATTACTTTTTGACATTTTTTATCCTCCAAATAAACAATTCCCCCATTACTATTGTAACAAAATGTAATAAAGTGTACAAGATTGTAAATGAATTTTTTTGCAAATTGAGATCAAGTGCCTTTTAATAGGTATATTTAATAAACAAATAATATTTTATGTATAAAATATTAAATGATTTTTAGAATTAATTTTTATATATTAGTTTACGTTTAGTAACGTATTGAATACCTATTTTTTATTGATTATAATTTTAATATAAATTATTTGTAGGTATAAAATGGAATTATTTATTTATGGACTAAAACTTCTTGGAGAATTACTTGCTTACCTAGGTGTTTTAGTTTTTATTTTGTTAATCATTAGATTCTTTTTAAAAAATAAAATTAAAGATTTTGTTTGGAGAAAGATGATGCATTTAGTAGCGTTTTCTTCAATTATTCCTTTAATTTATAATACTGATAATTATTTAGTTTCTATCATCGCAATAGGGTATTTTATAATCTTATTTGTTATTGGACTAATTTTTTTAGAAAGAGAAGAATGGTTTAACGATTTACTTGTAGAAAAATATCATTATGAAATATTAATTTCTATGACTTTATTTTATTTAGTTATGGGGCTTGATATTTATATTGGATGGGGACTTTGCTTTAATAGATTAATTCCTTTGATTTCTATTTGTGCATCAGGGTTTGGAGATGCTTTAGGAGCATTAATTGGTATAGAATATGGATCTAAACATTGGCGTGTCAAGGGAGGCGATAATAAGAAAACTATTGTCGGAAGTTTAGCATTATTCTTTGGTATCTTCTTTCTTACATTAATTTTATTATTTAGTTTATCTTCTATGCCTTGGTGGTCAATATTATCTGTTTCTTTATTTATGGGATTAATATCAATGGTCATTGAATTATATTCTTATAAAGGAACTGATAATTTAACTTTGCCTTTAGTAAATATGGGAATTTTAGTCTTATATTTCTATCTAATAAATTTGTTATAACAATAAAATATGACTTGCCACTTAATAAAGTGGCTTTTTACTTGTTTAAAATAGTATGTATGCTAAAATTAAAAAAGAATAAAATTTTATTTTATTAATATTAAGAAATTATTAAAATTGATAATTAATGGGGTGAAATAATGTTTAAACAACTTTGGATAAAATTAAGAGAATCTATTATATCGGTTCTACCGGTTGTTTTAATCGTTATTATTCTTTCTTTTACTCCTTTATTTAAATTAAATCTAACTCAATATTTAGTATTTATCTTCTCTTCAATTGGATTAATTTTTGGTATTGCTTTATTTAATTTAGGTGCAGAAACTAGTATGTCTGTCATGGGTGAACAAGTTGGTAGTGCCTTAATGAAAACTAAAAAGCTCCCATTAATCTTTGGAGTATTATTCTTACTTGGTTTATTAATTACTATTGCTGAACCTGACTTATCAGTTCTTGCAAGCCAAGTAAGTTCAGTTATTAATAAATATGCTTTAATTATTGGGATTGGCGTCGGAGTTGGATTATTTTTAGTTATTGCAGTTATTAAAATTATTACTAAACAGAATTTATCATTCTTAATCATGTTCTTCTACATGGTTATGTTTGCATTAACTTGCTTACTTCTTTTAGATGATAAAGGCAATTTTTTAGCTTTATGTTATGACTCTGGAGGAGTTACTACTGGTCCTATTACTGTTCCTTTCATTATGGCTTTAGGCTTAGGGATAGCAAATATCGTTGGAGGAAGAGGGGCTAAAGAAAACTCATTCGGGTTAGTAGCATTATGTTCTATTGGTCCAATTATTGCAGTTTTATTCTTAGGTTTAGGTATTGATTCTAATTTGTTAAATTCATCTAATTTATTTGATTTATCTTCATATGCTTTATCTCAAGATATTGGTAGATCATTACTTGACCATTTAGTAGATACTATTAAGAATGTCGCGATAGCATTAGGCTTAATAGTTGCCTTCTTTATGATCATTGAATTTATTTTTATTAAGATGAAGAAAAAAGATTTAATTAAAATCTTTGTTGGTATTTTATACACATTCTTAGGCTTAATTATTTTCTTAACTTGTGCTGAGTTTGGATATTTATCAATTGGTTTTAGCATTGGGGAACAGATGGCGCATTACTCAAGTATTGCTCCTATTTTATTTGGTTTAATTATTGGTATGGTAGTAGTTCTTGCTGAACCTGCAGTTAGTGTCTTAACTCATCAAGTTGAAGAAGTTACTACTGGTAATATTAGTCGTTTATCAATGATGATTTCTTTAATGATTGGTGTAGGAGGAGCCATTGGCTTATCTATTATTAGAATTGTTTTTAATTTCTCAATTCTTTATTACATTATTCCAGGATATTTAATTTCCTTAGGATTATCATTCTTTGTACCTAAAGTATATACCGCGATTGCTTTTGACTCAGGCGGAGTTGCTTCAGGTCCATTAACTTCATCTTTCATTCTTCCATTTGCTATTGGGGTATGTTCAGTTCTTCAACCTGAAAATATGCTTCAAGATGCTTTTGGAGTAGTAGCGCTAGTAGCGCTTGCTCCTTTAATTAGTATTCAGTTACTTGGTGTAAAGGGAGTAATTTTAGAAAGAAGAAGATTTAAAAATAGATATAAAAAGATTGTTAGAGCAGATGATGAACAAATCATCAGCTTTAAATAGGAGGTAAAGTATGGCAAAATTAAAATCTCCGAAAAAATTAAAAATGTTATTTACGATTTGTAATCGTTCTAAAGCTGATTTCTTTATGTCTGCTTTAGAAGGATATGAAGTAAATATGCAAACAGTTATTTATGCAAAAGGTACTGCACCGAGTGAACTTGCAAGTATTCTTGGGGCAATTGAACAAGGTAAAGCTATTGTAGTATCTTTAGTTAAAGAAGAAAGAGTTAAAGAAATTTTAGCAGCCTATGAAGATAAATACTTTAAAGTTAAAGGCGCTAAAGGGGTAGCCTTTACTGTACCTATTGATTCAATGATAGGAGTTTCTGCTTATTTATTCTTATCAAATATGAAGGAAGGAGGAAGATGATATGGCTCAATCAAATTATCAATTAATCATTACAATCGTTAATTCTGGTTATTCTGATGATGTTATGGATGCGGCAAGAGAATGTGGCGCACCTGGAGGAACTATTGTCAGCGGTAGAGGTACTGCTAGACAAGAAGCTGAAAAAGCTTTTAATATTCTGATTCATCCAGAAAAAGATATTATCTTTATTCTTACTACATCTGATAAAACTGAAACAATCCTTCATGCAATTTATCAAAAAGTCAATCTTGATACTTTAGGACAGGGTATAAGCTTTGCGTGTCCTGTCGATCAAGTTGTCGGTATGTCTAATAAGACAATTAAAGATTTAATTAAAAAAGAAGAAGTAAAAAAAGAAAATACAAAAACTGAAGAAATAAAAGAAGAGAAGAAATAGGAGGTCATTATGGCAAAAATTACAGTTGCAGATAGACTTGGTAATACTAAAACTTTAAGAGTAGGCTTTTCCTTTGGACATTTGTTCTTTGGACCACTTTACTCATTTTTTAAGGTCTTCATTTTTACTGGTATTTTTGAAATTCTTTACTTATACTTCCTTCTTCCTCTTCCTGGCATGGATTTCTTAGCGTCACTACTAGTCAAAATTCCATTTTTAAATGAAGAATGGATTAATAGAATAACTCGTATTTTAATGTTCTTTAGAACTGGCCCATACCGTACTAGTGTAGGGATTACAATTGCTTCTATTATTCATTTATTTATCAGCGTGAAGATTGGCCCTAAAGCTACTCGTAAATACATGAAGAGAAAAGAATTACTTCCTGTAGAAGAAAAAGATGCGAGAATTTTAATTAAATATCATGCCTTTAATGAAAAAGTTTCTTTAGCAGAAGATTTTGATGTTAGAAAAACTAATTCTTATCGTTCTGCAGAAGAAAATTGGTATGAATCAAATCATGAAAGACTTGCAAATAACAAAGATAGAGTTAATACTTCAACTTTAACTAGACAAGATATCTATAAAACTAGAGTTGAACAAATTGAAAAATCTTATCAATTAGGTTTAATTTCTAAAGGTGAATATGAAAGAAGATTGAGGGATATTAAAAATGGCAAATAAAAGATTTATTAAAATTTGCCTTCTTTT
>CAMODB010000032.1 GCA_946611195.1 uncultured Bacillota bacterium
TATGTTAGATTATGTTGGTTCCTTGATTGCTATTCTTATATTTTTAAATTTGCAATTTCAAGTTTTTTAGTCATCATGTCAATTATGTTCTGTGGATTTAAAACTTATTGGAAAAATTTCTACATTTTTAGTAAAAAAATGTCACTTATATTAATTGCATATATTATTTTTACTGCCATAGATAATACGATTTCTAACTATTTCCATTTTGAAACATGGTCATTTATGTGTTTAAGAATGGGATTAAGCATTATTAAATATTTTATTATATTTAAAGTTTATAAAGATTTATTATACACAGAAGATAAATATTATTCTTCTCAAACAGAGAAAGAAAGATTTGCTAACTCAATTGCTATTGCATGTTTAAATGCAAGTATCTATTTATCTTTAGTTTATGCTGATCATAGATTATTGTTTCATGCAAGAAATTTTTTAAATGTTTTTAGTAGAATTGGTACAATCGCTGTTTGTGTTATTGCAGAATTTTTATTTATTATAAGACATAGAAAATTATTAATAACTAACTATAATGATAAGAATTCTTTAAATAAATATAATTCTATCGATGAACAAGTTCAGTTCTTAAATGAACAGTTAAAACAAACTAAAGATGATATTGAATCAGTTAGAAGATATCGTCATGACCTACGCCACCATTTATTATTACTTGATGGACTTATGCAAAGAGGAGAATTTTCTGAAGCTAAGAAATATATTAAAGAATTATCTAATCAAACTGAAACATTACTTCCAACTCAATATTGTTCTAATGTTTATGTTAACTCAATTCTTTCTGCTTACGCTAAAAAGGCAAAAGACTTAAATATTGAATTATTAATTAAAACGGCTGTTCCAAGTAATATTAATTTTGATGATGTTGAACTATCTACTTTATTTGCAAACTTATTTGAAAACGCAATTGAAGCTTGTAAATACTTAACAGATAAACAAAAGAAATACATTATTATTAACTGTGAACATAAGAGAAGTAATTTAGTTATTTTAGTAGAAAATCCATGTCGAGATGATATCGTTTTTAAAGATGGATTACCTCAAACAAATAAAGAACATGGTGGTAGAGGTACATTAATTGTTAAGCAAATTGTTGAGAACCATCAAGGCTTAATCCAATACAACGCGAACAACAAAATTTTCAGTGTTAAGATTATTGTTTCTGCGCCTCGTACTTAGTGTGTTACATTTGTAAATTTAAAAATT
This sequence comes from uncultured Bacillota bacterium, assembly GCA_946611195.1. Lineage (GTDB taxonomy): Bacteria > Bacillota_I > Bacilli_A > ML615J-28 > CAG-313 > UBA1737. The sequence continues at coordinate 1,222 of CAMODB010000032.1, forward strand.
AAATTTGGTATGAAAATAGGTAAAAAATAATATTTTGCCTATTTTTATTTTGATAGATAATTTAACTAATCTATCATAATTTTAAGGAACATATTTTATTTAAAAGTACTTTTGTGCCAAGTACGTGACATTTCGTGCCAAATTATGTATTTTTATTGATAAATAAGGTATAAAAATATTGTCAGTTGTTTCCCATCAATTCGCATAAGGACACTGGCAACGGGGATTAAAGGAGTCGGTTTGGGGAATCTTAGTTGCTTAATATAAGCTATCGTCTAAGGTTTATGTTAGGTTAAACTAAAAATCGTTTAAATGCTTTCAACTTTCAAAATTAAGATTTTCATAACAATGTAATTTAGTTTTCGTTTTTTTCAATGGAAGTATTCGATTGAAAAAATAATTTATATCATCCATTCGGGTGATATTTTATTTTTTCTATATTTTAATATAACGGAGTTAATATGGCACAGAGTATATCTTTAGTAGAAAAAATTAAGACAGTTGACAATGGGGATGATTTTTATTTGAAACTTAAAGATTTTATGAATAAGTTTTCAAATACTGATAACTATCCTATTTTAAATGAGTCTGATTCTTCGTCTACTTTTTATCGTCTAGATAAAGATGTACTTATTCGCTTAGATATTGTCGATTCTAAGTTCTATATCTTTGTTAAACACTTTATTGCGAGTAATAAAGAATTAGAATTATTAAATATCCAGTTTTCAGGTAAATATTCTTCAACAACTCCATTTAGATTTGAAATTAATGAAAAGAATTATAATGTCGCGACTAAATATATAAAAAAATATATGGCAACATTTAATTGTTATATTGGAGGTAAGAAATCATTCTTCCTTAACTTTAAAATTAAGAAGACCGTTAAATTACCAGAATATGCTGCAGTATATATTGAAGGTAAATTATATGGTCATTTAGATAATTTAAAAATTATTACTTTAGATGATAAATTTGCCGCTAGATGCATAAGTGATGGAGAAAAATTTAATCTATTTGACAGAGATAAATATATTGGTTATATCGAAAATAAAAAGATTTACGATACAATGAATAGAGAAATTGGCCAATTAAAGAAAAAATAAATTTAATGAAAATCTAATCATCATGGTTAGATTTTTTTCTTTAATTAATAAAATTAATTATGGTATTATGTTAACGGTGATTTAAATGAAATATAAATATATCTTTTTTGATTTTAACGGAACAGTAATTGATGATTTAGATCTTTGCTTAGATTTATTGAATCAAATTTTAATTAAACAAAATAAACCAACAAAAACTGTAGAAGAATATAAAGAAATCTTTGGCTTTCCAATTATTGACTATTACAAAGCTGCAGGGGTAACTTTTGAAAAAGATTCTTTTGAAGATTTAAGTAAGTGGTTTATTAAAATTTATCAACCTGAATCATTTAAATGTTCTTTATTCCATCATTCTGTAGAGACATTTGATTTCTTAAGAAGTAAAGGCTATAAGGTAGTTTTATTATCTGCATCACAAATTGATAATTTATTAGAACAATGTGAAGCATTTGGGATTACAAAATGTTTTGATGATATTTTAGGTATTGAAGATGTTCAAGCTAGAAGCAAAGTCTATTTAGCGCAAGCATATTTTAAGAAACATAACATTGATCCTAAAGATGCTTTCTTTATTGGAGATACTCTTCATGATGCAGAAGTTGCAAAAACTGTAGGTGCTGACTTTGGTTTAGTAACTTTTGGCCAACAATCTACTAGAAGATTAAAACAAGTAACTGATTTATTATTTAATTCGTATGATGATATTAAGGAGTATCTAGATGATTAATGCAGTTATTTTTGATTTAGACGGAACTTTAATTGATACTGAAAGATTTACTTTAAAAAGTAAAATGGAAGCACCTAAAGATTTAGGCTATGAAGGATTAAGTTATGAAAACGCATTAAAAACTTTTGGTTTGTCAATTAAAGAATCTAATGAATTCCTTAGAACTTTAATGGGAGAAGATTATCCTGTTGAATATATTCGTCAAAAACGATTTGACTATGTCAAAGAAGAAGTAGAAAAAAATGGTCTTTGCTTAAAGAAAGGTGTTAAGGAAATTATTAAGTTCTGTAAAGAGAACAACATTAAAATCTTTATTGCAACAGCTTCTAGTAATAAATATTTAGATTTATATCTAAAGAATGGTAATTTACTTCAACAATTTGATGATGTAATTACTGGTTCAATGGTAGAAAGAGGTAAACCCTTTCCTGATATTTTCTTAAAGGCAGTAGAAAATTATCATTTTTTACCATGTAACTGTATTGTTGTAGAAGACGCAAATAACGGTTTAAGAGGAGCTCTTGCTGGTAATTTTAAAGCAGTCTATATTAAAGATATTTGTCCTTTAGACGAAGAATTAAGAAATTATGTAACTGAACTAGATTCATTACTTGATTTACCTAATTACATTAAAAATGTAAACAAAGAATAAATCTTTGTATATAATAAAAATAAGGAGAAAAAAATATGGTTATAATTCATGTAAAAGATTTTGGTGATATCAATATCACATTAGATAGAGCAAACGCTCCGGAAACATGTGCAAACTTCGTTGAACTTGCTAAAAAAGGTTTCTACGATGGTCTTACATTTATGAGAGTTATCAAGGGCTTTATGATTCAAGGCGGTGACCCTAAAAATGATTGTACAGGTGGACCTGGATATTCAATAAAAGGTGAATTTAGAATTAATGGTGTAGATAATAAGTTATCTCATAAACCAGGCGTTATCTCTATGGCAAGAAGTGCTCATCCAGATTCAGCAGGTTCACAGTTCTTTATTTGTGATGGAGATTGTTCATTCTTAGATGGACAATACGCAGCTTTTGGTCAAACTGATGAAGCAGGTTATGCCGTAGTTAGAAAGATTGCAAAAGTTAGAACTAATAAATCAGTTCATGATAAACCATATGATAACGTTGTGATTGAAAAAGTAACTGTTGTTGATGAAGAAGACGCTCCTTTTAAGAAATTATTTGAGAGGGAATAATTATGAATTACAATCAAACAAAAGAGGCTTTAGGTAGCTTTGTTAATGATGTAGAAGTTGCAAAGTCTTATCAGAATCGTAAAGATGTCATCAGTAAGATTGTTACATATATTAAGAATCAAGGCTTAGATGTCGATGATTCTTATATCGAATTCATTAATAATTATCAGGTTGATCAAGTACCGGTACAAGTAACTTATTTACCAATTTATTTTGTCACATCAATTGCGCGTCTTTATTGGAAAGATAAAGATGAAGAAAAGACAGAACATCAAGAATTCATTAAATTCCAAACTGCTTTCTACGCTAACGATAAGAATAGTGGTAATCGATTAAATAATCTTGATGCAATTAGTATCATTGATAAAGATGTGATGAAACAAACTAAGAAGACTTCAGTTGTCGATAATATTAATACTTCATTAAAAGATGAAAATATTAAATTACTTGGTACTACTGAACATTATGAAGTCCAAGTTGTTTTAGATGCTCCTAAATTAAGTGATAATGATATGTATCCAATTGAATCTTCATATATCTTAAATGAAAATGAAATTGATAAACATATTGAAAATGCTTTAAAAGAAACAAAATCTTACCAAAGACTACAAAAGATGGATGAAAAGGTCAGTAAGATTGAACAAAAGAGTGTTGAAGTAGTATTAGTACCTATTGCTAAGATTGTTTTAGGTAAACATCATCAATATGTTAACTGCGCTAACGGAAAAATTGATGTTAAATACGAAAAGAGTAAACAGATTTCTAAGAATTTAAATTTTGCTAGAGCAATTGTTTATCCTTCAATCTTTTTATTCCTTGCTTCAGATGTTACTTCATTTATCTTTAAATGGAATACACCGGTAACTATTGAAAAAGGGTTACCTCATTTATTTGGTAATATTTTTGATATTTTATGGTTTGTTTTTACCTTTATTGGTGTAATTGTCAGTATCATTGCTATACCAAAAAGAGAAAGTATTGTAAAAAGAGCTAATGCAAATAAAGACCGATTAAAGATTAATAGAGAACTTGCTAAAATCCTTTTAGCGGATTCAGTGATCTTAGTTGTTATTCTTTTAATAGCAGTATTTGGAAATTAATAATTATATTTAAA
>CAMODB010000033.1 GCA_946611195.1 uncultured Bacillota bacterium
TTTCTTTAATTTCGCCAATTCTTAAGAAGGATTTTTCATTAGGTATTTCGGGATATGATTTAACATTTTTTAAGCCAATTAAAGAAGCCAATATATCATTCATACCGTTTACTGCAACATCAAAATTAGTATGCATTGCAAAAATATTTAATTCATTTTGAAATACTTTTAACATTTTTTTACCTTGAGGCGTATCATAATTTAAATTCAACATCGAATTAAACATAAAAGGATGATGACTAACAATCATATCACAATTCTTTTCCAATGCTTCATCTAAAACATAACTAGCCGCATCAAGCGTAATCATTACTTTTTTTACATCTTTTTGATAAGAACCAAATTGTAAACCAGTTTTTCCATAATCAAAAGATGAACAAAGTTCTAAGGGATAGCGTTCTAAAAGAAAACTACAAATATCTTTTACTTTACTCATATAACTTCTTTTATTAACTCACTTTCTCTAATAATATTTTTTACATCAGGATTATTTTTTAAAATTTCAAGATTCTTCTTTAATTTCTTTTCCCATTTTTCTATAAAAAGTGGGCTTTTTTCTTTTCGAAGTAGTGGCCCAAAGAGAATATCTAATTCATTATAAGGAAATAATGTTTTTGCTTTTTTGGAAACAATAAATTCATAATAATGATTATTTTCTTTAATGATTTTTTCCTCTTTAATAAGGAAACTATTATCAAATAAATACTTTCTTAAATGATCTATTTTTGTATGGGCATCAAGAATTAATAACGCTTCATCTGCTATTTTATTTCTTCCGTCAGCAATAATTTTACTTATTAAATCTCCACCAAGACCTAGAATAAATATTTTATCATATGTTTTATTAATTTCTTTAAAGCCATCACTTAAAAGATATTCGACAATTTTAGGATCTATTAAATCCTGAGTATTTAATTTAGCTTTATTCAATGGTTCTATTTTATTATCAACTAAAGTAATTAAAGCAGCTCTTCTTTTATAAGCTTCAATTCCTAGATAACCATGATCAGTACCGATATCTAAAACCAAATCTCCTTCATCAATATATAAGGCTGCTAATTGAATTCTTTTTTGAATCATCCTAATAAATCCCTTTTAGCTTGCACATATTTATCAACATTTTCTTTGTTAGGTTGTTTGATAAATTTATCCTTCTGCTTTTTAAAATTAATTTTATTTAAATATTCTCTTTTAGTTTTAACACAATCTTCAAATTCTTTTTTATCATTAATGTCAATAGTTTTGTCATTAATTATTTGATCAATATAAGCTTTAAAATTATTATTCTTATTTAATTCATTTATAATAATTTCCGAATATGCTGGATTATTAATTAAATTAGTATCAGAAGTTAACATTTCAAAGATTTTTGCGATAAGAGAAAATTCTAAATTTAATGAAGTATCAATAAATTCATTACCATCAATTTTATTATAGATTTGTGAATCATATAAGAGATGTTTAATGATTACTTGAAATGCTCTTTTTACTTTTTTAGAAGATGAAGTTTTAGTTTCTTTGACTTCTTTTTTAATTTCTTTTGGTTGGTAATTACTATAAGAGAAATTATATTTATCAAAATCGCGCTTAATTGATTCAAATTCCACATTTAAATCTTTAGCCATTTGATTTAAATAATATTCAACGACTGTACTAACTTTTGTTTCTTTTAAGAAGGCAAATACTTCTTTTTTAAAGCTTTCACTGCTAATTAAATCACCAACAACTAATCTTTTTTTAGCTAAGCGATATAACCATTCATAGACAGGACGCGCTTCATTATTTAAATAATCATATAAAGATTTAGAGCCATGTTCTTTAATATATTCATCAGGATCTTGATTATTAGGTAGAACTACCGAATAAGGAATAACATTAAATTCACTAAATAAGGTTGCAGCATGATGCATTGCGCCTATACCAGCACTATCGCCATCAAAACATAGAACAATGTTTTGTGTCAATTTTAATAAGGTATTGATATGACTCTTAGTCAAAGCTGTTCCCATTGTTGCAACAGCATTTTTCATACCACAACGATATGCCGCAATAACGTCCATAAAGCCTTCATAAATATAAACTTGCTTTTTCTTATTTATTTCACTAACGGCATTATTTAAATTATATAGCACATCACTTTTATGGAAAACATAATTATCATTTGAATTTATATATTTTGCTTGATCAACTTGATTATAAATTCGACCGCTAAAGCCAATTGTTCGACCATAAACATTACTTAAAGGGAACATTATACGATTACGGAAAGTATCATATAAGCCTTTATTACCATCACGAGCTATACCAACTTCTATTTGATCTAATTCTAAATAATTCTTTTTCGTTAAATGTTTTGTCAAAGAATCATATAAATCCGGAGCTAAACCAATTTTAAAAGTTTTTATTATTTCATCATCAATACCACGATTATGTAAATATTCTAAAGCTTTAATGCCTTCTTCACTATGATTTAAATAAAATTGATAAAAATTAGAAGCTTCATCTAATAAATCATAAAGTCGATTCTTTTTTTCATCTTCTTTATTTAAATTATCACTAACCGCAATACCTACTCTCTTACCAAGCTTAATAGCAGCTTGTGAAAAAGAAATATTTTCAATTTTAGAAACAAATTGAATGACATTACCTTTAGTATGACAGGTCCAACAATTAAAAATTTTCTTTTCTGCGCTTACTGTCATTGAAGGATTATTTTTATCATCATGGAAAGGACATAATCCTACATAATTATTTCCACTTTTCTTCAGATTTACATATTCTGATACTACTTCAACAATATTAACTTCTTCTTGAATCTTTTTAATAGTCTCATTAGGAATCATGTCCTCACCTCCTTTAATTAAAATTTAAATTTATCACTGAAATATTGTTTTAAATCCGTTATTTTAACTGATTCTTGTTCCATTGTATCACGATTACGAACAGTAACAACACCATTTTCTAAAGAATCAAAATCAACTGTTACACAATATGGTGTACCAATCGCATCTTGACGACGATATCTTTTACCAATTTTACCAGATCGATCATAATCACAAATGTAATCATTAGCTAATAAATCAAAGACTTCTTTTGCTTTATCTTCAAGTTTATTAACAAGCGGTAATACCGCAATCTTTATAGGTGCAAGAGCAGGATGTAAATGTAATACTTCTCTTATTTCCCCATCTTCTAGTACTTGTTCTTCGTAACTATCAGTTACAACCGCTAATAATAATCTTTCAACACCTACACTTGGTTCAACAACATAAGGTAAATATTTTTCATTAGTATCAGGATCTAAATATTCTAAAGATTCACCAGAATGTTTTTGATGAACACCTAAATCATAATTAGTACGATCCGCAATACCCCATAATTCACCCCAGCCAAAGAAATATTTAAATTCAATATCAGTTGTTGCTTTTGAATAGAAAGATAATTCTTCTTTCGCATGATCACGGTAACGAATATTTTCTTTCTTTAAGCCAAGTTTAGTTAAGAAATCTAAGCAAAACTTTTTCCAATAGGCAAACCATTCAAGATCAGTATCTGGTTTACAGAAGAATTCTAATTCCATTTGTTCAAATTCACGTGTACGGAAGATAAAATTACCTGGTGTAATTTCATTTCTAAAGGATTTACCAATTTGACCAATACCAAAAGGTACTTTCTTTCTAGTTGTTCTTTGAACATTCTTGAAATTTACAAAGATACCTTGTGCTGTTTCTGGTCTTAAATAAACAACTGTTTTATCATCTTCAATAACGCCTTGATGCGTTTCAAACATTAAATTGAATTTACGAATTGGTGTGTAATTAACTTTACCACATTTTGGACAAGGAATTTGATGATCAATTAGATAATTATATAATTTATCGTTATCCCAACCATCACCAGTTTCTTCTCCTTTTGTAAAATCTTCGATTAATTTATCAGCACGATGACGCGAACCGCATTCTTTACAATCAATTAATGGATCAGAGAAACCACCAACATGACCAGATGCTACCCAAACTTCCGGATTCATTAAGATTCCCGCATCTAAACCAACATTATTAGGATGATGTTGAACAAATGTCTTCCACCATGCTTGTTTAATATTATTTTTTAATTCAACACCTAATGGTCCATAGTCCCAAGCATTAGCTAAACCACCATAGATTTCACTACCTTGATAGACAAAACCTTGTTGTTTTAAAAAATTCACAAATTTTTCCATTGAAATTTCCATTTTATATTTCCTCTTTTATTTAAAATACATATGTTGTTTTAATCTATTCAATCTCTGGTATTGACGTAAACGTAAAATAGCTTTAGTTTGAATTTGTCTAACTCTTTCACGTGTAAGGTCCATAATAGTACCAACTTCTTCAAGAGTATGAACACGATCCACCCCAATACCATATCTTAAACGAATAACCATTTCTTCTCTTGGTGTTAGAGTTTGTAATATTTCATCAATTTCTTCTTCAAATAAAGCTTTTTCCGTATATTCAAGGGGATTAAGCGTATTTTCATCAGCTACAAGATCAATTAATGTTGAATCATCATCATCACCAATTGAGGAATCAAAAGAAATTGAATCTTGGGAATATCTTTGTAATTTTACAATTTCTTCCACCGTAGTATTCATTTCTTTAGCTAATTCTTCTTGCGTAGGTTCTCTTTGTAATTCTTGACTCAAATGACGACGAACCCGAGATAAATGGGCAATCGAATCATGCATATGAACAGGAAGTCTAACAGTACGTCCTTTATCAGCTATTGCTCTATTGATTGATTGACGAATCCACCAGTGTGCATATGTTGAGAATTTATAACCACGAGTAGGGTCAAATTTAACAACTGCTTTCATTAAGCCAACATTACCTTCTTGAATTAAATCCATTAATTCAAGACCACGATTAGTATAACGACGAGCAATTGATACAACCAATTTCAAATTGGATACTGTTAAGACATTTCTCGCATCATAACCTTTTTTAACAGCATCTTCAAGTCTTTTTTTCTCATCACTGGCTAATTCTTTACCATTTTTTTCATAATAAGCTAATTTTTCTTCCGCAATTAATCCATCTTGAACAATACTAGCATATTTTACTTCTTCTGAAACACTTAATAATTCAATTTGACCAATTTCGTGTAAATATAATCGAACTAAGTCATCACTTTGGAAATTAGAATTATCATTGGAATCGAAATCACTAACTTTAATTTCTGATTCTTCTTCCATCAAATATTCTTCATCATCCAAATCT
>CAMODB010000034.1 GCA_946611195.1 uncultured Bacillota bacterium
AATTGTATTAAGTAAGGTTGTTTTACCACATCCAGAAGGACCAAGGATAGCGACGAATTCACCTTTTTTGATTTTGAGATTAAAACTTTCAACTGCATATACATCTGAATCATCATATTTCTTCTTAATATCATTTAATTCAATGATGTATTTATTTTCTAAATTGTTTTCTTGTTTCATAATTCATATTCTCCTTAACTAAATTAGTAAATTAGAAATTAGGTGGACTTGAAATCCAAATTATTTTCGCGACTGTATTGTTATTGTTCTCTAAATGATGAGGTTTAGATGAATCAAAGTAGAATGTTTCACCTTTCTTACATTTAAATTTCTTATTATCAATACAGATAACAATGCTTCCTTCAAGAATATAACCAAATTCTTCACCTTCATGAGGGTAATCATTTTGGGTCTTTTCTTTTGGATTTAAGACTAATAAGATTGGCTCCATTTCATTCTTTTGAGCGTTAGTAACTAACCAAGTAATTGAACCATAATCATAATTAGTTTGAACGTAATCTTCTTTAGTAAATACAATCTTTTCAGTAACTGTATCTTGAGAGAAGAATTCGTTTAAGTTTGTCCCAAGTACATCTAGAATATCGACTAGAGTTGCAATTGAGGGAGAAGTAAGATCGTTTTCAAGTTGAGATATATAACCTTTTGTTAGATCACATCTAGTTGCAAGCTCTTCTTGAGTTAAGTTTTTTAATAAACGTAATTGTTTAATCTTTTTACCTATTTTAAGCATCTAATTTCTCCTTTCTATTAAAAGTTTGGGGATTTTAATAATAAAGTTTAATATCTCTAAACAATTAACATAAAAAATATACTCACATTGTTACTAAATTTCAATACATTTTTTAAAAATTTTTTAATATATTTTTATATTCTAAACAACACTGAAAATATTGCCTAAAATTTGGCCATAATTTAGAAGAAAATTTAGACCAAATTTTAGGTAGGATTTAACTTGTTAATATATATTAAAAAATATATAAAATAAAGATTTTTTTACAATGTTATCCAAATATGCTATTATATAGATAATAGGGGGAACATATATGCTTACAATATTGTACGCAGTTTTTGCGTTCACATTAACTATATTATTAATTATTATCTATTCTCACGATATTTTTCTTGTTGCTAAAAGAGGAGATTTTAAAAATCGAATTGAATATAAACAATTATTGATAGTTACGATTATATTCGGTCTTGGTGATTCATTGTGGGGCATTTGTGCTGCGAAAGTTTTTCCAAACCCTATTTTCTTCCATATTGTTTATACTTTTAACTTTATTTTAATGATTAGTATTACATATTTCTGGACTAATTTCGTCGCGACTTATCTAAATGATGTTCTTAAAAAGCCTATTTTATTAAGAATCTTCTCATTTACAGTCGTTATGTTTGGTATTTTAATCTTAATCGGAAATTGCTTTACTAATTTAGTGTTTGAGATTGATGATGATTGTACATATATTATTGGTAGGTTCCGTATCTTATTTTTCGTTTTACAAAACGTTTCTTATTTAGTATTAGCATTCATTTCTTTATTCCATATTATTAAAGAAAGAATTGTTAATCGTAGAATTAAATATGTTTCTGTATTTTCTTTCGCGATTGAATTAATTGCATTTAGTGTTCTCCAATATTTCTATGCAGATTTCCCATTTAGTATGATTGGTTTTGCTTTAGGTTGCTTTATCATTCATATTTATATTGTTTCAATTGATCGACTTGCGCGTGAAAAAGAACTTGAAGAAGCTAGAGAAAAAGCAACTAAAGCATCTCAAGCTAAATCTTCTTTCTTATTTAATATGTCTCATGATATTAGAACTCCAATGAATGCGATTGTTGGTTATACTAATTTACTTGAGAAGAATTTTGATGATGTTAATAAAAGAAATGATTACATTTCTAAAATTAAATCATCAAATGCTTTCTTATTAGATTTAATTAATAATGTTTTAGAGATGGCACGTATTGAATCTGGAAAAGTTACAATTGAAACTTCTCCATGGGATTTAAATGAATTCGCGCAATCTTTATACAGCGTTTTTGAAGCAGGTGCAAAAGAGAAGAATCTTAAGTTTACTAAAAAAATTGAAGTAAATCATCCTTATGTATATTTAGATTCCACTAAATTAAAAGAGATTTGTCTTAATCTTATTTCTAATGCGATTAAATATACTAATAAGGGTTCAATTGATTTTGAAGTTAGTGAAATTGATTCTCCTTATCCTGATTATGGTATGTTTAAATTCGTTATTCGTGATACTGGTATTGGTATGTCTAAAGAATTTGTACCGATTATGTTTGATGAATTCTCACGTGATTCACGTGCAAAAGAAATTAAAGGTACTGGTCTTGGTTTAAATATTACTAAAAAACTTATTGATTTAATGAATGGTGATGTTAAGGTTGAAAGTGAAATTGATAAAGGTACTTCTATTACTGTTACTATTCCTTTACAAATTAGTTCTAAAGAAATGATTCAGGATATTAATATGAATAACTTAAAAGATGAAAATTTATCTAAGAAGATTCTTGATGGTAAGAAGATTTTACTCGCAGAAGATAATGATATGAACGCAGAAATCGCGATTGAAGTTTTAAAAGAAGTAGGTGTTACTTGTACTCGCGCGGTTGATGGTCAAGATGCGGTTAATAAATTAGTTGAAAATCCACATGGAACATTTGATCTTATTTTAATGGATATTCAAATGCCTAATTTAGATGGTTATGGAGCAACAGAAGCTATTCGTAAATTAGATGATAAAGAAAAAGCTAATATTCCAATTATCGCGATGACAGCAAATGCTTTTGAACAAGATAAAAAGAAGGCTATTAATATGGGAATGAATGGTCATATTGCAAAACCTATTGTTGTTGATAAATTATTCAAAGAGATTGCACGTATATTAAATAAATAAAAATTTTAAATTTAATAATGAATGTATGTTAACTAATCCATAATCGAACTCTCTGTTTGATAGTGGGTCTTTCATAATTGCTTAATTTTATAAAAAAACTTTCCTTATAGTTCATTGTTTATACAAGGTATATTGAGTATAATTTTGATATCGATAAAGATTTACTCATTTATTGGTTGAATTTAAGGAGATTTTTTTTATGGAACATGAACATACTCATCATGAAGAACATTCTATAAAGGAATTAATTTTATTAATTAAATATTTAGTGAAACATAATGAATCACATACTAAAGAATTAGATGATTTATGTGATGAATTAAGTGAACACGGATTTACTAATGCACATGAATATGTAATTAATGCAATTAAGAAATATGAAGAAGGTAATGCTTTACTTTCAAAAGCTTTAGAAGAAATTAAAGAGGATTAACTTATGTGTTTATCTACTGCATATAGAAATAATAAAGAAGAAGATAAAATTTTAATGACTAATGTCTCAAATATTGAAATTCAAGGTGAAGACATTATTTTAACTGATTTAATGGAAAAGAAATTAGTAATTAAAGGTACATTAGAGAAAGTTGATATGATGGATAACTTCATTATCATAAAGGTTAAATAATTATGGGGAAGAAGAAAACAGTTGTTATTGCCTTTACTGGAAAAGGTGGAGTAGGAAAAACTTCGATTTCAAGTTTAACAGTTCGTCTATTAAAAGAAGCTTATCCGGATAAAAAGATTCTCGCGATTGATGCCGATCCTGCAATTGGTCTATCTACTGCCTTAGGTGTTGAAGTTCATTCTACAGTTGATGATATTAGAAAATTATTTATTAACACCGTAAATGATGGAAATACTAAAGCTGCGATTGAGATGCTTTCAGAAGCTAAATTTCAATTATATGATTCAATAGTTGAAATTGAAAATGTCTCATTCCTTGCGATTGGCCGACCTGAATCCGCGGGATGTTATTGTAAAGTTAATGCTTATTTAAAAGAAGTTATTAGTTTAATCGCGAATAATTATGATTATGTCGTAATTGATGGAGAAGCTGGTATTGAACAGGTTAACCGCCGCGTTATGGAAAAAGTAACTCACTTAATTCTAGTAAGTGATGCGAGTAAGAAAGGCTTACAAGTTGTAAGAACAATCTACGATGTCGCGAAAGAATTAGTAATGTTTGATAAAGCAGGATTAATCGTTAATCGAATGGTTGATTTATCTTACGAAAAAGATTTAGATACTAAACCTTTAGAGTTATTAACATGTATTCCTGATGATAAGAATATGTCATATAACGAT